>SVSQ01000059.1 GCA_015064245.1 Oscillospiraceae bacterium | reverse complement strand
GAGATCCAATGCAGCTTATTCATATGGTAAGCGGGATGAACGCCGTCAGACGCGCCGAACGTTCCAAACATCTCAGTCGGCAGCTTCAGATTGACCACGTCGATCACCTCGCCGCTCTCAAATCCAAACTTGCGCCGCGGTACTCGCATTGCGATGGCGTACCATTTGCGGTTATCCGCGTGCCTGAGCACCGCCGTTTCAAAGTCCTCGTCAAACGGATAGTCCGGCGCCGTACCGTACGTATTAAGGCAGTATTCCAGAAAAACTTCCTTTGTCATTTGCTTCCCCTCCGCGGTGTCTTTTAATAATTTTCCCTTATCACGCATCTTTTCTCAGATCGTTATCCCCCCGCCGACCTTCTGTACTCCACCGGAGACATTCCGATATGCTTTGTAAAAAATCTGCTGAAATAGTAGACGCTTGAAAAGCCAAGAGTTTCACTTACGTCGCTGACGGTAGCCTCGCTTTCCGTCAGCATTTTTTTAGCCTGCTCCAGCTTTTCCGTATGAATGTACTGCAAAAGCGGCGTGCTTTCATATTTGATGAATATCCTGTTCAGCTGCTTCGCGCTGATATTGCAATATCTCGCCAGCTCCTCGCATCCGATAAAAACGTTTGGGTTATCCTTTATAAACTGCTTGGCTTTAAATAACCTCACATCTCGAGCATCGGTTTCAACCGCGGATTTCTGAACCTCGAAGTCAAACTCTCCCGCGATATCGCAAAGTATTTCAAATATTCTGTTTTTAATAAGTATTTCTTTGTACGGAAGCTGTTTGCCCGCGATTTCGGTGCAGAAGGCTATCCCGCGGCATAGCTTATCCTGCATCTTCAATGCCCTGCAGCCTTTAGAGCGAAGTCCTTTAAAGATCGCTTCGCTTCCATCTATCCGAACCGCGATCGACGATTTGAGCATATCAGTGGTAAAGCTCTCTATCACGTGCGGCACTCCCGCCGGTATGACCACGATACTGTTTGCTTCCGCTTCAGCCCGTTCTTGTCCGAAAACGTAAACTATCCTTCCGCCGAGAATGAAATGTATCTCAAAGAAATCGTGGTGATGGGTTTTCATCGTCTGACCGAAGGCGGCGTCCGCTCTGTCTATGGTGTTGAACCAATACAGCTCCGCATCGGCTGCCTCGCACAGTCTGCCGTACAGATTCAGTTTATTAAGCTCTTCAAAATCTATTTTCGCAAACGCTTTCTCCATACAACCGTTTCCTTTCGGATTTATATTTACATTGTACCACCGTTTTTCACAAAAAGCAATACCCATGTCCGATTTTTATAAAAAAATGACCTTTTAGTGTATTGATTTTTACCGTATATAATGTTAAAATTTAGAAAAGGACTTGTTTTAAATTCTTGCCAGAAAGGATCAATAAGATTATGAAACGCAAATTATCGAATCTTATCGCCATTGTGCTTGCATTTGCAATGCTTTTTACCGCAACTGCGCTCGTTTCATGCGAAAAAGAAGAAATTAAGCCTGCCGATGACGGAAAATGGCATCTGTCCGATGAGCCCGGACGTCCCTCCACTCCGGACGGACTCCCCGAAGATATTAACCTCGGAGGATACGAGGCAGGCATCCTTTTCAGGAATGACGATATCTCCCGTCTTTACGAATGCGAAGGAAGCATTGAGACGGGCGAAAATTATAACGCCGTATATCAGACCGTCTACGAGAGAAACAAAACGGTTGAATGGCGTCTTAATTGCAAGCTCAATTGGCAACCGACCGACACGGGAGCACTTGCCGACACGAAGAATCAGATGGCAAGAGTCATGCAGTCCCAGGAGTATTACGATTTCATCAGTACCTCGAACAACACCTCCGTTCAGCTTGGGCTGAACGCTTATCTCTGCGATCTTGGCGACACGGCGTACATAGATCTGACTCAGCCCTGGTGGTGGAACGACGTAAATCAATCACTCTCCGCTGACAACTACAGATATCATTTCATTTCGGGCGATATGCACGTATCCAACTTTCTCAAGATGAGCGCCTTCTATTTCAACACGGAGCTTATCGAGACGTATCTGAAAAAGGATAAAGATTATTTTTACGATCTGGTGGATAAAAAGGAATGGACGCTAGAAGCGCTTTACACCATGACCAGAACACTTTACGTTGACACCTCGGTCAATCCCGAAATGTCAAACCGCCGCGATCAGGGCGACATATTCGGATTTCCTTGGGTAGGAAGCGAATCACTTAATCAGTTCATCCTCTCTACCAGGGTAGCAAAAAACACCTATTCTCGAGAGTCCAGCGGTAAGGTCACTCTCAACCTTCTCGGTAACGAGGACGTCGTAAAGGTCGTTGACGTTATGCGAAAGCTTCTCCATGAGTCCGAGGGCGCCTGGGACAGAAAGGAAGGCTTTGGAAGCTACATAATCGAGGAATTTACGGAGGGAAACTACGTATTTCTGCCTCAGCGTCTCGGAGCGATACAGACAGCATGGATGCGCGACATGAAGACCAATTACGGCATACTCCCCTATCCCACTCTCGAAGCGGGAGACGAATACATTTCGGATATTCAGACTTCGTCCGGAAGTCTCTGCGTTCAGGCGATAGTTGAGCTTGAAGACAATCTCGACACGGTAAGCGCCATCATTGAAGCTCTCTGCGCAGAAGCTTACCGTTACACCACAGTCGCTTTTTATGAGCTTGCTCTGAAAGCAAAGTACGCCCGCGATGATGACGCCTCGCGAATGATAGATATCATTTACGAATCCGCTCACAAGAGCTTCATCGTTGAATACGGAACGTACGCAGGCGGCATAATGAGCGTTCTTACCATCAGCGCGACAAATGACGCTGACGTCACATCAAGGCTGACTGCGCAGTCAGATTCTGCTCAGAAAAACATAAACAGCTTTGTTTCAAAAGTAGCTAAATCAGATTAAAGACATTCAATTCACGAAAGGAACGGCAAAAACATGAACGAAATAAAAAATCTCGGCGTTTTCCCTACGATGATAACGCCGTTCAAAAAAGACGGAAGCATTGATATCGAAACCGCAGAAAAATATGTTGAGTGGTACTTTAACAAGGGCTGCTCGGGGATATTCGCGATCTGCCAATCCAGCGAGATATGGAAAATGAACAAAGAGGAAAAGATAAGTCTTTCTTCCGCGGTCTACAAAAAAGCCAAGGCTCTTGCAAAGGAGAACGGACGTGATTTCACGGTAGTCTGCTCCGGACACACCTCCGAGAGCATCGATGCTCAGGCAGATGAGCTTAACGCAGTCTACGAAGCTGGCGCTGACGCCCTTATCTGGATAACCAACCGTCTCGATATAAACAACGAGGGTGACGACGTCTGGATCTCAAACGCCGAAAAGCTCCTTGCTCTTCTCCCCAAGGACGCAAAGCTGGGAATGTACGAATGTCCCTTTCCCTATAAGCGTCTGGTAACTCCCAAAATACTGAAATGGTGCCTCGGCACGGGCAGATTCTTCTTTATGAAGGATACCTGCTGCGATAAGATGATGATACGCGACCGCCTTGATATCCTTCGCGGTACCGATCTCGCCCTTATGAATGCAAACGCTCAGACCTTGCTCGATTCCCTTCAGCACGGAGCGGCAGGTTACAGCAGCGTTATGGCGAATTTCCATCCCGAGCTTTACGTCTGGCTTTGCGAGAACTTTGAAAAAGAGCCCGAGAAGGCGAAGGCTTTACAGTGCTTTTTGAGCACCGTTGCCTTTACCGAAGCGGGACTTCCCTATCCTCTCAGCGCAAAATACCACATGTGCCTGGAGGGTATGCCGACGGAAAACATCTCCAGAGTAAGAGGAGATGAGCGTTTGACGGATTACGGCAAAGACTGCGTAGAGCAGATGAGATACGCTTGTATTGAATTTGCAAAGGGACTTGGAATAGAAGTTTAAGATATTTATCCGGAAGATGACAGCACGAATTAAAGGCTCTCACTCCGTGGAGACTTAGATAACTTCGTTATCAAGGTCTAGCAACGCGAGACTGAGAGGGTAAAAAAGTACATTTTCTATGAAACTCCCTCTCCGTCACCTACGGTGACACCTCTCCCATAGGGCGAGGCTTTGCCGAGTTCTTCCTCAACGCTATAAATTTATAATAAAGAAAGGCAAAATTCATGCAGAAAAGTATTCCTTGGAGCTACCGCCCGTATAAGCCGTTTCTGTTTGAGAGCGGAGATATATACGTCTGCCGTATCGCTCCCGAAAAAGATCACGTCTGCTTCGAGTGGCTAGGCGACGAAAACGCAGAATATACCGTTTATTTCGGGAAAAGAGACTGCGAGACCTATACCGTTTACAAAGGTATCAAGGGTTGCTCCTTTACGGTAAACGGACTTGAAACTGACACGGATTACAAGTTTTACATAGAAAAAGGAAGCCAAAAGAGCCGCGTGCGTCTGGCAAGAACCGGCGCTGTTCCGGGTACGGTGATAAACTATCTGCATCCCGAAGATAAGGCTTACTCATTCTCCGGAAGTTCTCTCTGCTCTCCCTCATTCGTCCGTCATCCAGACGGTTATCTGCTTTCAAGCATGGACGTTTTTGAAAGCGGCGCGCCTCAGAACCTCACTCTCATCTTCCGCTCAGACGATGACGGAAAGACCTGGCGTTACGTCGCCGATCTCTTCCCCTGCTTCTGGGGAAAGCTGTTCATCCATAACGGAGACGTCTATATGTTCGCTATCTCAAACGAATACGGCGATCTTCTTATCGGAAAGTCAACCGACGGCGGTAAGACCTTTCCCGCTCCTTCGGTTATTCTCCGAGGCTCCTGCAATAGCGGTATGCCGGGAGTTCACAAAAACCCTCAGAACGTTCTCGTTCACAACGGACGCATCTACCTGACTTGCGAATGGGGCGCTTGGAAAGCCGGTTATCACGCAGCGATGATAATGTCCTGCAGCGTTGACGACGACCTCCTTGACTGCGACAGCTGGGCTATAACGCCACCCGTGAAATACGATGAAAGCTGGGAAGGCGTTGCTGTCGGTCCGAGCACCGGCTGCATAGAAGGTACTCCCGTCATCGCGCCGAACGGTAAGATGTATAACATTATGCGTTACGATACCTCTAAGACAGTTCCAAACTACGGTCTTGTGCTTGCCTTTGAGGTGAACACCGAGGATCATCACGCTCCGCTGAAGTACTCTCACGCCATAAAGCTTCCGGGAAATCTTTCGAAATTCATGATACGGAAGGACGAAAGAACCGGATATTATTACACGATGATCTCCCGCATAACAGATGCAACTAAGATCCGCGACCGCTCACTCCTCTCTCTTATGCGCTCAAGCGACCTTGAAAACTGGGAACTTTGCGCTGACATTCTTGACGCCCGCGATCAGGATCATCAAAAGGTCGGATTCAATTATATTGCCTTTGAGATCGAGGGAGACGACATCATCTTCCAGAGCCGTACGGCTATAAACAACGCCCGCAATTTTCACGATGCAAATTATGCCACGTTCCACAGAATCAAAAATTTCCGAGAACTCGGCAAATAAGGAGTTTTGAAAATGAACATTACAAAAGAATTTATATTTGACAGCTTTGGCGCGCCGCAGTGCCACGCTTCCACGATCATCAAGCTGAAGGACGGACGCTTCGTTTCCGCCTGGTTCGGCGGTACAAAAGAAA
The DNA here is from genome assembly GCA_015064245.1 of Oscillospiraceae bacterium. Taxonomy (GTDB): domain Bacteria; phylum Bacillota; class Clostridia; order Oscillospirales; family CAG-272; genus SIG673. Next base: position 9,709 of record SVSQ01000059.1, on the reverse strand, counting down.
AAGCCAACGACGTCCGCATTTGGATAAGCGTTAGCGACGAAAAGGATTGGAGCGAGCCTATCCCCGTAACGCCTGACGACGGTATCCCACATTGGAATCCCGTTCTGTTCTTAAAGGATGACGGCGAGATCGTTCTTTACTACAAGGTAGGATATGAGATCCCCGACTGGAAGACCTTTGTAGTGACATCAACGGACAACTGCGCATCCTGGAGCGAGCCTCGCGAGATGATCGCAGGCGACGAAAGCGGCGGACGCGGACCTGTTAAAAACAAGATGTTCCGCGCATCAAGCGGAAGATTGATCGCTCCCGCTTCTACGGAAAGAGGGGTTTGGAAAGCATTCGTTGACATTTCCGATGACGGTATTAGCTGGAAGAAATGCGACATTCCCGCATCCGACGATGTCAATATGATTCAGCCCACTCTTTGGGAATCTGAAAAAAGACACATTCACGCCCTTATGAGAACCAACTGCGGCAAGGTCTACCGCTCCGATTCCGACGATAACGGCGAGACCTGGTGTCAGGCTTACGAGACCGATATGCCCAACAATAACAGCGGTATCGACGCGGTCAAGGCTGAAGACGGTAAGGTCTATCTCGTCTGCAACCCTATCTCTGACAACTGGGGCGCGAGAACTCCGCTGACCGTGTACGTTTCAAGCGACAACGGCGCCACCTTCGAAAAGCTTGTCGACCTTGAGACAGACGAAGGCAAATTCGCCTATCCCGCCATAATTGCGGAAAATGATACTCTTTATATCACTTATACCTGGAACAGAAAAAAGATCGCGTTTGTGACGATTGAAATTTAAAACATAATATAAAATCCACCTAATGCGCAGTACACATCAGGCGGATTTTTGTTATTTATAATTTAATATCAGTCTATAATTGCTTTACCTCGTTTTTTCGTCAATTTCTTTTCTGAACTTAGTAACAACGTCTGCTATGCTGAGAGTCTCACTTTCGTCCTTACGGTTTCTGGTCGTAACAGTTCCGCTCGTAGCTTCCTTCTCGCCGAGAACCAGCATATAAGGAACCTTGGACATCTTTGCCTCTCTGATACGGTAGCCGATCTTTTCGTTTCTGTTATCCAGCTCGCAACGGATACCTGCATTCTGGAGCGCGTCGCGCACCTCGTACGCATAATCGTCGAAGGCATTGGAAACGGGAAGGATGGTGACCTGGTTGGGAGCGAGCCACATGGGGAACGCGCCTGCGTACTTCTCGATAAGAAGCGCAAGAGTTCTCTCGTAGCATCCAACGGAAGTTCTGTGGATGATATAAGGGTTCTTCTTCTGACCGTCTCTGTCCGTATATTCCATACCGAACTTCTCTGCGAGGAGCTGGTCGATCTGGATGGTGATGAGCGTATCCTCTTTTCCGTGAACGTTCTTGATCTGAATGTCGAGCTTAGGACCGTAGAACGCTGCCTCGCCTATACCGATCTTATAGGGGATCTCCAGGTTATCAAGGATCTTCTTCATGATACCTTGAGCCTCATCCCACTGCTCTGTAGTACCGATATACTTATCTCTGTTATCGGGATCCCACTGGGAGAAGCGGTAGGAAACGTCCTCGTAAAGACCGAGAGTCTTAAGAGTGTAGATAGCAAGCTCAAGACAGCCCTTGAACTCGTTTTCAAGCTGCTCGGGCAGACACATAAGGTGTCCCTCGGAAATTGTGAACTGGCGGACTCTGATAAGTCCGTGCATCTCTCCGGAGTCTTCGTTACGGAAGAGGGTGGAAGTCTCGTTATATCTGAGAGGCAGATCTCTGTAAGAGCGCGCGCGGTTCAGATAAGCCTGATACTGGAAGGGGCAGGTCATGGGACGGAGAGCGAAGCACTCTTTCGTTTCGTCATTAGGATCGCCGAGGACGAACATACCGTCAAGGTAGTGATCCCAGTGTCCGGAAAGTTTATAGAGCTCTCTCTTAGCCATATAAGGCGTCTTTGTAAGCTGCCAGCCTCTCTTAGCCTCTTCATCCTCGATCCATCTCTGGAGAGTCTGGATGATCCTTGCGCCCTTGGGAAGCATGATGGGAAGTCCCTGACCGATAACGTCAACTGTGGTAAAGAGCTCAAGCTCTCTGCCGAGCTTGTTATGGTCTCTCTTCTTTGCTTCTTCAAGCTGCTCGAGGTGAGCTGCAAGCTGGTCTTTCTTGGGGAACGCTACTCCGTAGATTCTCTGGAGGACCTTATTCTTTGCATCGCCTTCCCAGTACGCGCCTGTGATCTGAAGGATCTTAATAGCCTTCACCGCGCCTGTCGAGAAGAGGTGCGGACCTGCGCAGAGGTCAACGAAATCACCCTGCTTGTAGAAGGATATCTCCTCGCCCTCGGGAACTCTGTCGATAAGCAGTACCTTATAAGGCTCGCCCTTTTCTTCCATAAGCTTCTTTGCTTCGTCTCTGGGGAGCACGAACTTCTCGATCTTATAGTCCGCCTTTACGATCTTAGCCATCTCCGCTTCAAGAACCGCCATTTCGTCGGATGTAAAGGGCTTTTCTCTGTCAACGTCGTAGTAAAATCCCTTATCCGTTGCGGGACCGATGGTAAGCTTTGCCTCGGGGTAAAGGTTCTTTACCGCCTGAGCGAGAATATGGGACGCGGTGTGCCAGAACACCTTCTTACCGTTTTCATCCTCGAAGGTAAGAGGAGCCACTGCGTCTCCCTCTTTTACCTCTGCCGTAAGGTCGCAAGCCTTACCGTTGATCTCAGCCGCGATAACGCTGCGCTGCATCAGTTCTTTTTCTTTCAAATACTCATAAGCCGTCATTTTTTCTATCTCCTTACTGTTTTTTGCTTACTTGCCGGGGAAAACAAAAAAGCCCTTTTCCCCTGAAATACTTCCGGGGTGCAAAGGACTGCTTCGCACGGTTCCACCCGAGCTTTTAACTCATTCGGCATATCGCCGCAAATATTCTGTTTTCCAAGCGAGGCGGTACCGATATCTCCCGTTTTCCGAAGCGCTTTCAGCAGATCCCTTTCGGGAAATGCGCTTTTCTCTGTGACGGAAACTCAAGATCCGACATGTCCTCACCGTCTCAAAAAAGATTTGTGAAAAATTATAAATAGTGGTTGACAATCTTCATAAAATAGTGTATAATATAGTAAATATAATACACATCGATGTTCACATCTTTCCGAGCATATATATTTTATCACACACCATCGGATTTGTCAAGAGTTTTTTTAAAAATTCGATCCGTCATTTTAATTCTGCATCCGCGGCTCCGCCGCGTATCTCCAAAAAAGCGAAAGGAAAGGTTCTCGTATGCCAAACTACTTAACAGTATTCCAAAGCGGTATGTTATCCAAGGCTCATGAAAAATACATTGCACGGGAGCTTCTCCGGCTCAACGACGTTACACGCGAGCATGGAATAACACTGTCCAAAAAGGATTGCGCCGAGATAGCGGAGTGCCGTTCCGAGCTTTTGAGAGACACCGAGCGCATAGAGGTTGGGGCAGGCGCGGTGACCAAGATCATCGAGACCTTTTGCGAAAGCGGGTACATAAACCAGCAGAATTTCAAGGATACGGTCGAAGGACTTCTTGAATGCTTTTACACAATAAAAACAGAAACCGATGATAAAGTAAGCGATGAAGACGCGCTGAGATTTCTGAAATATCTCTTCGAGTACGAAGCCGGCGGCGACGTCGCCAGACTGTACGACAGCGAAGCCTTCGATCTGTTCGTTGAACGCGGTAAGTTCACCTTCCCAAAATCTTACGAAGACGACGAATGATCCCGAGGATATCCAAGCGATTCAGTAAGCTCAGCCAAACCAAGAAAGGAATCTCCCTAAAATGAACACTCTCCAGCAATATTCAAACGCCGAAAATATATTCAGCGGCGCGAGACTCAATAACTCTGAATACACCATGTCTCTTCTCAAAGAGGCTTTAAGACTGGGTTATATAGACGAAACCGAGGAGGCTGCGGTAAAAGCCAAGATATTCGACGGACTCGCTACCGTTATCGACGAATTTACAGAAGGCAAGAGCACCTCTGTCTCAAACGAAAAGGCAAACGATCTTCTCTCCTCTCTCCTTTACAATATAGACGCGTATCTCATTTCGTTACAGAATCCCGCTAAGGCTTACGAGGAGCTGAAGACCAAGACTCTTTCATACCTTTACGACGCGGGCGGTATCGCGCTCAAGCGCGTAATGACGGACTGTACGGCGCTCCTCTTCAACAACAAAAAGACGCGTCTTCCCGTAGGAAGCGAGTACTACAACCGCGCTCTCGACGAGGACGTAAGAGCCTTCACAAAGGCGTACAATATCCGCTTCGGCGCGCACAGAAACCCCGTTATTCCCAGATATAAGACTGCTATAGCCCCCAGAGGCTCGGGAATCGTCCGTCTCAAGCGTTATCTCACCAATATGCTTACGGAAAATCTTTTCTGCAGACATTACGACAGCGAAGAGGTCAAGACCGTAATCGCGTACGAGGTCATGAGAGCCGAGGATATGGAAAGCAACGTTGGCAACCTTTACATACCGATCCTCAGATGCGCGGTAATCTGTCAGTTCCTCATTCCCGGCGTTCACCACGTTCTTCTCAGCGAGGACGACGTAATGACCGCAGAAGGACTTCTTGACGAATACACTCCCGACGAGATGAAGACCGTCCTCACCGCCGCTTTCTCCAGACTTCCCGCAGAAAACAGCGAGTACCACAAAAAGGTATTTGAGAACGAGCTTCCTTCTATTATACAGTCCGTAAAGAGAAACAATCTCAGAACGCTTCTTGCATATCTTCCCAAGCCCACATCTATCTGAACCCAAAAGGAGGTCGCGATCAATGGATAACAACAAAGATCCAAAGGAAGAACTTAATAACACCAATATTCCGTCTTCCGAGGAGCCGACCGACAGCGAAAACAACGTAAACGCCGAGGTATCGGCGGAAGAGGATATCAAAAACGATACCGGTGCGTCCGAGTCCGAAGACTCGAAGGGCGAGACACCGAAATCAGAAACGCCGAAGGAACCGATGGGCTTCGGATATTACGCTCAGCATCTCGGAGAGCTTGAGCGCGAAGTCCCGAAAAAGAACTGGCTTTTTGAAAAGGACGCTATCGTTCCAGAAAACTACAACCCTTACCGCGAGGACCGTTCGGTCTTCAAAGAGATATTTGAAGAAAACCCCGACGCCTTCGCAGGCAACGCGCCCATGCCGGAGGAGACTCCCGAGAATTACAGCGCGAGAATACACCGCGAGTGGCTTTTCGCAAGAGGCAAAGCGGCGTCAAAGCTGAAAAAGAGTTCAAATCTTATCGCGCTTGCCGTTATTCTTTATTTGGCGCTGACGAACGGCATCGTTATCGCGCTTTCGTCTATGACTACGATCGAGAGCTTCTCTCTCGACACGCTGAACAATATCGTAATGCTCCTTCAGTACGCATTCATCTTCCCCGCGGTCATATACGTTATTAACATAGGTCAAAAGCATAAGACGCTGACGTTCTTCAAAAAATGCGAGGTGTCAAAGCTTTATATCTTCAAATGGAGCGTCATATCCCTCGGAGTTACCTATCTGGTAGCGCTGATCGGAGAACTGTTCTTCTCCCTTATCCAGTCTATGGGCGTTCACGTAAACGATCTGTCGACCGAGCTTCCCACAGATCCGCTCGGACTTGTGGTCTACTTTCTCGCCGTGGTCATCTGCGCGCCGATATTTGAAGAGATACTTTTCAGAGGTCCCGTGCTTGCCCAGAACCTGAAGCACGGCGCGGTCTTCGCATCCGTAGTCTCGGGACTGCTGTTCGGACTTATCCATCAGAATCACGAGCAGATGTTCTACGCCGCGGTCCTCGGATTTCTCTTCTGTTTTATTGATATTAAAGCGGGATCGATAATTCCCTCGATAGTCGCTCATATGGTCGTAAACGGCTATTCCTTTATCAACGTGTTCTTCCTATCGTTTACGAACTATAACGATATAATGTACGATCCCGAAGCGGCTCTCGAAGGTCCGGATTTTGCCCTGGCGATATACGGTCTGCTCAATTCCATAGTCTACGTATTTATCGTAATAGCTATCATTCTGATAATCCACGAGCTGACCACCAACAGGATCCATTTCTTCCTGTCAAAAGGAGACAACCTTCTGACAGGCGGAGAAAAAGCGAAATTCTTCCTTTCCGCTCCCGCAACTATAATAATGCTGATACTGCTTACCATTTCAATAATAATGAACTCATTCGTTGATATGGATGCTATAATGAGTATGCTGCAAGGTTAAAAGCCAAAACCTCCCTGAATGCAAATTGTGTTCAGGGAGGTTTTTTCATTTTTATTTCAAATTTTTATTTAACGGTGCGTTGAGTTTTGATTATTATGTTTTTGTAAGACGGACATTTTGTGTATAATTTAAACATATATTTTCAGCATTTTTCTTTCTTCTTTCGAAAAAGAAAGAGGAAAGAAATGAACATATAAAAAAAGAATTTAAAATCATACTCAAAATATCCGTCTTAAACCTAATTAAAAAAAACGCAATTAAAAATCCAACGTTTCCGCACCGTAAAACCCAAATTTGAACCATCTTAAATAACATTTATTATTACAGAGAGTTTCATCAAATATTACTTAATTGTAAATATTTCATTTTTGGCTATTTTGCTTCTTTACAATTTTCTAAAAATATTATATAATCTATTATGTGTGTGAATTTTATAGTCAGAACTCACACAAAATAGTATATTTTTAAGGCATTGTGCCAAAAGAAAGGCTGGTTCAAAAATGGCAAACTCAATTTATCCTATCTATGAAAAAATCAAAGGTAACATTCAGAAAGTCATCGTTGGTAAAGGTAACGTTATCGACCTTATGCTTATATCGCTCTTCTGTCAGGGACATATGCTCGTCGAAGACGTTCCCGGAACAGGTAAAACAATGCTCGTAAAATCTCTTGCGGCATCTATCGACTGCACAAGCAAGCGTGTTCAGTTCACCCCTGACCTGCTTCCTTCCGACATCACCGGTATCAACTTCTTTAATATGAAAACTTCCGAATTCGAGTTCGTCAAGGGTCCCGTTTTCTCAAACGTCCTCATCGCAGACGAGATCAACCGTGCTACTCCTAAGACCCAGTCCGGTCTTCTTGAGTGTATGGAAGAGATGCAGACTACTATCGACGGCGAAACCTACAAGCTCGCTCAGCCTTTCATGGTCGTCGCTACTCAGAACCCCATCGAGAACCAGGGTGTATTCCCGCTTCCCGAGGCTCAGCTCGACCGTTTCCTTATCAAGATGAGCATGAACTATCCTACTCACGAGGAAGGCGTAAACATTCTGGAGCGTTTCAGCGTTTCCAGCCCTCTGGCTACCCTTCAGCCCGTTGCTACTATCAATGATATCATCGCGGCTCAGGAAGCTCTGCCCAAGATCTTCGTTCACAGAGACATTATGAGCTACATAGTTTCTCTCGTTGAGGCTACACGTCATTTCGACACAGTCGTCCTCGGCGTCAGCCCCCGCGGCGCGCAGTCCCTTATGAAGGTCGCAAAGGGTTACGCGGCTATCGATAACCGTGACTACGTAATGCCCGATGACGTTAAGAAGGCGGCTCTCCCCGTTCTTACTCACCGTATCATGCTCACCAGCTCCGCTAAGATCAAGGCTAACGCTGCTGAAAACGTTATCAACGATATCGTTGAGCAGGTACCGGTTCCCACAGAAAATTCTCTTGGATGGGCAGGAAAATAAGATGTTTGGATTCAACCGTTATCTTGCGCCAGATAACCTGTACGAATCCGCTCTTTACAAGGGTATAGTCCTCGGTCTTACTCTCCTTTGTATCTTTGTCATTCTCTCGATCGTATACGTCATCCTCCGCGAAAAATTCATTTCAAGGATCACTTATAAGCGAGAGTTCTCCGACAAGGGCTCCTACGAAGGCGAGGAAATAACCCTTACCGAAACGATTTATAACAGAAGTTTTCTGCCGTTTTTCTTTATTGATATTGAATACTATATCTATAACGAATTGCAGTATGACGGATACATTCCCGAACGCGACAGGAATATGCAGTATACCCGCAGCAGATTCAAGATCATTCTGCCGTATATGCAGATCCGCCGCAAGCACTCCGTCAAGCTGCTGAAGCGCGGTTTCTACGCTCTGGATAACATTACCATCCTCTACGCGCGTAAAGAGCGTCATATTTCAGCTCCCGCTTCAATATACGTTTACCCCAAGCTGACCGGTATCGACGAGCTTCCCACCCCTTCCAGCTCTATGCAGGGTGACGCTTTCTCCCGTCAGTGGCTCATAAAAGACCCCTTCTCCGTCAGCGGCATCAGAGAATACCGTTCTGGAGACCCCTTTAATACCATCAACTTCAAGGCTACCGCAAAGAGCGGAAGGACCGGACTTGACGGTATCCGCGTAAACAACCGAGATTTCTGCTCCAACAGAAACTTTATGATCTACCTCAATTTCCAGACGTCCACCGAGATCTCCATGCCTTATAAGATCTATGAGAAGTTCATGGAAAAGGGTATGTCCTACGCCGCAGCGCTTCTCCGCGAAGCCTTTAATTTCGGTTACAGAGCCGGATTTGCCGCGAACGCGCCTCTGGTATCAGGCGAATCGCATATTCGTTTTCCCATGGTAAACGGCGCTATCAACTACGAAGAGATCCTCTGCCAGATGGCTCTCATCGATTGCCGCGAGGGTATCTCCTTCGCAGCTCTTCTGCAGAACGACATTCTCGGCGGTCTGTGCGATTCCGAGATATTCATTCTCACCACCTATATGAATGAAACGCTGGATACTGTGGTTGACAACTTCCACCGTTTCGGAAATAACGTTACTGTAATTATGTTAGGAGAATTGAAGGATTGAGACACCTGTTTGATAAAACGAGAGTAGCAAACAGTACCGCTTTCGTATCTGCAACTCTCGTAATGTTTGAGATTTCCGTCTGGTTGAACTATCTTGCCGCTCGCAGTGAGGCTATGCGCTACGTTCAGCAGCTCACCTACATCCTCACCGTTGTTTTGGCTGTACTGACGCTCAACTCTCTGAAAAAGCTTATTCCGAAAACCCTGCGCCGCGCGGTACTGGATAAATTCCTGTACGCCGTTCGTAAGGTTGCCGCGAATATCGCTAACGTTTCCAAAAAGCTGCTCAGTATCTTCGGCGTTGACCTGAGCCGTTACAAGAAACGCAGAGACGAAAGAAGCTTCATCTTCGACCGCGACGAAGACGGCGTATTCAGAAGAAAGCATTCCGTCAAGAACACCTCCAAATGGAAGGATCTTACGGAAAACGCGGATAAGATCCGCTTTATCTACATCAAGTACATCATCAAGATCATAAAAGAGGGTTATAAATTCCGCTCTGTTCTGACTCCTAACGAGGTCTGCGAGGATCTCAATCTTGAGGAAGAACGTCCGGAAAGATCCATTTTCGAATACTATAACGGCGCACGTTACTCCGGCGGCTCGATCTATATCACCGACGAGCAGGTCGAAAGCGCGCTGGCTATTGTAAACGCTAAGAAAAAATAAACTACAAAAAGCGACCATGAAAATGTGGTCGCTTTTATATTTTAGTTTATATGAAAATTGGTGTTTATAGGTGCGTAGCACCGAGGAAACTTTTAATTTCAAATTGCTTTTAATTAGGTTTAAGACGGATATTTTGCTTTAAAAATAATTTTAAATGCCTATTTCTTTCCTT
>SVSQ01000058.1 GCA_015064245.1 Oscillospiraceae bacterium | reverse complement strand
TAGCTTTTATTGCTCCTTTCCTCATAACTGCCGTTCTATTCACCACAAATGAGCCGTCACAGCTATGTATTTATTAGGTTCTGCGTGACGTACACACATTACCCTCTATAGAATACAATATGATATCGGATTGGTACTCAAGCTGATAGTTCCCATTATCCTTATATGCATAGGCGTTTCCTTTATATTCAAAGACGCGATCGGAGGCAAGGTCTCCGAAAAGATCAAGGAGCTCAACGGTAAGAAAGAAGGTCAAAAGGAAACTTGCGCTGTTTTTTCAGGGGAAAACGTCTCTTATGCCGGAATGGAGTTCAAGGGAACGACACTTACGGCGGTGTTCGGCGGACTTAAATGCGACCTTACAAGCGCAGTGATAACGGAAGACGTTGTTATAAACGCTACTGCGATATTTGGCGGGATCGATATCATAGTGCCGAAAGATATGCCTGTGAGGGTGGAATCGACAAGTATCTTCGGCGGCGTTTCAAATAAGGCGAAGGAGGTCTTCGCCGCAGACGAGCTCGTTCCAACGATCTATATAAATTCCACCTGTCTGTTTGGAGGGGTTGATATAAAATGACCAGCGCACAGAAGATCATCAAGTATTTTGCAATAGGACTGGCGGTAGCGCTTATCGTCGGAATAGTCTCATCCGTCGCGACGCTTCTTTATAACGTAGCGCAGGCGCTGGGCGTGATCAAAAGCGGCGTATCGGAAACGCTTCATGAGATCGCGGATATAGGCGAGTTCGATAAGCTTGAGATGGAGCTTGAAGCCACTGAGCTGGAGATAAAGATCGGCGAAGTCTTCAAAGCGGAAAGCAACGACGAAAAGCTGAAGGTTAGCTGTAAGGACGGCAAATTGACCGTCAAAGAAAGCTCGGGACTTTTCGGAAAGAATGACGTTGACAGACGTTTGATCCTTTATATTCCCGAGACAGCCGCATTTGAAAGCGTATCTATCGAAGCGGGCGCGGGAAATATCCTTATTGAGAGTCTGAGAGCAAAGCAATTTTCTCTTGATATCGGCGCGGGAAACTTTGAAGCGCAGTATCTTGAGATAACTAAGGCGGCGAATATAAACGGCGGAGTTGGAAAGATAGCAGTATCGGACGGAAAGATAAATGATCTGGATATCGATCTCGGTATAGGCGAGACGGTGCTGAACGTCGACCTTACGGGAGAGAGCGATATCGATACGGGAATGGGCGAGCTGAGACTGACTCTGAAGCGGGATAAAACGGAATATACCGCTTCGATCGATAAGGGCATCGGCTCTGTAACCTATGACGGAGTCAGCGTTTCGGGCGGCTCGAAGCTGGGCGAGGGCGCAAATAAGCTGGATATTGACGGCGGCATCGGAAGCATAACCATAGAATTTAATTCTTAAAAGATAGCGTAAACAATGAAAGACAGTATAGAGATAATAAATTTAGTACCGAGATTTTTGGATTTTTACGGTAAGGCAAAAGTGTGTGACGGTGAGAGCCGATTTGAAACGTGGAAAAAGCATTACGGCTTTGCCGCAGTTCCGCCCGGAGAAGAAGGCGAGCTTCTTGCCAAAGAGCTGCTTGATTCGGCGTGGGATAAATATGAAAAGGTCATTCCTTTTTTGGAACAGTGGTCCCCTGACGCCGAGAGGATAGAGCAGCATTTATCAAAGATAAAAAGCGCGCTGAATTTTAGTGAATCCGTAGACGTAGTGCTGATATTCTTTGTGGGCGCGTTTGATGAAAACGCCTTTGCCGCTCCGTATGGCAAAAACCGCATCGCCGTATGCTTGCCGATAGAAAACGGCGAAAACCAAGTTACTGTTGTTCATGAGCTTATCCATCTTGTTCACGGAAAAATAATCGGTTCTGCAATGAATTGGGAGAGATCGGTCGCGTCATTGATATTCCAGGAAGGTCTTGCGACACAGCTGAGTAAATATTTGGTTCCAGGGCATAAGGACGAGGTATATGTAGAGCACCAAGACGGTTGGCTGCAGGACTGCAGTAGGGATTCAAAACAGATCTTGCAGAGGATCAGACCGTTTTTGCAGGAATGCTCAGCGGAAAAAATATTTCAGTTTACTATGGGGAACGGCACGACGGGAAGAACACGTGAGGGCTATTTTGCCGGCTGGAAGCTGATAGGCGATATGCTGGATAACGGTTGGTCTTTTTCAGATATCGCAAGAGTAAAAGAAGATGATATGGCAAGAGTACTGATGAAAGCGTGCAGCTTTTAAGTTGAATTTCAGAAAAGAATAAAGGACGAAGAATTTAAGTCTCTTCGTCCTTTTCATTTTATTGGGATACAGTAAACAGTGAATAAAAATAGCCTTTTTTTGCAATCAGATCGTCGAATCTTCCTGCTTCAATGATCTCGCCGTTTTTAAACGTAATAATGCTGTCATACTGTTTTAGCAGTCCTTCATCAAGCGAGTGTGTGACAACAATACTTGTAATACCGTCAAGTCCGAGGATAGCGCTTGACACTTGATAGGCGGTCTCTGCATCAAGAGATGCGGTTGCTTCATCAACGAGCAGTACCTGCGATCTTTTGAGCAAGCTCCGAGCTATTGAAATTCGCTGTTTCTCACCGCCGCTGAGTCCGTTACCGTTTTCACCGCAGAGATAATCCGCGCCTTTTTCTTCGATCAAAGCCGACAGCCCGGAGAGCTTTATTGCGTTACTGATCTGTTCTTCCGGAAAATCACGAAACATAGTGATATTATCCTTTATCGTTGCATTAAATACAAACACGTTTTGCTGAATGATGCTTTCGATCTCATAAAGATTACTGCTGCTGATCTTTCTCAGTTCTGTATCATCATAGCATATCGTTCCATCGTAATTCTGATATGATGCCATAAGCAGATTAAGCAGTGTTGACTTGCCGCTGCCCGACGCGCCAACGATAGCGTACTTTTTACCAAGCTCAAAGGAGCAGTTTATATTTTTTAGAATCGGCTTTTCAGGTTCATAACCGAAGGAAAGATCTTTTATGGTTATACTATGTTCAAGCTCTTTGTGCTCGTTTTCATTATCTTCTCTTACATTGGTATTCAGGAAAACGGCAATTTTTTCAACCAATGCCTTTGCTGATTTTCTCTCCGCAATACAAGTCGGTATGATTCCGATAGGACTGAGCACGTAATTCATCAGCTGCACAAAGATCATTGTAGTACCTGCAGTAACTCCTTTGCCTGACAATGCAAGATATGCTCCGAAGATAAATACACCAAGCTGAGCCGTGATCCCCGCAACAGAGCTGAACATCTGAACAAGAATACGCATTTTATGCTTTCCGCATTGAGCATTTGCAAGCTCTTTTACGTGGCTCTTAAATATTCGGATCATTTGAGCTTCAGCCTTAAAGGATTTAATTACCGAGAAACCGATAAGACTATCTCTCAATGTGGCGGTGTAGGCTTCATTTCTGTCAGATACCTTCTTTTCTTCTTTTGCAACTTTATCGCCTGTCAGAATGGAAGCGATCAAAGGAAGCAGCGAAAGCCCTATTGCGATCAAGGTAAGCAGAGGACTGTACCATATCATCAAAGCTATAGCGCCGATAAAGGTGAGTATGCTTTCGAGCATAGGGAAAGTACTCCAAAGATATCCTTGCTCAATTGTCTGAATATCATTTGTAAGCGCAGAAATATAAGTTGAAGAATTTTCACTGGAAAAAGCAGAGATATTTTTCTTTGTGATTTCGCTAAAAACAAATTCCTTGTATTGAGAGATCCCACGTGTAATAAACTTTGGCTTGGAATGGTAAGAGATCAGATTTGCAACTGCAGTACCACAGATCAGCAGAACGGTGATAACGGTGAGTTCGAGCAAAGAAAACGCAGTAGTATAACCGCCGATCAGGTCGATGAGCTGCTGTATGAGCCACGACGCAATCAGTGCGCCTATCGCGCTGAGCAGCGTTTCGCATAATGCGAAAATAAAATATGCGACGTTTCCTTTATAAAACTGTTTTGTATATGGACGAATATCCGTTTTTTTATTTTTCATTTTTCACGTACCTTGTTACGATCTGACTGCCCAGAAACTCCTTCATATCTTCAGGTATAGCCTCCTTGCGGGAGACCACAAATGCGCTGACCTTTGCCGCAAGAGAAAGAGAGTAGGGGATATCCCCCGTCTTCATATAATGAACCAGGAAGGTGGCGCCGAAGCTGTCGCCTGCGCCGACGGTGGAAACCGCTTGCGTAGGCTCGGCAGGGGCGGAAATAAAACGTTTTTCCTTAGTATCATAACAGAAGGAGCCCTTTGCGCCCTTGGTTATCAGTATCAGCTTAATGTTTGGAAAACGCTCGGAGAGCATGACCGCCGCGCTCTCGCAGTCGGGAGACTGCGCCGATACCGCGCGCATTACCGTCGGAAGCTCCTCGTCGCTGATCTTGACGATGGTGGCGTTTGAAAGACAGAAGATAATACTTTCGTCGGAATAAAAGGGCGGACGGATGTTTATATCGGTGTATATCTCTGAAAAGCGTATATCACCGAGTATTTTTTTGAGGACCAAGACGTTGTGCTCGCCGCGCAAAGCAAGTGTTCCGAAGGCGAGAACGTCACATTCCTTAGGCAGAGCGGAAGAGAAGGGGATACGGTCGTAAGCCACGTCTTCAAGAACGTTATACCTCGGAACGCCGTTTTCATCAAGTGTGACGACGCATTTTCCCGTCTGAGGCTCTACCGTAGCTATGCACGCTGTTTCCACTCCCAAAGCCTCGATCTGTTTAACGGCTTCCTTGCCGAGAGAGTCATTACCTACGGCGGATAACATAACCGCGTCACAGCCCTGCAGAGCCGCGTGGGCGGCGAGATTCAGGGGCGCTCCGCCCAAGGTCTGCTTGTTCGGATATACGTCCCAGATTATTTCTCCAAAGGATAAAAGAGTCATTTATTGTAATTTCCTTCTTGATATATGTTTAATAATGTTGTATTTGTCGAAATTATTCCAAGCCGATCAGCTTTCTGATCTCTTCCGCTTTGATCTCCCGCAGCTGTTTGCCGTTCTTTACAGCCAGTGCCGCCGCAGTACCGCAAGCCTCTCCTATACCGATACAGATAGGCATTACGCGGTAGTTGGAATGAGCCATGTGAGTTCCGGAAATATTTCGTCCTGAAAGAAGAAGTCCGTCGATCTTTTCGGGAACCATACAGCCGTAGGGGATCGTGTACCCGTTCTGCTGCTTGAAATTATGCTGACAGCCCGTTTTGTCAAGTCCTGCGCCGGTGATGTTGTGAACGTCGAAATTAAAATGCGCATCGTAAACGACGTAATCCTCGTGTTGATGAGCCTCTGCTATCTCCTGCTCCGTCAAGGTCTGAACGCCCTTAAAATGACGGGTCTCGCGTATTCCGATAAGGGAAGCGCTTCCGATTATATAGCAGTTTTCATAACCCGGGACGTACTCGCGCAGAAAATCGACGATAAGAGGCATCTGCTTGCGGCAGACGATCTCGGCTTTCGTCAGATCCTCTGCTACCGTTCCGTCAACGTCGATCACGTTGGTCATATTGCAGGTGACGATACCGGGAATAGTGGATCTATAAAGCAGAACGTGACCTGCGGGATGAGGAAGCTTTTCTCTTGCAAGAGCCTGAAGCTCGCCTTTTTCGGTATCCACAAGCGTTTCAAAGGATCTTGGGAATACGGCGCGATCCATATCAACGCCGCCAACCTTGAACATAAGTGTTGCAGGCTGCATCTTGCCGTCCGTTTCTCTGCCTTTGAAATACTCAGCTCCGCTTTTATAAGCGACGTCGCCGTCGCCGCTTGCGTCGATCACTACCTTGGCGTCATACGCGCAGAAACCGCCCTTGTTGTGACAGATTATACCTGTTACCGTGTTTCCGTCCATCATAACGTCGCAGAAGGTGGTGTAGAGCAGGATATCGACCTTCGCTTCTTCCAGCATTTCTATGTAGGTAAGAGTCAAAAACTCAGGATCTATGCTGATGGTCTTTTTGCCGGGGGCGAAAACGTTCTTTTCAGCCGCTCGCTCAAGGATCTCGTGATAGAGCATGTTTCCGCATCTTCCGGTGAAGTGGCTCATCATACCCGAGGTGGATATACCGCCAACTCGTCCGCAGCTTTCAATAAGCAAGGTCTTTGCGCCGTTTCTGCCTGCCAGTATCGCCGCGCTGACGCCTGCAGGACCCGAGCCGACGACTATAACGTCGTAGGCTCCCTTTTTTTCTATATCTATTTCAAGCTTCATGTTTTTTCTCCTAAGTATCATTGTTATTCATATTATACCACATTCAGTGAAAAAATCAAGAGGCAATATCCCGATTTTTAGCGACGTTCATTTTTCTATGCAAAATTTGAGAGTTTAATCATAAAATAAGATATTGTTTTTTCTCTCAGCGGGGTGTATAATAAACGTGTAAGCTTACGAAAGAAACGAAAAAGGAGATAAATATATGGATGCAACGGTATTTTCCGAAAATATGAAAAAATACAGAAATGCAAAGAAATACACACAGGAAAAGGTTGCAGAAAAGCTTGGCGTAACAGCTCAAGCCGTATCCCGCTGGGAGTGCGGAACCACCTTGCCAGATGTGTTGATGCTTCCCAAAATCGCGGAGCTATACGGTATCATTGTGGATGATCTTTTTAAAAAGCAGTCGGTGGCTTACGAAAACTACGCGCAAAGATTATCTGCGCTCTATGAAATAAGCAAAGATCCCGAAGATTTTTTGAGATGCCGTCTTGAATATCAAAAGCTGATGAAAAAAGGAGAGCTATCCTTGTATGATAAATGGGATTACGGCTGGATCCATAAGGCAATGATGGCATTTTGCAAAGATGAAGCGCTCAAATACTTTGATGAAGTTTTCGACGATAAATCGGACAAAAATTGTTTGCCTTACAGAAGAGCGGCATCTATGAAAATGAATATGCTCTTTTCCATGGGTAAGGGCGAAGAAATTTTGTCAGAGCTGCAACTCGCAATGGATGAAGCGGGCGGCAATCTTGACGAGCGTGAATGGTTTTTGCTAATTGAAGCGTATGAGAACGCGCATCAATACGAAAAAGCACTTACCGTTTGTGCGGAGGCTCTACGGAAATTCTCGAATAATTGGGAGTTGTGTATCAGCATGGGTGATATCTATTACTGCATGGGAAAATACGACGAGGCAATCGTATGGCTCGAAAAGGCAGGCGAAATCGGAACATATTTCTGCGACGAAAAATATGAAATCGCGCTGTGCTATCGAAAACTCGAAAAATTCAAAGAAGCATATCAGGTATATTTAGAGATTGCGGATATCCACCGCAGAAACGGATATGACGTAGAAGCAGATCAGGCTCTTGGGTATGCAAAGGAAATAGAAGATAAAGCGAAAGGATAAAAAAGAGGCAATATCCCGATTTTTCGGGATATTGCCTTTATGATTTTTAAAACTCTCCGAGAATTATTTTATGCAGCTCACCGCTCAGTATCTTTCTGTTGTCATCATCCACGAGACTGAAACGGTTTCCGTCGTTTGGAGTGCTGAGATAGTTCCAGACGCAGTAAGGTATATCCCATTCCTTCAGAATGGAGATCATATCGCGCATCCAGTTTTCGCGCCATTCGAGCTTTGCGTGACGGATAGTACCGAACTCACCGCACCAAAGTATCTTGTCGGGATGCTTTTCGATCCAATCCTTGGCGGGGGCAAGATAACTTCTCAGATACCGTATATCCATTTTGTCAAGGTCGGGATATCCGTTAAAGTTACGATTTACCACTTTCTGATAGTCGCGGTAACGCTCGATATCGCAGGGATAGGGCATATCTCTGTTGTAGAACAGCTGAGGAGCCTGAAGAACGCCTCTCTGATGCGTAAACTCATGAGGCGCGTAGGAATGGAAGGTGTAAATGATGTTTTCATCATCCCATACGCGAAGCTTTGCAAGTCCGGGCGGGTTGTTCCATTCGGTGCATCCGACGATTATTTTGCGATCTTTGTTGATCGCGCGGATAGCCGAAACTGTCTTATCAGCAAGAGCGTTCCACTCATCGTCCGTCGCGTTTACGACCTCGTTGAGCAACTCGAACATAACAGAGGAGTCAGATGCAAATTCCGCTTCAAGCTTCTCCCAAAGGGCGATAAAACGGTTTTGAAGCTCCGGATCCTGCATAAGCCCCTTTTCATCAAGGATGTCGCAGTAATTACCAAGCGCCTTGTGCATGTTTAATACGATGCCGAGACCGTATTTGTGACACCAATCCGCAAAGCTGTGAAGAATTGCAAATATCTCATCGCGGTAGCTGTAAGGCGCTTTTTCCAGAACGATCTGGTCAAAGCCGAGACGTATATGATCCATGCCGAGAGAGGCGATATACGCAACGTCCTTTTCGGTTATGTAGCTTTCAAAATGCTCTATATCTCCGATAGTGATCTGCATACGTCTCTCGGGCGGAAGAACATTAAAGCGCTTGTAGTTGGTCAGCCAACCGCCGATACCCATACCGCGCTGAAAATTATCAAGCTTTTTCATAAATATCTCCTGTAATTATTTGTTCTCTCTCTCAAATTCCTCGTCCGCGAAACGGCAGAACTCCTTTATGAGCTTTATCTCCTTCGGATCGTAGGGACGGTGGTTCGGTCTATACAGATCGTGGAACCATTTTGTAAAGTCAACGTCAGTGTATTCACCCTTTTCATACCGCTGCCAAGTTCCTTCCCAGGGCTCGTAGGTCTGATATTTTCCCGCGACGAAGCCCCAGTTGTAGCAGCCGATCTTTTCAAGATAGAAAAGAGGGAAGAGGGAGAAGACGTCGTTATTGAAGATACGTCCCAGCCACTCGGTGTTGATGATGGGACGGCCCTCTTTTTTCAGACGCTTGATGATCTTTATGTGATCGTTATAGTTTTTATAGAAGTGATATGATATGATGTCCGAATTGTCAAGAGCGTATTGCTCCACCGCTGGCAACGGTGTACTTGGGTTGCCGCTCATGCGGAAAACTCCCGCAGTTAAAGGCTGAGACGGCTCGCAGGAACGAACGATCTCGAACATTCTTTTCAGATTAGGCAGAGTGATCTCGCTTCTGCGGCTGTTTCCCGGCTCGTTGTAAACGTCCCAGATGCAGATGCGGGGATCGTCCTTGTATTTTGTGACTATCTCTTTTACCATTCTGAAATAGTCCTCGCGTGATTCTTCATTGTCAAGATAGAAGTGGGGCGCAGGCTCGGAATGAGCGCCGTGCTGAGAATGCTTTTTGCCGCCGTGATAACCCCAGTCGTACTGCTGCTCGCCTATGTACGGCATCTTCCAAAGCTCTGTTTTGGGCGGCATACAGTCGTTTGCGAGAACTATCATACAGGATATGCCGTATTTGGCGCAGAGAGACAGATAACGGTCGAACCTCTCCATAAACCCGTCGTGTTCTTCCTTCCAGACTACGTATTCGATTATCAGACGGACGGTGTTGAATCCCGTTTCCTGCATCAGCTTTAATTCCTCTTCGGTGGTCTTGAAACGTTCTTCGAATCCAAGCTCCTGCCATTGATCCACGCGGTTCGCGCAGTCCGCGCTCATATAGTTGCATCCGCGCATCCAAGGGCGCGAGTTATACCAATCCCAGATCTTTTCCTTGCTCCATCTCATTTTTGATATACCTCCAGTTTTTAGGTGTTTTCATTATATCACGGTTTGAATCATAATTCAATAGCAAAAAAGGCAATATCCCGTTTTTTTTGAGATTTGACTTAGTTCGTCTCAGTAACGGAGATTTGTCGATTATCTTCCTTTTCTATATCTCATCGGAGTGGTTCCCGTAAGAGAAGAAAAGACCTTTCTGAAATGATTCTCTGAATTGAAACCGACAGCGCGGCTTATGGTTGAAACGGAATGGTCGGTGTTCTCAAGCTGCTCGATGGCGATATTGATCCGGACCGAATTCAAAAAGCTGACGGGAGACTGCCCCATCTCGCGCTGAAACAGATGATAGAGCGTGGACTGGCTTACACAGCATTTCTTTGCAAGCTCGGAAATGGAAAAGCTTTTTTCAATATTATCGGTTATAAACTCAATAGCGGTCTGCAGAGTTTTGTCAACGGTTATTTCACTTTGACGAAGAGAGGGGAGCACCGTCTGCAAAAGCCGATAATACCTTGAATACGCTTCGAGGATATCAAGCTCGCCCTTTGATAAAAGCTCTGCGATTTGCAGAATATCGTTTTTTAAAGGGTTGTCAAGTTCAAGCGTCTGAGGCTCGTATTTAAAGCGTTCGTAGTGTATAAAGCAGCTGAGATATACCACCTCGATCTGCGGATCTCCCCGCCATTCGGAATAGCAATAGATGCTTTCGGGGATAAAAACAACGTCACCCTCGGAGACCTTCAATCGTTTGCCTAAATATATGTAAGTTCCCCGACCTTTAAGTATAATTCCGAGCCGTGATTTGCGCCTGTTGCTGTTTCCGCGGCAAAAATGAAACTTGTTGAAAACATGCCTCGAAGCCGAAAGCTCCGAAACGTAAATTCCGCCGTTCATTACCATCACCTCAAATCAAAAATGCAGAATAGTTACTTTTTTTGCATTATAACATATTGAATAGTATTTGTCAAGGTGATATAATCAAGGTACGGTAATAAAATTACGTTAAGGAGAAACGGTATGAAAAAAGTAAAAATAGCCCAGATCGGAACGAGCGTCAACAGCCACGGAAATCAGATATGGGGTAGCCTTCGGAAGCAATCGGACGTATTCGATGTGGTTGGCTACGCTTTCCCCGAAAACGAGCGTGAAAAATTTCCGAAGCAAGCGTTGAAGTTTGAAGGTTACCGTGAAATGACGGTAGAGGAGATACTCAGCGATCCCGAGATCGAGGCAGTCGCCGTTGAAACGGAGGAAATATACCTCACAAAATACGCGCTTATGGCTGCAAAGGCGGGGAAGCACGTACATATGGAAAAGCCGGGCGGAGTGGAGCTTGCGAATTTTGAAGAACTGATCGGCGTGCTTAAAGAGAAAAATCTCGCTTTCACCACAGGGTATATGTACCGATTCAATCCCGTGATCATAGACGCTCTTGAAAAGATAAAGGCGGGCAAGCTCGGAAAGATTTTTTCCGTAGAGGCTCAGATGAGCTGTAGTCATTCAAGAGAGATAAGAGAGTGGCTTTCAAATTTCCCCGGAGGGATGTTGTTTTTCCTCGGATGCCATCTGATAGATCTGATCTATCAGATCCAGGGCGAGCCGACGGAGGTTTTGCCGCTCAGCTGCTCAACGGGGATAGACGGTATCAAAAACGACGATTTTGGAATGGTGGTGTTCAAATACCCCGACGGAGTATCATTTGCAAAGACCACGGACGTTGAGCGGGGCGGTTTTATGAGGCGTCAGCTCGTGATATCTGGAGAGCTGGGAACGATTGAAATAAAGCCCCTCGAGGTAATATGCCGGGGCGGGCAGTTTACGGCGTACAACGAGTGGTACGGAAGCGAGTGGCATAAGCCGAGAGAGTACAGTCAGACCGAGCCCTACGACAGATATGACGCTATGATGCGTAATTTTGCCGAGGTCGTTCGCGGAAAAGCGAATCCTTATTCTTATGATTATGAACTGAGTCTTTATAAGCTGATCTTAAAATCCTGCGGAGTAAAAATCTGAAATAAGCTTTCAAACAAGGTATAAGAAAGGAAATGGCATAAAAAATGATAAAAACCAAACAGATAGTATTTACAGCGCCTTGCGTTGCGGAGCTTTTGGATGCGGAATGCCACGCTCCGAAATCGGATGAGGTCACGGTAGAGCTGGAGTATTCTGCTATCAGCTCCGGAACTGAAAAGGCAAATCTGATAGGTCTGAGAAACGGAACGCAGGTCTCCGAGGACGCTGAGCCAAGTTATCCGAGAACGGTCGGATACAGCGCTGCAGGAAAGGTCATCGCAGTCGGCGAAGGCGTTTCGGATATTGCCGTTGGAGAACGCGTGATCGTATTTTGGGGAAAACATAAAAAGCATATCACCATGAAGCGAAAACATATCGTAAAGATCCCAAACGGAGTGTCCTGCGCCGAAGCGTCTATGGCACTGATAGCAACATTTCCTTTGGGAGCGATCCGCAAGACACATCTTGAGATAGGTGAATCTGCGCTCGTTATGGGACTTGGTATTCTCGGAATTTTCGCCGTACAGGAATTAAAAGCGGCTGGAGCTTATCCGATCATCGCCGCAGACCCGGTGGCGGAGCGGCGGGAGTTCGCTTCAAAAATGGGCGCGGACTTTGTACTTGATCCAAGCGAGGAAGATTTTGCAAAGCAGGTATGCGCGCTGACCGAGGGCGGCGTAAACGTTTGCATTGAGGTGACAGGACTCGGAATAGGTCTCATTCAGGCGCTGGAATGTATGAAAAAAATGGGCAGAGTAGCGCTCCTCGGTTGTACGAGAAGCTCAAAATTCGAGATCGATTATTACGGAAAGGTACACGGCAGAGGTATAACTCTAATCGGAGCGCATACGATGGCGCGTCCGAAGCTGGAATCCTCAAGCGGACTCTGGACGGACGAGGACGATATCCGCGCAGTTCTGAAGCTTATCCTTGGCGGACGGCTTAACTTTAAGGATATGATCTGCGAGATACGCTCGCCTAACGAAGCGTTTGAGGTCTACAAGAGACTTGCAAACGAGAAGAATTTTCCGATAGGCGTACTTTTTGATTGGGGGAGAATATGAGTATGGATTTCAGAGATAAAGTCGCTATATCCACCGGAGCGGCATCGGGAATGGGACTGCTGTTTGCAGAAAATTTTGCCGCGCTTGGCGGAAACGTCGTGATGTGTGATATAAACGAAACGGTTTTAAACGAAAAGGTTGCCGCAATAAACGAAAAAGGCTGCGGAAGAGCCGTCGGAGTCCTTTGCGACGTCCGCGATTACGCGCAGGTGTGCGAAGCTCGTGACAGAGCGGTGAATGAGTTTGGCAGAATAGATGTAATGGCGAACTTTGCGGGCGGTACGGCGGTAAGGATGTGTAAG
The DNA here is from genome assembly GCA_015064245.1 of Oscillospiraceae bacterium. Classification (GTDB taxonomy): domain Bacteria; phylum Bacillota; class Clostridia; order Oscillospirales; family CAG-272; genus SIG673. The sequence goes on along the minus strand of SVSQ01000058.1, from coordinate 2,762 downwards.
GTGAATAGAGAACAGCATCCCGAATTTCCCGACGTTCCGATAGATGTTTACGATTGGGGGATTGACGTGAATCTCAAGGGTCCATTCTACTTTGCTCATGCCGTATTAAAACAGATGCGAGAGCAGAAGAGCGGACTTATCATCAATATAGGCTCTATAACGGGAGCAGAGGGCGACGGATACGGAATGGACTATTCCACGTCTAAAGCGGGACTTATGTACGGACTTACAAAATCCATCGCACAGTTTGGCTCGAAATACGGAATAAGATGCGTTTGCGTCTCACCGGGTCCTGTACTTACAAGAGCCGCAATGGCAAATATGAAAACCCTGCTGGGCAGAGCTGCCGATCCCCAGGAAATTATCGATCTGTGCCTTTTTATTGCATCGGAAAAGGGGCAATTCATCGATGGCGAAAATATTATGATAGATGGCGGTAGAAACGTTATGAAGAGGGAACGCTAATGAAAAGCAGAACATTTTTAAAGTATGACAAGCCCCTGCTTACCTGCATGGTACAGGCTGATAACCCCGAGAGAATAAAGGAGCTTATAGACCTTTCCCGTCCCGAGGGGGCGGATGCCTTCGGAATGCAGTTTTGCAAGATGAAGCCCGAGTATAGAACACGTGAGACGTACCGAGAGCTTTTCGAGTATGCATCACCGCTGCCTATTTACGTTACCAATTACAGATGGCATAGAAACGAAGGAAAGAGCGACGAGGTTCTTGGCGAAGAGCTGATAGAGCTCGCCGAGTGCGGAGCGACGCTTTGCGACGTAATGGCTGACTATTACGATCATTGCGAAGGAGAGTTCACGATGAATGAAGAGGCGGTGTCAAAGCAGATGAAGCTGATAGACGAGCTTCACTCTCGGGGCGCCGAGGTCCTTATGTCATCGCACGTTCTTAAATATACACCCGCCGAGCGGGTTCTGGAGATAGCGCTTGAGCATCAGAAGCGCGGCGCGGATATATGCAAAATAGTCACTGGCGCCGAGAATATGGAGCAGCAGATCGAAAATCTGAGGATAATAAATCTGCTGAAAGAGAATCTAAAGATACCTTTTCTGTTTCTATCCGGCGGCGAATGCCGACTTGTAAGGCGCATCGGCGGAGCTCTCGGATGCTGTATGTACCTGTGCGTGCACGAGCACGATAAGCTGGCGACAGCATCTCAGCCGCTGCTGACCGACGTAAAAATAATAAACGAACTTATATGAGGGACAAATAATGAAAGCAATACTTGTAAATGAAGATAAAAGCTTGCGCTGTGATGAGGTTCCTGATCCGATAATAAAATCGGACGAGGTGCTGGTTAAAATACACGCGGCGGCTTTGAACCGAGCCGATCTTATGCAGCGGGAAGGCAATTACCCGCCGCCTGTTGGATGCCCCGAATGGATGGGACTGGAAATATCGGGTGAGATAATCGAGATCGGCGAGGAGGCGACCCGCAGCTCCGAATGGAAGATAGGGGACAAGGTATGCGCTCTGCTGGGCGGAGGCGGTTACGCGGAATACGTCGCGGTGAGATACGATATGCTCATGCCGGTGCCGAGCAACTGCTCTATGATAGAAGCGGCGGCGATCCCCGAGGCGTTTGCTACTTCATATTTGAATCTTTTCAAAGAAGGAGACATAAAAGAGGGTAACACACTTCTCGTTACCGGCGGTAATTCAGGACTTGCCAGCGTTATGATACCTATGGCAAAGGCTTTCGGTATTAGAGTCATCACTACGGTCAGAAACGCGCAAAAGGCAGAGGCTATAAAGGACTTCGGCGCGGACGTGATAGTGGATACATCTAAAGAGGAGCTTGCCGACGTGTTGAGACGCGAGCTTGAAGCGGGACACTCTGTTGACGTGGCGATAGACTGCCTCGGCGGTGAGAATATGGGGAAATACTTGCACTATCTTACTCACGGCGCAAGATGGATAATGATAGCGGCGCTTGCAGGAACAAAAACGGAAATAGATCTTAAAAATATCTACGTCCGTAACGTACGTATCATTGGAAGTACGCTTCGTTCAAGAGCTCCGGCTGTGAAGGCTGAGATCCTTGTCGGCATAGTCCGCGACGTTTACCCAAAGATCGAGGCAGGTCTCGTCAAGCCAAGCATACATGCGGTGCTTCCGATCGAGAGGGCAGAAGAGGCGCAGGACATTCTGTATCAGGGCAAGAATGTCGGAAAGGTCGTACTGACTGTTTTATAATAAAAAGGCAATATCCCGTTTTCCGAGATATTGCCTCATTTTCATTTCATCACATTACGGATAAATATCCCGTATCCCTTAGTGGGACCGCAGACGGAGAGGGGAGTCAAGAAATGACAATACAATTGGTGATTTTTTTAATCGTTTCGGCAGTCCTTTGTATTTCTTCGTCCGTTGGTAATCTATCCGGGAGAGTATTGGGTATATTCAAAGCTCCGTATTTTGAGCCGGCATAATTGTGATAGGGTAAGACGCGTATTTTCGTAAGATTTTTTAGCGGCGCGAGAAAACGAGCGATCTTTTCGATTTGACCGTCGTTATAGTCCGGTACATACGGGATTCGGATCTCAACGTCTTTACCAATCGAGTTAAGATATTGTAAATTTTCAAGAATCTGTTTATTTGGTACTCCCGTGCATTTGATATCTCTTTCTTGGATGAGGGAGCAACACTTCATCGTAATTATCCTCAACTACAATCTGTGCAAGCTCTTTTAGTTTTTCAGCTATTGCGGAACGGTGGTTTATTCCGTAGGAATCTTTATATAA
>SVSQ01000057.1 GCA_015064245.1 Oscillospiraceae bacterium | reverse complement strand
CGAAGATCAAAAAGAACTTATGGAGATTGCGCTCTACCCCGAAGTATTCATGAGGGTTAACTTTTATAACACCTATAATACCGATCTTGAGCAAGCAGAAAAGGACGGCAATCCGCAAATGATATTCAAGGCAAAAATCAAAAAAGAAGTGCTAAATGATATTTTGAATATGTGGCGAGCTTACAGAATTGAAAAAGATTTATTTGTTTTTGCATTTGACGATAAGGAGGAAACGAAATGAACGCATATTCTATCGAAGTAAAAACCGGAAAAGTTATGGGAGATTCAACCTTTTTCCGTATATCAAATGACCTGCTTCAGAAAGAATGTAAGCGCCTTTGTGATTTCACCGATGCTCTCGATAAAGACCCTCTGCAGAAAAAACAAAAAATCGCGGAATATAAGTGTGCCAAATACCGCTATGCGGCTGTATCATTGATTCACAGTACTGTATACAATAATAATCGCTGTAGGAAGTTGCATAACATCGAATATTCTCACTATTTGCTTCAACCTTTTGACGAAATTTTCAGAGAATACGATGAATATTTAACTTTATATGAGGCTGCTCCCACCAACGAAAAGCCTGATTACAGTTTGTATTATTCAATGGTGGCATTTGCTGAAAGAGAGCTTGCCGAACTTAATAAAAAAATTCAAAATGCTACTGATTGGGAGAAGGTAGAGCTCGAAGAACGTGTTGGCGGATTAAAGTTCGCGAAAGAATGTCTTGATGAAGCTTGGCAAAGACGAAAGGAAGTGACAGAGTGAAAGAAAAACTCGAGCTTTTAAAGCTTCTTGCCGATGAAACGCGTCTTGAAATACTCAATATTTTACTCAGAGAGGATTCTTACGTTGAAAAGCTCGCCTGCGAGCTGTCTCTCACTCCCGCAACTATTTGCTATCACCTAAAAAAAATGGAAGGAGCAGGAGTAGTCAACTGCTCCAGATCTCAGTTCTATATCATCTATTCGCTTAACCGCGAGATCTTTGATAAACCGCTTTACGAGCTGATCAAAAAGGACGAAAAAGCCGTTAACACCGAAGAAAAGTATAAAAAAGAAGTGATATTGCATTTCTTCAAGTATGGTAAGCTCACTCAGCTTCCAACTCAGCGTAAGAAGCGGGAAATAGTTCTTGCCGAGATCGCAAAAAGCTTTGAAAAGGGTAAAAACTACGACGAAAAAGAAGTAAATGAAATAATACACGCCTTTCACGACGATCATTGTACCGTAAGGAGAGAAATGATCGCTTGCGGTATTATGGCAAGAGAAAAAGAAACCTATTGGTTGATAGACGACAATGACTAAGATAGTGATTTCCGAAAAGCTGAAACAATACCGCAAGGAGCATAAATTGACTCAAGCGGAATTCGGCGAGATTATAAACGTATCTCCGCAGGCGATCTCCAAATGGGAAAGATGCGAATGTTATCCCGATATCATACTGCTTCCAAAGCTTGCAGAAATATTTGAGTGCTCAATAAATGATTTTTTTAAATAACAAAGCTCCGCCGCCTCATAGAGAAGCGACAGAGCTTTTTGTTATATTAAATTATATCTCTTTCAGAAGCTGCTCAAACTCATCAAGACAGTCTGCAAAGACCTTCATAGCGTTTTCAACAGTTTCGGGCTTTGTAAGATCAACTCCTGCGATCTTGAGCTCGTTCAGCGGATAGTCGCTGCCGCCGGTCTTGAGGAATTCAAGGTATGCGGAAGCATCGCCGGTCTCAAGAATGTGATTAGCAATAGCAACGGCGGAACTGAAGCCGGTCGCGTACTGATAGACGTAGAAAGCGTTGTAGAAGTGAGGTATTCTTGCCCATTCGTACTTGTGAAGCTCGCCGACTGTCGCGCCCTCATAGTAGTACTCGTTGAGCTTCTGATAAGCGTCGCTGAGGCTCTGAGCGGTGAGGGGAGTTCCGCTTGCGTACATCTCGTGAGCGATTCTCTCAAACTCAGCGAATAGCGTCTGGCGGAATATAGTGGTTCTGAAGCTTTCAAGGAAGTTGTTGATGATATAAGCGCGGCGCTTCTTATCAGTCTCGACGGAAAGCAGATATTTGGTCATAAGCACCTCGTTTACCGTGGAAGCAACCTCTGCGACGAGGATCTTATATCCGTGGTTGATGTAATCCTGATTGCTGTCGGAGTAGAAGGAATGCATAGCGTGACCGAGCTCGTGAGCAAGAGTGAAGGCGTCGTCAAGAGTACCGCTGTAGTTGAGAAGAACGTAAGGGTGAACGCCGAATACTCCGCAGGAGAATGCGCCCGTGGTCTTACCCTTGTTTTCGTAAACGTCGATCCAGTTTTCGTTATAAGCGCGGTCAAGAAGCTTAGCGTAGTCCTCGCCGAGAGGCGCGCAAGCCTTCTTTACAAGGTCCTTTGCCTGTTCGTAATCGACCTTCATATCAATATCGGATACGATAGGGCAGTAGAGATCATAAGTTGTGAGATCATCAAGACCGAGAACCTCTTTTCTGATCTTGAGATACTTCTTCATAGTGCCAAGACCGTTATGAACAGCCTCGATAAGGCTGTCGTAAACCGCCACGGGAACGTTACTATTGAACAGAGCCGCCTCGCAAGCGGAAGGGAACTTACGAACATTAGAGAAATAAGTGTCGGTCTTAACGGAAGCCGCGTAAGTTGCCGCAAAGGTGTTGATATATCTCTTGAATTCGCCGAAGCAAGCTTCAAAAGCGTTACGTCTTACGGCAGTATCGGAGCACTCAGCAAAAACTCTGAAATTACCGTGAGTGAGCTGAACACTGTTTCCGTTCTCGTCGGTGATGTGAGGAAATTCCATATCAACGCTTTCAAGCATTCCGTAAATATCCTTAGCGTTTCCGCGAACGTCGGAGAGCATAGCCAGCATCATTTCCTGCTCCTTCGAGAGCATGTGAGCTCTGCCTCTGAGGATATCCTCAGCCATGAATTTGTAGGTCGCAAGCTCGGGATCTTCAAGATATTTTCTGATAGTTTCTTCGTCGCAAGCCAGGATCTCGGGCTCGAGGAAAGCCATAGACGTGCCGAGAGAAACGTGAAGATTCACGCATCTTCCGACCATAGCCTGATATTCGGGATCACCGTTATCGCCGCTCTTGTGGAGCATAGCGTAAAGATATACGAGCTCTGCCTTCTGAGATACCTCGGAGATGAGCTTGAGCGCGTTCTTCAGAGTCTCGGCGGACTCGCAAAGTCTTCCCGAGTAAGCGGGGATCTTCGGTATATCAGCTTCGCACTCCTTGTAAGCCTTTTCCCAATCTTCTTTGGTTGCAAACATATGTGTGAAGTCCCACATATATTTAGGATCCATTTCTTTTCTTGTTTTCATTGTATAATTCCTTTCGGTTTAGTAATTATTTCATATATTTGTGAACTATGGGCCAAGCGTCGTCGGCATAGAATCTGTGACCGCCGTTTCCGATAACGAGGGAGCATTTATCGCCGTCACCGAACTGCTCGTAGACAGCCTTTCCCTTATTAAATACAGCTTCTGCGGCGAAAAGAGGGAAGATAGGATCGTCCTTGCCCGAGACCTGAACGTAATACTTGGGATAAGACATGGCGATAAGATCGTCCATATCGAAGAAGTTCGCTATGGATGGAACGTAGTTGCAGGCGCAGTGTCTCATGGCACCGATGGAATCCTTGTATGTACAAACGGCGCAGGAAGGCATCGCAAGCTTTATTCTGTCCTCAAGAGCCGCGATATATGCCGTAGCGGTACCGCCGCCCGAATTTCCCATACAGCCGATATTGCTTATATCGACAATACCAGAAAACTCCGTCTCAAGAACGTCAATAAGCCTTGATACGTCCCAGACTCTTTCTCCGATAGTGGTTCTGCCCATAAGCATATTCGTAAGCGCGGACTCAAAGCAGTTAGGACCAGATGGCGTTCCGCCGCATTCACCGAAGTTTCTCTGCTCAAGGGCAATAGCGGCGTAACCTTCTTTTACCGCTCTGATGCAGAAATCTCTGTCTCCGCCGCTGATCGTGTTCTCGTCGCCATTATATTTCGGCCTGCCGAGAGATATGTGCATTCCCGTCGAATGTCCCTGAAGTGTTATCATAACAGGGGGCTTTTTTACTCCTTCCGGAATAAGCATATGACAGGGAACACGGTATCCTTTTTCGCTCTGATAAGTGAAACGTATCTCGCGAACTCCGTTATCGATCTTATCGAACTCAATAACGGTTTCGGGAGCTACCTTTGTAAGTTTATCTATGCCAAGAAGAGAAGAAAGCTTAGCCCGCGCCGATACCTTCCAGGCTTCGTAATCACTGCCGCCGTAGCTGCAGGCTGGCTTTACAGTCTGTATGATCTCTTTTGAAAGCTCGTATGCTGTTTTCATTATTATAAGCTCCATTTCTCAGATTTTTGGAAATATATAGTGTTGAGGAATTCCGTCCTTGTATGTAATATTACACTCTCCGATTATCAGCGGACGCAGGTACGCAAGCCCTTCGTCGGTTATGTAATTTCCGCGCTCGTTTATATAATTTCTCGGAACGCTTTTCACTTTGTTTGCGATCTCCGAAACGTTGAAGCATTTGTGATCCGAACGATATCCGTCGCAGTCACAGCGCACTATTCCTGCCATAACGCCGGTGTTACCGTCTAATGCAGCGCCTACAGCAAATCTGCCGACTCCGAAGGACTCGTTTATATCTGTTAGCGAGGAGATGTGCGATGCGCATCTTTGAGGAGTGTTGAGCTCGATGGAACGAACCTTGCACCCGAAGTGCTCCTTGACTTTCTTTTCAAGAACCTTAGCCGCACCGGAAAGCTGAGCGTGACCGAATTTGTCAACGTTTGATGAGTCGGCTCCGAGATACGTACCGTTTTCAAGCTTTACGCCCTCTGAAACAGCTATAAGAACGTCGGGATGGTCGTTCCAAGCCTTTTCGATGTCCTCAAAGCATTGTTCATAAGAGAAGGGAAGTTCGGGAAGATATATAAGATCGGGACCGTCGCTTGATTCAGTCTTGGCAAGGGCGGAAGCGGCTGTGAGCCAGCCCGCGTCACGTCCCATGATCTCGGCGATGGTTACGCACTTCTGCTTATAAACCGCGGTATCCCTGCGTATCTCAGCGCAAACGGCGGCGACGAACTTAGCAGCCGAACCGAATCCGGGAGTGTGGTCCGTTCCGCAGAGATCATTATCGACCGTCTTCGGAACTCCGACGACCTTGATATCTATGCCCATTTTAGCCGCGTAAGCGGAGACCTTCGCCGTGGTATCCATAGAGTCGTTTCCGCCGATATAGAAGAAATAACCGATCTCATATTTTTTGAGCAGATCAAAAAGCTTTTCATAAAACTGAGGGTCGGATTCTTCAGAGGGAAGCTTGAAACGGCAGGAACCGAGCGCGGCGCCGGGAGTGAGCTTGAGCTTTTCAAGATCGGACTCGTTATCGGTGAATACCGAGGTGAGATCGTAGAGCTTTTCATTCAGAAATCCGTCTATACCGTTAGCCATTCCGTAAAGAGTGCCTATTTTCTTGCTCGATAGAGCGGCGGAGATAACTCCGCAAAGGGAGGCGTTGATTGCGGCGGTAGGACCGCCGGATTGTCCAACGACAGCGTTGTTTCCGTATTTGACCATAATTTAAGCATCCTTTTTAGATTAGTATTAAAAAAACACCGCAATAATGCCCTGAAGCAGTATTGCGGTGTGAGGATCAATATAACCAGACCTGCTCCTTTTTCTTCTTTTTGGCGGCAGGGGCATCAGAAGACTCGGTCTGTGGCTTAGCGGCGGCGATTTCCTCAGCGGCGGGAGCCTGCTGATTCTGATCTTGCGCCGGAGCTTCAGTTACTTTCTTCTTTGCAGAGCGTTTTCTCTTGGGCTTTTCGGGAATCGGCTCCTCGATTACCACACCGGATTCATCGTAGACCTCAACTATACCGTTTTCCGAAACGGAATCGGGAATATCGGAGATCTTATCTATTTCATCGATGGTCACGGGGTTGGGCTTAGTGGGAGGAGTGACGAACTCGTCGCGTCCGAGCCTGTAGTTTCTTGGGGAAGAGCCTGTATTTTCTCTGAAAACTCTGTTGAACGTACGCTGATTCTCAAATCCCGCCTCTGAATATATTTCAGATATCGGAATATCGGTGGTGCGAAGAAGATTTTTCGCGCACTCGACCTTCAGATTGTTTAAATATTCCTTGAAACCGATACCGAGCTTATTTGAGAAGAGGTGAGAGAGATGGAATCTGCTGACTCCCATAGCCTCGGAAAGCTGTTCAAGGGAGATCTGCTCTCTGTAATGAAGACTGAGATATGTAAGAACTCTGTTGGAGAGCTCGGAGGTAACTCCGTCATGGATCTCAGCGAAGCGAAGCTTTGCAGTTACAATATTTATAATAAGGTTTATCCAACTGTGCGCGATGTTCTTGTCTCTTTCGGTGGAGAGAGAATGAAGGGCGTACAGAAGCTGCTGGGGAACGTTAGCGCTCTTCAGAACGGGAGATGCAGGACGAAGACCGCTGAGTCTCTTGATAACGTCCTGAATAAGCTCTGTCTTACAGTTAATAATGTAAATAACGGCATCATCGTCGGAAGGGACTATACTATGAAGCATACTGGGCATTATAAAAGCAAAATCCCCGGTAGATAGCTTGTATTCAAGCGTTCCGGTGGTAAGCGCCGCCTCACCCTTTTCAATATAAATAAGTTCCGCCGAAGTATGAAGATGCGGTTGGATACGCAATCCCTCGGTCTTTTGGAGACGCAAGGCTTCGACAGGGTTTTCACAATATGCACTCATTTGAAATTCCTCTTTCTACGAGCAAAATTATCTAATTGAATCAATTATAGCACAATTTTTTGCGAATTGCAATAGAAATTTTATTTTTTGTCGAAAAATACATAAAATCAGCAATATTTTGGGTAATATTACTCATATTTGTTTAAAAATTTTCAATGAAAAAACTACTGATTGTGTAATTGTTATGCAGCGCCGATTGCATAAATATACGAAATATGATTGTAATTATCCAACAAAAAATAAACAAAAATCCCGAGGTGAAATTGTAAAACAAAACAAAAATATATTATAGATAAACTATTTATTGAAAACCTCTTGACAAAATCGGAAAAATGTGTATAATATTGCATAAAGTTACAAACACGAAAGGTGATAAGATAAATGGCTGACAAAAAAATTAAAAAAGTTGTCCTCGCGTATTCCGGAGGACTTGATACGTCGATCATAATTCCGTGGCTCAAGGAAAACTATGATAACTGTGAGGTTATCGCTGTTTCCGGCGACGTTGGACAGGGAACAGAGCTTGACGGACTTGAGGAAAAGGCGATAAAGACGGGAGCGTCCAAGCTCTACATCCTTGACCTCAAGAAGGAATTCGTTGAAGAATATATCTATCCTACGGTTAAAGCAGGCGCAAAATACGAGGGCGACTATCTGCTCGGCACGTCCTTTGCACGTCCCGTCATTGCAAAGAGGATCGTCGAGATCGCGCTCAAGGAAGGCGCGGACGCTATCTGCCACGGCTGTACCGGTAAGGGTAACGACCAAGTTCGTTTCGAGCTTACTATTAAGGCGTTCGCTCCGGATATGAAGATCATCGCTCCTTGGAGAGAATGGACTATCAAATCAAGAGAAGAAGAGATCGATTACGCTGAAGCGCACAATATCCCGTTGAAGATAAATCGTGAGACAAACTATTCAAAGGATAAGAATCTTTGGCATCTTTCTCACGAGGGACTTGATCTTGAAAACCCCGAGAATATGCCTCAGTACGATAAGGATGGCTTCCTTGAGATGAGCGTATCTCCCTTCAAGGCTCCCGACGAAAAGACATTCGTTACTATTCATTTTGAAAAGGGTATCCCCACCGCTATCGACGGCGAGGAGATGGGCGCAGTAGAGCTTATCGAGAAGCTCAACAAGCTGGGCGGCGAGAACGGTATCGGTCTTGCAGACCTGGTAGAGAACCGCCTTGTCGGTATGAAGAGCCGCGGCGTTTACGAAACTCCCGGCGGAACGATTCTTTACAGAGCGCATCAGGTTCTGGAAACCATTACGCTTGACAGAGATACACAGCACTATAAAGAGCTGGTAGCTTCCAAGTTTGCAGAGCTGGTTTACTTCGGTCAGTGGTTTACACCTCTCCGCGAGGCTCTCTCCGCATTCGTTGATAAAACACAGGAGAACGTGACCGGTGACGTTACGCTTTGTCTATACAAGGGTAATATGATAAACGCAGGAGTTAAATCTCCGTACTCTCTCTACAGCGAGGAGATCGCAACCTTTGATGAGGACCACGTTTACGACCAGAAGGATTCCGCAGGATTCATCAATCTGTTCGGTCTTCCGATAAAGGTCAGAGCGGCAATCGAAGCAAAGAAGAATCAGAAGTGATCCATTTAACACATACGGCAAGGAGACGTTAGGGAATATGAAATATATCGAAGGCGGAGTGTGCGCGGCAAAGGGCTTTATGGCGTCGGGCATTCATTGTGGAATCAGAAAGAACAAAACGAAAAAAGATCTTGCTCTGATCACAAGCGAAAGAAGATGCGCAGCCGCAAGTGTTTATACTACCAATCTTGTCAAAGGCGCTCCTATAACTGTAACAAAGAATAATATTTCCGACGGATATGCTCAGGCGATCATCTGCAACAGCGGCAACGCCAATACTTGTAATGCCAACGGCATCGAGATCGCTGAAAAAATGTGCGATCTGGTTGAAAAGCACACGGGAATAAAGGCAAGCGACGTTATCTGCGCGTCCACCGGCGTTATCGGACAGCCTCTTGATATCGCTCCTATCGCGAGCGGCATGGAGCAGCTCGTTTCCGAGCTTTCTGCTGACGGAAGTGTTTCCGCAGCTAACGCTATTATGACAACGGATACTAAGCTGAAGGAGTTTGCGGTTGAATTTGAGCTTGACGGCAAGACCTGCCGCGTCGGCGGTATAGCAAAGGGCTCCGGAATGATCCATCCCAATATGGCTACGATGCTGGTATTCGTTACTACAGACTGTGCTGTTTCTTCCGAAATGCTCAATAAAGTTGTTAAAGAGGACGTTAAGGATACTTTTAATATGATCTCCGTTGACGGCGATACCTCTACAAACGATATGCTTTCCGTTATCGCTAACGGTATGGCGGAAAACAAAGAGATCGTTTCCGAAGGCGCAGATTTTGAAAAGTTCAAAGCGGCGTTCAACGCTGTTACCACAAAGCTCTGCAGAGCTATCGCGAAGGACGGCGAGGGCGCTACGAAGCTGCTTGAATGTGAAGTAAGCGGCGCAAAAGACGCAGAGAACGCAAGGATAATCGCAAAGAGCATCATCTGCTCCTCACTTACAAAGGCGGCAATGTTTGGCGCCGACGCTAACTGGGGAAGAGTGCTTTGCGCTATCGGTTACAGCGGAGCAGAGGTAGACGTTACAAAGGTCGCAGTATCCTTTGTAAGCGAAAAGGGCGAGATAGCTGTTTGTGAAAACGGCGCGGGAATAGAATTTTCCGAGGAGAAAGCAAAGGAGATCCTTCTTTGCGACGATATCAAGATCAAAGTCGTTCTCGGAGACGGTAACGCTGCCGCTACCGCGTACGGATGCGATCTTACTTACGAATACGTAAAAATCAACGGTGATTACCGAACATAATTATAAAAAATGATATGCCTTGGCGCTGATTTAGTGTCAAGGCTATATCGCTGAATATAGGGTTTAAATAAGGAAAGTTAACAAGATGTCAAAATGCAGAGTAATACTTGTACGTCACGGACAGAGCGAAGGAAATTTGCATAACCAATTCCTCGGTCATACGGATCTTGAGCTGACGGAGCTTGGACATAAGCAAGCCCAGCTTACCGCAGAGCATCTTGACAGCATAGACATCGATATTATATACGCAAGCGATCTGAAGAGAGCGTGGCAGACAGCTGAGCACATCGCAGACCGTAAGCAGCTCAGTATAATAGCCGACAGTCAGCTGAGAGAGATTTACGCAGGAAAGTGGGAAGGGCTTGAATTTGATAAGCTCTGGCAGGATTACGGCGAAGACTTTAAGGTATGGAAGGAAGACATAGGCGCTTCAAGATGTACCGAAGGAGAGAGCTTCGCAGAGCTCTATGAAAGAATTATCAAAGAGCTTATAAGGATCGCGGAGCTGAACGACGGAATGACGGTATGCATCGCTACCCACGCAACGCCGATAAGATGCGCAAGACTGAAAGCGTTTGGTTACGGCTTTGATAAAGCCAAGGACATAGGCTGGACAAGCAACGCTTCGATAACCACTATCGATATCGAAGACGGAGAGTTCACTATGATCGAGGATAATTATCACGAGCACATGGGAATTCTTGATACCAAGCTTCCGCCAAACGTTTAAATCACATTTTGGCTTACGCAAATATGAAAGGAATAGACGAAAGAATGAAAAAAGGTTATATCGTACTTGAAAACGGACAGGTTTTCGAAGGCAAACGCTTCGGCTACGAAGGCGACGCCGTCGGTGAGCTCGTGTTTTCCACGTCAGCCGTCGGTTACATCGAAACGCTTACCGATGAATGTTACCGCGGTCAGATACTTATGCAGACCTTTCCGCTTATCGGAAATTACGGTTGGATAAGCAGCGACGCAAACGGTAAAAAAATACAAGTCAGCGCGTATATAGTACGCGAATGGTGTGAAGCACCGTCGAATTTCCGTTGCGAAGAGACCATTGACGCGGCGCTCAAAGCCGACAAGATACCGGGTCTGTGCGGAGTTGATACGAGAGCTCTTACCCGTCTTATAAGAGATAACGGCGTTATGAACGCTGCGATATGCGACGATCCGTCAAAGGTCGATCTTGAAGCTTTGAAGAGTTATAAGATCACAGGCGCGCTTAAATCATCGGATACAGACGTAAGCTGCAAGGCGTACAGCTCAAGCGGCGCAAGGTATAATGTAACCGTTATAAACTACGGCTCTCTCGGAAACACGGTGGAAAGCCTTACAGCAAGAGGCTGTAACGTCAACGTCTATCCTTATACAGCAAAAGCAGAGGGGATCCTAAGCGGAAATCCCGACGGAATAGTTCTTTCGAACGGAGCAGGAGACCCTGCGGAGAATACGGAATGTATAGCGGAGATCGCAAAGCTGGTCGGAAAGAAGCCGATATTTGCCATCTCTCTCGGACATCAGATGCTTGCGCTTGCAAAAGGCGCAAAGACCTATAAACTTAAATACGGTCACAGAGGCGGAAATCAACCTGTAAAATATACGGAGACAGGAAAAACTTATATCACTAACCAAAATCACGGCTATGCCGTAGATAACGATTCTGTATCCGCTACAGACGGAAAGCTTATGTTCATCAACGGAAACGACGGAAGCTGCGAGGGTATCGAATATGTATCCGACAAAGCCTTCTCAGTCCAGTTCGTACCGGAAAAGGGATGTTCCACAATGGATACGGAAGCGCTGTTGTTCGACAAATTCATAAAAATGCTTTGATCAAGCGATCATATTCTAAAAGAAAGGTAGTACCTTGATCTGAAATACAGATCTAAGATATAGCGGATAAAAAAATGCCTATTAGCAAAAATATAAAAAAGGTTTTGGTTATCGGTTCGGGACCTATAGTTATCGGACAGGCTGCAGAGTTTGACTACGCAGGCGCGCAGGCGTGCAGAGTTCTGAAAGCGGAAGGACTTAACGTCGTTCTCGTAAACTCCAACCCTGCGACAATAATGACAGATAAAGCTCTTGCAGACGAGATATATCTCGAGCCTCTTACAGTTGATACCGTAAAAAGGATCATAGAAATAGAGAAGCCCGACAGTATTCTTGCAGGACTCGGCGGTCAGACGGGACTTACCATAGCCATGCAGCTGGCAAAAGAGGGATTTCTCGAGAAGAAGGGCGTAAAGCTTCTCGGCACGAACGCAGAGGCGATCGATAAGGCAGAGGACAGAGAGCTCTTCAGAGATACGATGAAGAAGATCGGTCAGCCCTGTATTCCTTCAGATATCGCGACTACTCTTGAAAGAGCAGAGGTGATCGCGGATAAGATCGGATATCCCGTCATCATACGTCCGGCGTTCACGCTGGGCGGAGCAGGCGGCGGAGTTGCATATAACCTTGATGAGCTTAAAGTTATAGCGAAGAACGGTCTTATGCTTTCGCCGATCACTCAGGTGCTGGTAGAGAAGTATATCTACGGATGGAAAGAGGTAGAGTTTGAGGTAATGCGCGATAAGGTCGGTAACGCTATCGCTATCTGCTCAATGGAAAACCTCGACCCTGTCGGAGTACACACAGGTGACTCTATCGTCGTAGCTCCTGCGGTAACTCTTTCAAATAAAGAATATCAGATGCTCAGAACAGCGTCTCTCGATATCATCACGGAGCTGGGAATCGAGGGCGGATGTAACTGTCAGTTTGCTTTGAATCCGGGTAGCATGGAATACGCTGTTATCGAGGTAAACCCGAGAGTTTCCCGTTCTTCAGCCCTTGCTTCAAAGGCGACGGGATACCCGATCGCAAAGGTAACGTCAAAGATCGCTCTGGGATATACCCTCGACGAGATCAAGAACGACGTTACGGGAACGACCTTCGCGTGCTTTGAGCCCGCCATCGACTACATCGTAGTCAAGTTCCCGAAGTGGCCCTTTGATAAGTTCGTTCACGCAAGCAGAAAGCTCGGAACGGCTATGAAGGCGACGGGTGAGGTAATGTCCATCGGACCCAGCTTTGAAATGGCTATCATGAAGGCAGTAAGAGGAGCGGAGATCTCGCTTGATACCCTTAATTCTCCCGTTATCCATAACGTAGAGAATATCGTTGAAAGACTTTCCAGTTGCGATGACCTTCGTTTGTTCACGGTGTTCGAAGCGCTCAAGCGCGGAGTATCGATAGACGTTATAAACGATATAACGAAGATAGACAAATGGTTTATCTCAAAGCTCAAGAATCTCGCTGATTTTGAAGAGCAGATAACGGGCAAGGCTCTTACGGAAGAAGAGTACGTAAAGGGTAAGAAGCTCGGTTATACGGACAAGGCTCTTGAAAGATTCAGCGGTCAGACGCTTCCCGCAAGCAAGAGCGCGGTATATAAGATGGTCGATACCTGCGCGGCGGAATTCAAGGCTGTAACACCTTATTTCTATTCAACGTACGACGATCAGTGCGAGGCAAGAGAGCTTGTGAATACGGGCAGCAAGAAAGAGAAGATAATCGTTCTCGGCTCAGGTCCTATCAGAATCGGACAGGGTATCGAGTTCGACTATTCCTCGGTTCACTGCGTATGGGCGCTCAAAAAGCTGGGCTATGAGGTCGTTATCATAAACAATAACCCCGAAACGGTTTCAACGGACTTTGATACCGCTGACCGTCTGTATTTCGAGCCCCTTTCTCCCGAGGACGTTATGAACGTCATCAAGGTCGAAAACCCGGTGGGAGTAGTCGTTGCATTCGGCGGACAGACAGCGATCAAGCTTACAAAGTTCCTTGACAAATCGGGAATACAGATCCTCGGAACATCTGCGGACGGCATTGACATCGCGGAGGACAGACAGCGCTTTGACGCGCTCCTCGAGTCCTTCAACATCAAGCGTCCTAAAGGACTTTCGGTCATGAACGAGGAAGAGGCGCTCAGCGCTGCGAATACCCTCGGTTATCCCGTCCTTCTCCGTCCTTCGTACGTTATCGGCGGTCAGAATATGACGATCGCCCACACGGACGAGCACGTTAAGAATTACATGAAGATAATTCTTGCTCAGGGAATTGAAAACCCGGTTCTCGTTGACCAGTACCTTATGGGAACAGAGCTGGAGGTTGACTGTATCTCCGACGGCGAAGACGTTCTTATCCCCGGTATCATGGAGCATATCGAGCGAGCAGGCGTTCACTCAGGTGACTCTATCGCCGTATATCCCCCATATAACCTTTCCGATAAGATGCGTCAGACAGTTATAGACTGCTCTACAAAGCTGACTCTTTCACTTAAAACAAAAGGTCTTGTAAATATTCAGTACCTTATTTACAGAAACGAGCTGTACGTTATTGAGGTAAATCCCCGCGCGTCCAGAACAGTTCCGTATATCAGTAAGGTAACGAACGTTCCCATGGTCGATCTTGCGTCCAAGATAATGGTAGGCGCAAAGCTCAAGGACTTCGAATACGGCACGGGACTTTATAAGACGCCACCGTACTTTGCAGTAAAGGTTCCCGTCTTCTCCTTTGAAAAGTTGAACGACGTAAACTCTGCGCTCGGTCCGGAAATGAAGTCGACCGGTGAGGTCCTTGGTATAGGTAAGACTCTTAACGAGGCTATATTCAAGGGAATGATCTCTGCGGGCTTCAAGCTCTACGACCACTCCGACAATGCCGCTAAGGGCGTCTATATCACGGTTTCCGATCAGGATAAATTCGAGGTAGTCAAGCTGGCTAAAAAGCTGGACGAGCTTGGAATGAAGATCTACGCTACCAAGGGAACGGCAAAGGTCATCGCGTCTCTCGGTATTGACGTAACGGTAGTCAAGAATCTATCCGAATCAAACGATATCATGGATATACTTGAAAGCGAAAAGCTCAACTATATCGTCTATACAGGTATCGGACAGATGAAGTCTGTCGAAGACTTTATCAGACTCCACCGCCGCGCTACACAGCTTGGCGTTGCATGCTTGACCTCGCTTGATACGGCTAATGCGCTTGCAAACATCATAGCGTCCAGATACACGGAGCATAACACAGAGCTGGTCGATATCAACTCTATGAGAACAGAAAAGAAGAAGCTCCACTTCGTAAAGATGCAGGGAAGCGGAAACGACTATATCTTCATCAATAACTTTGATAACGCTATCACCTGTCCCGAATCTCTTGCGCTCATGTTCACCGACCGTCACTACGGAGTAGGCGGCGACGGAC
Source organism: Oscillospiraceae bacterium (assembly GCA_015064245.1). Classification (GTDB taxonomy): domain Bacteria; phylum Bacillota; class Clostridia; order Oscillospirales; family CAG-272; genus SIG673. The sequence continues at coordinate 851 of SVSQ01000057.1, read as the reverse complement.
TCGTGCTGATCGAGAAGTCAGATGTGGCTGACGCGAAGATGCGTATCTTCAATATTGACGGTACGGAAGGAAAGATGGCGGGTAACTGTATCCGTTGTGTTGCAAAGTATCTGTATGATAACGGATTTGTAAAAAGCGAGGATATGCGTATCGAAACAGCGAGCGGAGTTAAGGAGATCAAGGTATATATCTCCAACGACGTGGTAACTTCAGCTTCGGTATATATGGGCAAGGCGGACTTCACTCCCGCGAATATCCCCGTAAATCTTGAGGGCGAGAGAGTGATAGACCGCACTGTTCAGATCGGTGACAATATATACAATATCAACTGTGTTTCAATAGGAAATCCTCACTGTGTAGTATTCTGCGATAAGGTAGATGCTATCGATGTTGAGAAGGTAGGAACTCAGTTCGAATACAACAAGATGTTCCCCGAAAGGATCAACACCGAATTCGTCCGCGTAGTAAACAGAAGCACGCTGAAAATGCGAGTCTGGGAGCGCGGAAACGGCGAGACACTTGCTTGCGGTACAGGCGCTTGCGCGGCTGTTGCGGTAGCGTGCGAGCTGGGCGAATGCGATAAGGGAACGGATATCACGGTCAAGCTGAGAGGCGGAGACCTGATAGTCAATTATTCTGACGACGGAATAGTTCTCACAGGTAACGCGCACGAGATCTACGAAGGCGAGTTGAAATATTGATCTATAGCAAAAACCAGGCAAAATGAGTATAATAACAAGTGTGAGTGGGCGGCGCAATTGCGTGATATGGTGCCGAAAGGTATTATCATGAGGAAAGTCCGGGCTTCATAGGGCAGGATAACTGATAACGTCAGCCGAGGGTGACCTCCG
>SVSQ01000056.1 GCA_015064245.1 Oscillospiraceae bacterium | reverse complement strand
GGAGTTTATGCGTGAGTTTCCTCTTATAAATGTAGGGACCGGCGTCCTCGACGGTCCGTAAGATTTACGCTTTGTTTATGCGGACCGTCGAGGACGCCGGTCCCTACAAACATTAAGGGCATTTGTATAAAAAAATATTTCAATCACACCTATAAATAAAAATTTGAAATTATCAACCATAAAAAGCGACATAGCTAAAATAAAATCATTTTTCAGCATTTTAAATCAAAAAAAAGGAAGGATTATCAAATTATGAACCAGCCATCGACACAGAAAAAGAAAGCCTTTTTATTCCCTCAGCTCGAGATCATTTCCTTCAGCGCAGAAGACATAATCACCGTATCCGGATTTCCAAGCGTAGTGGATGACGACGAAAAATCCGAAAATATGGATACAAACGGTTGGACCTGATATATGGCTTTGAAAGGATGCATAATACTATGAAAAAGACTTTTTATATTACGTTTTTAATGATCATAACGCTGTTTATAACATTTTCTCTTGCCCTTTCTTCTTTTGCGGCTGATGATGAGACTGAGCCAAAGCTCTATATCTCCTCAAACAATCTTTCTTATTCCGATTCGCTGTACCTTGCTTACGCTATCGGCGCTGACAATATCGATATAACCTCCTGCGAAGTCAAAATGCTTTTCTGGAATTCTCCCGCAAGAGTTTATGAAAAAGGCACGGAGGATTATACCTCCACTGCAATCCTTCAGGAAGTGAAAAACGTAATGACGCCCGTAGTCTTTTCCGACGGAATAGCGCCAAAGGATATTCCCGACGCGATATATGCAAGAGCATACGTCGAGATCGGCGGTGAAACAATATACAGCGATGTAGTCAAATACAGTCCCCTTCAGTATCTGTACGAACGTCTTAACGCCAGAAGCGTTTCCGACGATCAGCGTCAGCTTTACGAATCTCTTCTCAAGTACGGCGCTCTTGTTCAAAAGGTTCTTCAGCACGATACCGAGCATCTCGCAGACGGGGATTTCTATAATATTTCCGTCGTTGGCGGCTCGCTTTCCGACGGATGCGCTCACGGTCTTTACGCGGAGGGAGATATTATATATCTCTCATGTACCGTTCCCGAAAATCAAATATTCGCTTACTGGAAAGACAGCTCCGGAAACAAAGTCGGTTATACCAACACTCTCGAAATAGAAGTTCCACCCAAGGACGAGCAATACGAGCCCGTATTTGCCGACGCTGAATTCACCGTGATCTTCAAGGACTGCGACGGTACAGAGCTTGACGTTCAAACCGTTGCAAACGGCTCCGCCGCTATCCCACCCGTCCTTCCTGCAAGAGACTGCATCGAATACAGCTGGGACAAGGCGTTTGATAACGTGACTGAGGATATGGAGATAAGCGCTGTTTACACCGAAAAGCATCAGTTCGCGGATATACGTTGCGCTGTCTGCGGTAAATACAAGGAAACGGATATAAACTCCTTTGACACGGTCGATAACGGCGATTCATATACGTTGGTGCTGAAATCCGACACGATTTATGAGATCATTGTAATTCCCGAAACCTACAAAGGAAAACCCATAACGGCAGTTATTCCCAAAACAACCGACGGACCTGCTTATTTAAATACGCTGACAACGGTCGTCGTTTCCAAAAATCTTGAAACCATCGGAGTCGGCGCTTTCAGCTATTGCTCAGTACTTACAGAAGTCATAATTCCAAATGATTCGTCGCTGAAGACTATCGAATCAAACGCATTCGCCCTTTCAGCTATAACCGAGATAAAACTTACCGAGGGACTTACGGCGATAAATACGTCTGCATTTAACAGCTGCGAGGGATTAAAATCGATCGTTCTCCCCTCTTCTCTTACACGTCTTGGAAAGCTGGTATTCGGCGGATGCTCAAGCTTAACCGAGATCAAATTCGTCGATCCCGATAATTGGTACGATACGAGCGATCCGAATACTCCCGTTTCCTTTGATGATCCTGCAACTAACGCGACAAATTTGAAAGGATCGCTTAAATCAAAGTTTTTTGAAAAGAAATAAGATATATGAATAACTATAACTTAGACGAAAATAAATATCAAGTCGGCGTATGGATGTGGGGCAGTTCTATAGCAGACCGCGGCGAAAACGGAGCAGAGACGGTAATGTCTCGATGCGCTGAGATGGGTATAACAGACGTTTATCTGCTGGTCAAGGGAACGGGCGGTAAGCTGGGCTATCTGAAAACGGCGTATTCCGACAATCTTGTCAGAAAAGAGCGTGACGTTTTACAGGAAGCCATAGACGCCGCTCATTCAAGAGGCATACGTCTCCACGCCTGGATATGCAATATGGAAGACTCCGCTTACAAAGCCGCGCATCCCGACTCTGGAATGTGGCATTACACTCGCGGGCTTGATTCCGACAAGATCAATCTGTACGACGCCGGATACCGCGATCATATGGCGAGAATTGCCCGCGAGCTTGCCGAGTACGATATCGACGGACTGCATCTCGACTACATACGATACAATCATATTACAAACGGCTGGAGCGAGACTGACCTTTCCGCGATAAAGGCCATGGGCGCGGATATTGACCGCGCAAAGGAGCTGATCGAGGTCACCTTCGGCTATAACGGCAGATCCGCCGACGGCGATTATATATTTAACGCTTACCGTAACGGAGACGAAACGGCGCGCATAATTGCGCTATACCGCCGAAATAACGTCAAGGAGTACGCTAAGGCGTTAATAAGCGCCGCGAGGTCTGTAAAGCCGAATTTAACGGTCAGCGCCGCCACTATGCCCGAGGGCGCTTACGATCTCGCTTTTGCCGATCTGCACTACGGTCAGAATTACCGCGACGCCGCTGAGCTTTACGATTACATCTGCCCGATGTCCTACTCTTCAAGCTACGGAAAGGACGGACTTTGGGTCGGGAAGGTAGCTGAGAGCGCTGCCGATATGGGAAACCGCGTGGTAGCGGGACTTCAGGCTTTTGACAAAGCTACGCCCGAACGGGTTACGACAGAGATCGATGACATCCGAGATATTATGAAAAGTGAGGAATACTACGGAAAGGTTCTTGGATACACCTTTTTCCGCTTCGGTACGCTTGAAGCGTTATTATAGTCGCTTATAACCAAACAAAAAACTGTTCGATCAGCAAAAGCGCTTTTCGAACAGTTTTATTTTTTTACTCGATATACGAGCTGTTTTTATCTTTTCCCGTTTTTTGAACGTAATCTGCGAGGTCAGAAAAATTCTCGCCGCCGAAGCGGTTCAGAAGAATGTCGTTTTTGGTATATTTGTTATTGTCCAGCGTCATCTGCGCTTCTGCTTCCGCAGAGATAATGGAGTATATCGCCGCTCCGACGGGCGCGGGTCCAAAGGTGTTTCCGCTGATAACGAGGCTTCCGCCCTCCGTTGCCTTCGGGATCCTCCAGAGGAAGATGTGATGTCCCATTGGCTGAGGCCAGATCTCCGACTTTCTCGGGAGCTCCTCACCGAGCATGGCAAATCCGCATCCTGCGTTTTTGCAGATATTGTCCGTAAAATGCGAGTCTATCGGAAGCTTGTCTCTGTATTCAAACGCCGCCATTCCGTACGTATCAAAGATATTTCCGCGGCAATCAAATCTGCGGGCGGGTACCGTCTTATCGCCGGGGCCCTGATGAGTTATGCAGGAATCGTAGACGTTTTTGAAGCTGCAATCCTCTACCAGCACATTTTCTGCGTGTATCCAGAATTCCACCGCGTTTCCGAATCGTATCTTCAGATCTCTGTTCCAGCCGCATCCGCCGATATTCTCAAAATCGCATCTTCTGACGGTAACGTTCCTTCCCGCACCCGCAAAGCCGTGAACTCCGCTGTTCATCACTCGCAGGTCTTCGATGATCACGTTGCTTTTGAGTGTTCCAATACTTCTGCCGGCATAAGAAACAGCCTCAATATGTCCGTAGTACTGAGCCGGGTTCTTTTCCGAATACATAAGGACCTCTTGCTCCGTGTAGTTTCTTCTGTACTGCTCGCCCTGAGCGAATCGGCTGTCGTTGAAGTCGCCTTGTGCCGAAAGCTCTTCCTTATTCCATCTGAACGCGGCGCTGCAATCTCCCTCGCCGAAGACGAAGTTTCCGACGTCTCCCGGTATAGGCTTTACGCATCTCCATACGTTATTTTTATCGGTCTCCTCCCAGTCGCCCGCGTCGCTGACGTCGGTGGACGCGCAGAAGGTCGGCTTTTCGCCTTCACCGTACGCGCCGTACGTTATTGGATATCCGTCTTCTCCCTCGGTAATTTTCAAAGTACCTCTGATAAAGCTTCCGCGCTTGAAAAGAAGCTTATCTCCTGCTTTCGCATCGACAGAAGCATGGTTCTTTTTCGCCTTTTCGGGGGAAAGACCGTCGTTTTCGTCGTTTCCGTTTATTTGATCGATATAATATGTAGACATAACTTTTTACCTCAAAAATCAAAGAAAAGTTTTATAATCCTCGTAATTCTTTTTAAGCAGCGCGGGAGTATCAAGTCCGTACGGGCATTTTGATTTACACTTTCCGCAGTTAAGGCAGTCCTCTATCTTCTTCATCTTCGCCTGAGTTTCGGGAGTAAGATGTCCCGCTGTCGGTGAACGGCGGAGAAGGAGCGACATTCTGGCGCAGTTGTTTATCTCTATTCCAACCGGGCAGGGCATACAGTATCCGCAGCCTCGGCAGAAATCTCCCGCAAGCTCTCTTCTCTCCTTTTCGATGAACTGCTTTATCTCTTCCGTCATAGCGGGCGGAGCGTCGTTATACGACAAAAATTCGTCCAGCTCGCTTTCCCTCTGTATTCCCCATATCGGCGCGACGGGATACTGCGCAAGGAATGCGTACGCAACGTCCGAGCGGGTTATGAGTCCTCCCGCCAACGCTTTCATGCAGATAAAGCCTACGTCGTTTTCCTCGCAAAGCTTTACCAGCGCTTCCTCTTTCTCTCCCGCAAGGTAGGAAAATGGAAACTGGAGCGTCTCGTAAAGCCCCGATCTTACGGCTTCCTCTGCGACGGAAAGACGGTGGTTGGTTATACCGATATGCCTTATCATACCTTTGGCTTTTGCCTCCAGCATAGCCTCGTAAAGTCCCGTACCGTCTCCGGGCTTCGGGCAAAACGATGGATTATGGAATTGGTATATGTCGATATAATCTGTTTTTAGAAGCTTCAAGCTGGTATGCAGCTGCTCCCAAAAACCCTCAACAGTCGTTGACATAGTTTTGGTGGAGATTATAATATTTTCTCTGACGTCGCTCAGCGCCTCGCCAAGCTTTTCCTCGCTGTCCGTATAAAAACGGGCGGTATCGAAGTAATTTATTCCGCCCTCGTAGGCTTTTCGGAGTATCTTTTTCGCTTCTTCCATTTTCGTTCGCTGGATAGGAAGCGCGCCAAAGCCGTTTTTCGTTACAATGAGCCCTGTTCTTCCGAGACGTACTGTTTCCATTCTTTGATCTTCCTTTCGGGTAAATACTATTCTGTTAATATATTACCTTAACTTTTGCCATAAGTCAAGAGAATTACGGTATTTTTTCGAAAAAAGTCCTTTTTCTATTGACATATTGATAAAATAAAGGTATAATCAGTTTATGGGTATAGTTATTATGCCATAAACTTTTGATTAAAAGAGGACATTACTATGAACGAAAAAAAATATGTTACATACGAAGAATTCGGCGCGAAGGGTGACGGTAAGACCGACGATATGCCCGCGATCGTAGCCGCTCATAACTACGCTAACGAAAACGGTCTGGACGTCAGGGCAAACGACGAGGCGACCTATTACATTGGCGGAAAAGCCCTCACCGCAAAGATCATGACAAACACCTATTTCGGCAAAGCTAAGTTTATCGTTGATGACGTCAACCTTGAAAATATAAAGGTAAGTCTCTTCAACGTAGCGACGAATGCTCAGAGATTTACTCCCGAAATCAAATCCCTCGTCCACGATCAGAAAAAGGTAGACTTCCCTCACGAGGGCAAGGTTTACGTCAGAGTTTATTCCAATAAAAGAAAGGTCTACATCCGCAAGGGTCTGAATATGAATAACGGCTCCGACGCCTCCGACGCTTTCATCGTTGACAATGACGGAAACGTTCTCAACGGAATCAACTGGGACTACGATTCCATTTCAAGCGCCGTAGCCTTCTCGATCGACGACGAGCCCATCGTTATCGACGGCGGTATCTTCACAACTATCGCGAATCAGTGGGTATCCAAATACGATTACCACGCGAGAAACTTTAATATCACCCGTTCCAACGTTACCGTTCAGAACCTCACTCACTACGTTGAAGGCGAGCTTGACCACGGCGCTCCCTACGCCGGCTTCTTATCTGTCGGCGAGTGTTATAACGTAACGCTCAGAGACTGCCTGCTGACGCCTCATAAGACCTATCGCACCGAAAGTAAGGTTCCCGGTCAGCTGGTATCTATGGGTACTTACGACCTGGGATTTGGCGGTTCTATCGGCGTTAAGCTGATAAACATTACTCAGACCAGAGACATTATGGACTCGACCTACTGGGGACTTATGGGCTCTAATTTCTGCAAGGATATGCACCTTGAAGGCTGTACCATCTCCCGTTTCGACGCTCATTGCGGCGTAACGGATGGCTCGGTAAAGAACTGTAAGCTTGGCTATATGGGTCTCAACCTCATCGGCTTTGGCAACTTCACCGTTGAAGATTCCAGCATATTCGGCGGCAACTTTATTGGCTTCCGCAGCGACTACGGCTCCTTCTTCCACGGCAACCTCACTATCAGGAACTGCGAATGGATCCCCAGATACGGCCGCGGTGACAAAATGTACTTCTTCGGCGCAAACAATACGGGAGATCACTATTTCGGTTACGATTGCGGTATGCCTGAAAATATCGTACTTGAAAACGTTACCATAAAAGACGAAAACATAAGCGCTGAAAATCTTACCTACTATCTCTTCCCCGATTACGACGGATCCTTCGCTCCCGGCAAGCCTTATCCTTACGGAACACCTAAGAACGTCACCGCTAAGCTGACATCAAATGCGGGCAGAGCGGTCAAGGTCTGCGAAAAGGCAGAGGAATATCCTTATCTTGACGAGCTTGTTATTGGTTAATAATAATTGTAAATTGTCCTATTTTTATTGTAATTAGCACATAGACAACTCCTGTTTTTTATGTTATAATAGTTTATCACTATTTTACGGAGAAAAACGATATAATGAAAAAAACAAACTTACTTTTAAAAATAATCACTATTATCACGCTTATTTCTCTTCTGTGCTCGCCTACCATCTCCTGCGGCAAACCGACGGAAAAACTGCCGATAAAAGAGCCTCCCGAAAATACGATAGACATAAGCGGTTATTCTATTGTTTACAGCGCAGAGGCGGATGAAAGCGTGATCAAACGCGCTGAAAAGCTCTCTGAGAGCATTGAAGACACTTTAGGTATCACTCTGCCTGTTTTCCCTGACTCGACTGCCTCTGAAAACGCAAAGGAGATACTTATCGGAAGAACTGACCGCGCCGCTTCTGAAACGGCGACTTCCAAGCTGGCGCAAGAGGTCTCTGAGGACGCGTTTACCGTTGATATCACAGAAAAGAGTATCGCTATCATCGGAAAGACCGATCTTTCCACCACTCGCGCAGTAGAATACTTTATTTCGAATTACGTTTCGACTTCGGTTGAAGAGCCTTATCTGGATATTTCCGCAGGTAAGAGCGTTACAAAGCCTTTCAGCATCGTCAGCACCCAAAAGCTTGAAAACGGGACGGAGATCGACGTTGAGCTGGTAACGAACGTATTTGAGATACCGAAGGGACGTTACACAGAGGCTTACGGGTATCAGACCACGGTATTTACTGCTCACTTCCCTACCGTTATCGAGCTTCAGCATAACGGCGAAAACAACGGAAAGCTTCTCGCCATATTCTGTCTTAACGAATACGCCTATACTCCAAATATTCCAAACACCGCAGGCTGCGTTATGGAAAGCTCGGACGGAGGCGAGACCTGGAAGATAATCGCCCGGCCTGAGGAGACTATCGATACTTCAATAAAAGGCATTTCGATGGCTCATCTTTACGAGCTTCCCGCGCAAGTGGGCGATATGCCTGCGGGAACGCTTCTCTATTCCGGAAACTCCGTAAATTACAGCAGAAAGTCTCATATTGCCGTTTGGAGAAGCTTTGACTGCGGTTACACATGGGAAGAATACGTTATAATCGCTGAAGGCGGCGGAACAAAAGAAGGCGTCTGGGAACCCTTTATGTGGTATGAGGAATCGGACGGCTATCTCTACTGCTTCTATTCCGACGACTCCGATCCCAAGCACGATCAGAAGCTGGTCTACAAGCGCTCAAAGGACGGCGTGACCTGGAGCGAGGTATGTGACGTTTGCACCTTCGACACTCAGTCCGACCGCCCCGGAATGTTCGTTATGACTTCAATGGGACCGGGAAGATACTTTATGGTCTACGAGTATTACGGCTCTAAAAGCGGCGCGGTATACTACAAGGTCACGGGAGACGTCAGCTCCTGGGATCCAAAAAATCCCGGTAAGCAGCTTATTACCTCCGATAAGTCTTACAGCGTTATCGGCGCACCATCCTGTATCTGGACGCCGGTAGGCGGCAGAGACGGTCTGCTTATCGCTATCGGTAAAAAGGATGCCGATGAAACGCAGGAGCATCGCCTTTTCGTCAGTCTCGATAACGGAGCGACCTGGACTACCATAGAAAATCCCCTTCCCTACGACGTTAAAAACGACGCGGCTGGGAATGACCGCGTAGGTCACCGAGCTTCCTTTTTCGTCAGCGCTGACGGAAGCACTGTCTATTACATCAACAACACCGATAATCCCGAAACGGGACTTCACAGAATACAGTTCGCAAGACTGAAGATCTATGAATAAAAGTACGGCTCCGTACCGCATTTGCGGTACGGAGCTGTTTTTATATATTTAAAAAGTTTATAAGCAATAACCATGCCAGCCCATAGTAGCTTATAACAGCTACAAGGTCGTTTACCGTAGTTATGAACGGTCCCGACGCGACCGCCGGGTCTATTTTGCATTTTTTGAATATCATCGGTATAGCGCTTCCCGATACGCTGGCAAGCAGCATCGATACCAGCAGCGCCGCGCCCGTACAAAACGATACGGAAAAGGCAACTATTGTATCTCCGCTCTTGGCAAACAGATATAATCCGATGACCGCAAAGGAAATTACGCCGAGTATCAGACCGTTGAAAAAACCTACTCTTGCTTCCTTCATGATAAAATAAAAGCTCTTTTTTCCCGATATATCCTCATCCATCAGCATACGTATCGTGACCGCAAGAGACTGTGTTCCAACATTTCCCGCCATACCAAGAATAAGAGACTGAAAGGATACGATGACAGTTATATGCGCCGCTACCTCCTCAAAAAGCCCCACTACGCTTGAAACTATAATACCCAGACCAAACAGCACCACCAGCCAGGGAAGCCGCTTGCTTATGCTTTTTTTCAGCGGCTCGTCCAGCTCCTCCGCCTCCGTAAGACCTCCGAGCTTTGCGTAGTCGTCGCCGATCTCCTCTCCGATCATCTGAGCCAGCTCCTGGGCGGTAAGAACTCCGCTCAGCTTGTTTTCCGAATCAAGGACCGGGATAGAGTCCTCGGAATATGAGCTTAGTCTTTCTATACAATCCTCTATCAGATCGTGAGCGTAGACGTACGGGTACGACGTTCTGATGATTGAGTCAAGTGGCTGTCCTGCGCGGGCTATTATAAGATCCTTTAAGTCTATCGCTCCGACGAACGCGCCGTTTTCATCGGTAACGTATATGGTCGAAACGTTATCGTTTTCCGCCGCTTGAGAGACGAGCTGTGTCATTGTGCCTCGGATATCCGTGTCTGACGTAACGGATATGAAATTCGTGGTCATCTTGCTTCCGATCTCGTCTTTTTCGAAAAGCGAGATCATCGCGATATCCTTTTTCGGCTCTTCATCAAGCATATCCACGATGGTATTGAGCTGGTCGCGCTCCAGGCCTTCCAGGTACTCCACCGCGTCCGAGGTCTCTATTCTTGAAAGAACGTCTACCTTTTTACGGATCCCCAGCTCGTCCAGATATTCATACAGATCGTCCGCATATTCAAACACCGCGGAAAGGGTATCTATATCCAGAACTCTGTAGAGCCTCAATCTCTCATGGCTTTCGAGATATTCAAGAGCAGCGGCTATGTCGTTTTCGTGGTAGTCAAGAAGCTTATCGCGAACCTCGTCATCGCTCAGTTTGCTTTTTACAAGCTCAGCTATCTCGTTTTTATAATCGGGATAGAGCGATTCACTAATCTTTTCTTCATTCATTTTTCAATCCTCGCTTACGTGTTTTTTTCGCGCTGATCGGTATTTTTTTTAAAAATAAAAATACCACCGTCTCGTTTTTCGTCTTTGAACGCTAAACAGACCATGGCTTTCATTTACAGCGCAAAAAAAATCAGAATACCGACGGATATGCAGCCGCCCTTCTCCTGAATGTAATGAAAGCCGTTTTCAAACTTCGCCCGTTACTGCTCCCGTCCATATTCTCACCTCGCTTTTGGATTTCAATTCATTTTAATTATATCATATTCTTTATATAATTGCAATAATTTTTATTAAAAAACTGTATCTTATCTAAGAAAAATCTCCGAACGTTTAAGCCCGGAGAAAAGCAAAAGCTATTATTTATTTTCTTTTACGCACAGCAAATTCAGATCCCAGGCGGGAATATACGGAAGCCGTCTCAGATACAGTCTATATCCCGGGAAATTTTCGTATATATACAGCGGAAGCTTGAAGATATCCTCGCTTCGATGGTAAAGCGAGACAAGCATATTGGGTAAATACTTATTTATCGTTTCCGATGAGCCTTTAAGCGCTTCAAGCTCGGCGCCCTCAACGTCATATTTGATATAGTCTACTCCATCGCCATTCAGCACGCTGTCAAGGGTTCTGCCTTCTATCGCCTTGACTTTCTTCCCAGCTGCAAATACCCCCGAATTTCTGTTGCCCTCCGCGCTGAAGTTCAGAGCGGCGTTCTCGGACCAAGCCGCGGCATTTATCGCGGTAACTTTCACTCCTTCGGAAAGAGTTTCGCAGTACGCACAAAGCTTTTTATGATTTTTGGCGTCGGGCTCGAAGGCGTATATCCTGCCAAGCTCCGGACAAATATCAAGCATCTCTCTTACGGTATCTCCGTTATACGCGCCGAGATCGGCGTAGCTTTTGAAGCTTTTCGCACCGAGCAGATCGTATTGCTCCGAAGCGGCGCTTTCCGCGGAGAAAAGGTGGGAGATATTTCCCGTCAGCTTGTACTTTATAACTCCGTCATATATCTCTTTTGATCGCTCGTCGGCAAACAGCTCCCGCGCTTTTGCGATATCTTCAAGATTTGTTTCAAGAAACTCCTTAGTAAACAGATTGTCTCCGCACACCGGAACGTCGGGAGCATAAAGCTCACATTCCCTTGAAACGCCCTTAATAAGCTCAATGACGTCGGGAAGCGACGAGCCAAAGGATAGCAGAACGATTACGTTCTCCTGCCCGTATTTTGCCTTCATCTGACTGTAGGAAAGCACCGTTTTTTCGTGGAATTTATGACCGCGTACAAATCCGTCGCTTGCGAAAAAATCCGCTACCTCGACGCCGTATCTCTCGCAGACCTTAAGGATCTTATCCGCACCGTTGCCCATGCCGTACATTACTACGGTCTTTTTGCTCCTTTGCAGATAATGCCAAAGGTCATCTTTTGAATATATTATTTCTGACATAATTTCTGTATTATTGTTTTTTATGATATTTGATTAGTTATTATTTGCGAACAAGTCGCTATACTCGCGAAAAAACTCGTAGTAGCTGCGAACGTTTTCAAGCTCGGTCCACTTTTTGCACTCAACGGGGTAAGAGTCGATATCGTATATTTTCGCGCCTTCAATAGAAAGAAGTATCGGACTATGTGTTGAAATAACGAACTGGCAGCAGAAGTTTTCAGCGGAATCCTGCAAAAATGATTTCAGCTCCTTTTGCTTCGTTATGGAAAGACTGTTTTCCGGCTCGTCAAGTAGATACAATGCGTCCGACTCTATCTGCTCCGCCCAGAATCTGATAGCGCTCTCACCGTTGGAATACATATCGACGTTCGCTCCGAGCTTGCGGCGAACGTATTCGGACTGTGACAGCTTTCTGCTTTTATAACGCTCAAGCCATTCGTCGTATTTCTCTATGGAAGTCAGCGGATCGAATCTGATCCCCGAATCCTTCAGCGCAAGCCATTCCTCGAAGAGCTCTTCTCTGCGCGTATCGATGCCCATATTAAGGCTTCTGGTGTTCAGAAGATAGTCGGATACGTCATCGCTTGAAAGCACCTTGCTCTGTGATGGAACTCGCCCTTCATAACTGCAACCGTCAACGTATTGCCTAAAAAACGGACTTACGTTAAATGGAGACATCCTTTTTGCTTTGACCTTTTCCGCGATCACATTCAAAAGCGTGGTCTTTCCGCAACCGTTTCCGCCGTAAAAAATAGTGATCGGAGCAAATTCGATATCGTAAAAATCTTTTATTGAAAACAATTTATACGGATATATCGAGCTATAGCAGGTGCTCTTCATGTCGCGCATGAATAACGCTTCCTGCTCTTCCGATACTAACGTGAAGGATTTCAGAAACGTCCTTCCTTTCATTTCCAAAGCTCTCTTTCGATATTTGGAGTAAGCTGAGCGAGCATACCGCCGTCAACTACCAGCTCTGTGCCCGTGGTGTTTCTGGACTGGTCGCTTCCCATATACCACGCCGCGTTTGCTACGTCCTCAAACTCCGCTATATCCTCTATCGGGGTGTAATTTGCCAGGCAGTATTTTGCGTTATTTGTATTATTTTCCCATCTTACCGTCTTTATCATACCCGGAAGCACGCAATTCGAGCGGATGCCGTATTTTCCCCAGTCCACCGCAAAAGACTTCGACATAGCAATTATTGCGCTCTTAGATGAACAATAAGCGCAACGATTTTCCGTTACTCTAAGCGCAGAGTTTGAGCCGATAAAGACTATAGCGCCTTTATGCTTCTCCTTCATCTGCTTTGCGGCTTCGCGCGCCATAAGGAAATTGAAGCCGATATTGGTATTATAAACGCCCATGAAATCGTTTATATCGACGTCCAGACTGACCTGACCGATGCCGAGGTTTGCGGCGTTGAGCACCAGAGTATCGAGAAGATATCCCATTTTTCTGATATCGTCAAAGATAGCCTTCACGCCCGCTTCGTCCAGATTGTCAGCGCGGTACGCGTAGCCCTTGGCGAATACGCCGTGCTCTTTCGCCAGCTTATCCGCCGCTTCCTGTGATCTTTCGAGCTCACGGCTTCCGATGAACACGTCATAGCCTTCCTTGGCAAATCTTGAAGCTATTGCGTAACCGGTGCCGTTTGTAGCTCCGGTAACAAATACTGATTTTTTCATTTTGGTTATCATCCTTTCGTTAAACAGATGAATATTAAACAAATATATTTCGGGAGGAGCAAGCCCCTCCCCTACTACAATCTTAGTGAATGTTAATTAGTTAGAAGATGTATCCTCTATTTTGAAAGTGAGAATCGTTTTTTCGAAGAAAAATCTTCAAGATATTCTGTGACATCAACGCCCTCTCGGTGTTGGTGTCACAGACGTTTTTGCGCAGCTTTTTTCAAAAAGCGCGTACTCTCACCAATCGGCGTTGCTTCCATCCTCGAAGGTAAGGCGGGGAGTTGTCCACTTACCATCGTATATCTTGTCCTTCAGCGCTTCTTCATCAAGCTCTACGCCAAGTCCCGGCTTGCTTGGAACGTCTATATATCCGTCCTTGATGACAAATGGCTCCTTTATGTATCCGACACCGAGATCTGAAAGATCGGGGTTGCCGGGATGCTCCTGAACCAGGAAGTTCGGGGAGCAAGCGTCAACGTGCAGACAGGAAGCAAGAGATATCGGTCCGAGAGGATTGTGAGGCGCGATAGAACCGTAATAAAGCTCAGCCATCGTAGCTATCTTACGTCCCTCGAAAATACCGCCGCAATGGCAGATATCGGGCTGTACGATGCTGACCGCCTGCTTCTCTACCAGCTCTCTGAACGCCCATTTACCGAACAGACGTTCGCCTGCCGCGATCGGAATAGTGGTGGAGCGGGCTATATTTACCATACAGTCCACATTCTCTGGCAGACAGGGCTCTTCAATAAAGAAGGGCATATAGGGCTTCAGCTCATCCGCAAGACGGAGCGCCATTGCGGGACTTACGCGTCCATGGAAGTCTATAGCGAGGTCAACGTCCCAACCGATATGCTCGCGTATCTTTGCAAAGCGCTCAACGTGAGCCTTTGTATTTGCGGGGCTATCGACCTGCTTGATGGGCGGAATGATGGAATATTTCAAGGCAGTATATCCCTCTGCAAGTCTCTGATCCGCGATCTTTATCATTTCTTCCACCGGGAACTCGCCCGCAACTCCCGCGCGCTTGATATGGGTATACATTCTCACCTTGTCTCTGCATTTTCCGCCGAGCATTTCGTATACGGGGCAATTATAATACTTACCCTTTATATCCCACATAGCCTGCTCGATCCCGCTTATCGCAGACAGCATAAGGGGTCCGCCGCGATAAAATCCGCCGCGGTAGAGCGCCTGAACGTGATGCTCTATCTGCATGGGATCTTTACCGATAAGGTACTCCTCGTATTCGCGGAGTACAGATTCGACGGCGTTACAGTGGCCTTCAAGGACCGGCTCGCCGAGACCGTATATATCCGTATCGGTATACATTTTCAAGAACATCCAGCGGGGCTTTACTTTTATTATTTCAAGACGTGTTATTTTCATTGATAATTTTACCTTTCTTAAAGCTTTATTTCTTTATAGAACTGCGGAACCACCTTTTTTTCGTACCCGAAATCGTTCAGATCCAGCTCGTCGAAAAGCCCGCAATGCATCGGGATCGCTATCGCGCCAAGCTGCCGGCAGAAGCGCGTTCCGTCCGTCATATTCATATTATTTCCGACTCCATTTACCGGCAGAAATACGTAATCGATATCGCTCGGAAGGTCTGCAAAGACCTTTTTGCTGTAAAGGGTATCTCCCGTAACGTAATACTTCTTTCCCTCCGCTTCGATAATAACACCTATAGCTTTGTTATCGGAATGCTCCGCGTAGACCGCTTTGAAAAGGACGCCTTTTTCCGTCCACTCAGTTCCGCTGTTGAAGCTGACGTAGTTATTCTTTATCCCGCCGAAGGTCTTTCTGACGTTATTCCAGGCGTTTTCAGATGCAAGCACGCAGACCGCTGTATCCGCGCCGAGATAGTGCTTCAGCGTTTCTGGATCGGTATGGTCAAGATGATCGTGCGTCAGCACTATAACGTCGGGCTTAAGCTTCAAAAAGCTTTCGTCAACGGGTACTCTTCTCCAAAAATGAGGCTGTATCGCCTCAACGCTGTTTGAAAGATAGGGATCGACCATTATTTTAAGTCCATTGGTTTCAAATAACAGTCCTGCCTGTCCCAGCCATGTTATCTTCATTTACTTGTATTCTTCCTTTCTGCACTATTCTTCTTTTATTCTGATCCTTGAAACAAACTCACGCTTTTTCCCCGGCTCTATATACTGAAAGCCTGCTTCTTCTCTTGAAAACGGACTGTTCGGCGCGTTTGCAAGGCAAGTCTGCGGCTCAAGGCAGATATATTCGCTTCCGTCTCCGTTATAGATAAGACGGAAGGCGTACTTTCCGTCGTTTTCGTACTCCAGCTTCAACCCTTTGTCTTTGTTTCGGATCCACATCTGTCCCTCTTTTCCCGCGCGGTAATGGCGGCTAACTCCGGGAGTCCTCGGATCAAAGACAAAGGGTTGAAGCTGGAGTACGAAAACGACGGAAAGT
>SVSQ01000055.1 GCA_015064245.1 Oscillospiraceae bacterium | reverse complement strand
ACCCGTACCCTTATCAGTAGCGGTAACGTTAACGATACCGTTTGCGTCGATATCGAAGGTGACCTCGATCTGCGGTACTCCTCTGGGAGCTGCGGGGATTCCGTCAAGGCTGAAGCGTCCGAGAGTCGTATTACCTCTTGCCATCTCACGCTCACCCTGGAGAACGTGGATCTCAACGGAAGTCTGACCGTCTGCCGCTGTGGAGTAGATCTGGCTCTTCTTTACGGGGATAGTTGTATTTCTGTCGATGATTCTGTTGAATACTCCGCCGAGAGTCTCGATACCGAGAGAAAGGGGAGTAACGTCAAGGAGAAGAAGGTCCTTAACGTCGCCGCCGAGAACACCGCCCTGAATAGCCGCGCCAAGCGCAACGCATTCGTCGGGGTTGATGCCCTTGAAGGGCTCCTTGCCGATGAAGCTCTTAACAGCGTCCTGAACTGCGGGAATACGTGTAGAACCGCCGACGAGCAGGATCTTATCTACTTGAGAAACGGAGAGACCTGCATCGGAGAGTACCTGCTTAACGGGCTTCATAGTAGCCTCTACCAGGTCTGCGGTGATGCGGTTGAACTCAGCTCTTGTGAGAGTAGCCTCGAAGTGCTGAGGACCGTCTGCGGTTACTGTGATGAAGGGCAGGTTGATGTTAGCCTGCATGATGCCGGAGAGCTCGATCTTAGCCTTTTCAGCCGCTTCCTTGAGTCTCTGGAGAGCCATCTTATCCTTACGGAGATCGAGACCGCCGTTGTCCTTTGCAAACTGATCTGCGATCCAGTCGATGATGCGCTTATCGAAGTCGTCGCCGCCGAGACGGTTGTTACCTGCTGTTGCAAGAACCTCGAAAACTCCGTCGCTGATCTCAAGCAGAGAAACATCGAAAGTACCGCCGCCCAGGTCGAAGATCATGATCTTCTGGTCTGTTTCCTTATCCATACCGTAAGCGAGAGCTGCGGCTGTGGGCTCGTTGATGATACGCTTAACGTCAAGACCTGCGATCTTACCTGCGTCCTTCGTTGCCTGACGCTGAGCGTCGGAGAAGTACGCGGGGACGGTGATAACAGCCTCTGTGACCGTTGTTCCGAGGTAAGCCTCTGCGTCAGCCTTCAGCTTCTGAAGGATCATAGCGGAGATCTCCTGGGGAGTGTAGTTCTTGCCGTCGATGTCTACCTTATATGCGGTACCCATCTCTCTCTTGATGGAGATGATGGTTTTGTCGGGGTTGGTGATAGCCTGTCTCTTTGCTACCTGACCGACGAGTCTTTCATTATTCTTGAATGCGACTACGGAAGGAGTTGTTCTTGCTCCTTCGGGGTTGGGGATAACGATAGGCTCGCCGCCCTCGAATACCGCAACGCAAGAGTTTGTCGTACCAAGGTCAATTCCAATAATTTTTCCCATTTTATATTTTCCTCCTGAAAGCATTATGCTTTTCTTATATTTTTCTTTTTTTGAAATGTTTGATTTTGTATAGATGTTTGAGCAACTCAATGGCTCGCCCTTTGGGAGAGGCTTTTATTTTTAAGGCTATGTCACTTTTAATGGTTGATTTTTTGTACTTTTCAAATTTTGATTTATCGGGCAGGCAAACAATTTATTTGGTGAAAATTTCATTATTTGTCGTAGGGGAGGGCCTTGGTCCTCCCGGCAGGCGTCTGCCTGCAGAGGATCAATTAGTTTGCGTAAGCCGAGTGTTTTATGGAGATTTTTCGGGAGGAGCAAGCCCCTCCCCTACGAATTGCTAAAGCAATCCTTTATACTCACCGAAAAACACAATTTATCAGTTACATAATGTGACATAGCCATTTTTAAAAATCAGTTTGCAACGGATACCATAGCGTATCTGAATACCTTATCGCCTTTTTTGTAGCCCTTTGCAAGCACCATCGCTATCGCTCCGGATTTTACGTCAGGATTGTCGACGCTCATCATGGCGTTGTGGTACGTGGGATCAAAATCGTCGCCTACGTTGGCGCTGATCTCCTCGACACCCAGCTTTTCAAGTGTGCTCTTGAACTGGTTCAGCGTCATTTTTACGCCCTCTGCGACCTTATCGCCTGTGCATACCGCTGCTCTTTCAAGGTTATCGATGACGGGGAGTATCTCTGTGATAGCGTCGCCGTACGCGTCTGAATATATACCCTCTTTTTCTTTTGCCGTACGTTTTCTGTAGTTGTCGTATTCGGCGAGGATGCGAAGATATTTATCCTCGGACTCCTTGAGAGCCGCTTCTGCCTTTTCAGCCGCCTCCTTATATTTAAGAAGCTCCGCTTCCAGCTCTCTCGCATTTTTCTTGCCGCCCTTACAGCCCTTTTCGCACTTTTCCGTCTTCTTTTCGTCCTTACCGCAGCATTTTTGTTCAGAAACCTTTTCGTCCTTGTCACAGCACTCGGATTCCTTTGCAGCTTCCTCGGATGCGGGCGCGTTTTCAGCGACGGGCGCTTCCTCTTTTACTTCTTCAGTGTCTTTTATTTCCTTTTCGTCCGACATTACTTAGCCTGTTCCTTTCTTTCGGATAAGTTATTATTTTCCGTCTTTATAGCTTCCGCTATTTTATCGGAGAGATAATCTACCGTTGATATGACCTTCGGGTAGTCCATTCTGCACGGACCGATAACTCCGATAGCCGCCACGGGAAGATTATTATCCGTTATCGTTTTAAATACCAGCGAAGTACCCTTAAGCTGCTGGTCCTCGCTTTCGGGGCTGATGTAGATATTCACAGAATCGTTCTGCGCCGCTGAAACGACGCTGAGAATGTAATCCTTCTTCTCCAGCATACCGAGAATCCCCTTGAAGCTTTCGAGGTTCGCGTACTCGGGATATTTCAGCATCTTGTTCATACCCTCGATACGGAGCTCGCCTCCGTCCAGCGTTCCTATCTCCTCCATAAACGCCCTCATTATGGGCACGAGAAGCGGCGCAAGGACTGAAAGCTCCCTTTCTATCTCAGCGACCAGCGCGGGAGTGACGTTTCCTATGCTTACTCCCGTAAGATGGCGGTTGAGCGTCTCCTCCAGCTTGAAGGACATATCCTCGCTGACCTTGAATCCCATCTCCACGAATCTGGTCTTCACTATTCCGATTGACGTCTGCATTATCAGCAGAGCTCCGTAATCGTTCATAGGCAGCAGCTTGAAGTTGATGACCAACACTCTGTTAAGTCTCGGCTTGACCGCAAGCGCCGTGTAATCCGTAAGCTTTGAGACTGTCTCCGCCGCGCCCTTCAGCAGGTTATCGATACCCACCAGCTTTTGCGACGACATCTTGTCAAGCTCCGTCTGCTCCTGACCTGTCAGCGAATACTCGTTCATAAGCGAATTGACGTACAGGCGGTATCCCTTACCCGACGGGACACGTCCCGCCGACGTATGCGGCTGCTCCAGATACCCAAGCTTTTCCAGCTCGCTCATAACGTTTCTGATCGTAGCTGATGAAAGCGTAACGGGAAGCTCCCTTGCCAGCAGCTTTGAACCGATCGGCTCTCCGCTTTTGACGTGTGAATCTATAATTGCCTTGAGGATCATTCTTTGGCGATCGCTCAGTTCTGTTTCGTTTCCCATTATGATCCTCCGTTTTTTAAATTTTAGCACTCTAAGCCTTAAAGTGCTAACGATATAATTTTACCATTCTATTGGCAATTATTAAATGAGTTTTTAAAAATATTCTGTGAACATTCTGTGACACCGTCTGATTTGTGCGAACATAGATTTGTGTCACAGCTCGAAGCTTTCTTTCCGACACCGTCGGAACTTTTCCTTCGGAAAAGACCGAAATCTTCGCAAAGATTCGGTGGGGATTTCTGTCTGATTTGTGCGAACATAGATTTGTGTCACAGCTCGAAGCTTTCTTTCCGACACCGTCGGAACTTTTCCTTCGGAAAAGACCGAAATCTTCGCAAAGATTCGGTGGAGATTTCTGTCTGATTTGTGCGAACATAGTTTTGTGGCAGGCGGGCGCCTGCAGGCGAATAATTCACTCGAGTAAGTTGGTAATTTGGCATAAGTCAGAGATATTATGGTATTTAAATGCGCAGAACTATTATTTCCACATTAGAATAAAAATAACGGGTATTTCAAAACAAAAGGGCGGTTGACAACCGCCCAAAAATAATTATTACAGTGTTATTCCAAACAACGCCGAAAACATAAATTTAGTACAGAACCACTCCACTATTCCCATGCTTCCGCTGAGTATCAGTTCCTTTTCTATCGGGAAGAACATCGGCAGGACGTTCACGAACAACAGCGCTATCAGCCACGCGAAAACGAACCCGAAGCCCACTCCTACTATCGCCCCCGTAAGCTTATTCACCAGTCCGAACAATCCCTTTTTGAAGAGTCTGTCCAGTAGCTTGATGACCAGTATAAATCCTACCGAAACAAGGGCGTAAAGTATGATAAATCCAAGGAGCGCAGAAACAAAGTTCAAAACGCCGTTTGATATATACGTCACCACCTCGTCGGTGAACTGCTCCAGCTTTTCCTGCACGCCCAGCTGATCCGAGCCCGGTATGCCTCCGAAGGTCTTTTCGTACAGCTCCATGCAGTATTCCTTTATATTGTCGAATATCTCGCCTATGATTCCGAAGGTGGAATCGTATCTTTCTGTGACCGTAACGTCCGGAGCCTCCGTTGCTGAGTGGATCTTATCTCCCCAGGAGTTTTCCACCCATTTTGAAACGGCGTTTTTCACCGCTTCCGCCTTCAGTATCTTATCCGTTATCATATTTACGAACGAAGACGATTTAAAATTCCACGCCACCAGAAAAGCGATTATCTTTCTGAAAGGCTTCAGCGTTTTGAAGAATCCCAATTTACAGCACGCCGCGCCTGAGATTATTATTATGAGTAAAAGCGCTATATCAAACAGATTTCCCAATTTTTTCTCCCTTCTTTTCGTCAGTACAGAACCTTGACCAGACAAAGTCCGTCCGGCGGCGCGGTCATTCCCGCCCTGCTTCTGTCCTTTGAAGCAATTATATCCGTTATTTCTTCCTCTTTTATTTTACCGTACGCCACATCCGCAAGCGTACCCGTCATTATCCTCACCATATTGTATAGGAATCCGTCGGCGCTCACCGTAAATATGACGTCGTTTCCCTCTCGCGTGACCTCCGCCCGCATTACCGTACGGGTGGCGTCCGTCACCGATGAGCCGCTCGCCATAAACGCCGCGAAGTCGTATTTCCCGACAAACGCCTTAGCCGCTCTGTCCATTTTCTTTTCGTCCAGCGGCTTTCCGAGATGCCACGCCTTTCCGTTGCGGAACGGATCTCGGTGCTCACCGTTATCTATGACGTATCTGTATGTTTTGCTTTTCACGCTGTATCTCGGATGAAAATCCTCCGCCGCTTCCTCCGCCGAAAATACTGTTATATCACCCGGAAGCTTGACGTTCAAAGCCGTCGGCAGTCTGTCAAGAGGGATACGCGGCGCGTTTTCCGAGGTCTCCAGCGTGCAAAAATACTCCATCGCCGAGACTCCGCTGTCCGTTCGCGAGCACCCCGTGACCTTAACCGTCTCGTGGTAGGTCTCCTCCGCCGCTCTGCAGAGCTCGCCCTGGATGCTTATTCCGTTTTTCTGGACCTGCCAACCGCAGTAGCATCTGCCGTCGTAGGCGATTTTAAGTAATATCTTCATTATTTATGATCATGCCTTTCTTACACCAAACAGCGTTTTGGGGCGGTATGCCCGAGGGCATATCTGAGCCGCAAAAGGCGTAGCTTCTGTATCAGATCGCAAGTACTGATTTCAGGTAAATATTCGAGAGTATCACTCCCGCGCCGAACGCCGCCATAATGAGCAGCAGGACTGCGTCCACGCCCGTATATTTGAGCTTAGTCATTCTCGTTCTTCCGTTATCGCCTCGGTAACAGCGGCACTCCATAGCCGTAGCCAGCTCTCCCGCGCGTCTGAAGGAGGATGCGAAAAGCGGTATCAGCACCGGAAGCAGAGCTTTTGCGCGCTTGACCAGTCCGCCTGACGAAAAATCCGCTCCGCGCGCCTTCTGAGCGTTCATTATCTTGTCCGTCTCCTCTATCAAGGTTGGGATAAATCTGAGTGCGATGGTTATCATCATTGAAAACTCATGAACAGGCAGCTTTATCACCTTGAGCGGAGCGAGAAGTCTTTCCAATCCGTCCGTAAGCGATATAGGAGAGGTCGTATAGGTCAGCAATACACAGCTTCCCGTGAGTATGCAGACCAGTCTCACCACCATCTTCAGCGCGAACCATATTCCCTCGCTATACACGCGTATATTAAGTCCAAGAAAGCTTACGTCGACCAGCGGCGCCGCGTCCCCTTTCGTCCAGAAAACGTTGAAAAACGCCGTAAAAAGCATTATAAATACCACCGGCTTCAGAGCTTTCAGTACTATTATCGGCTTTATCGTGCTGATTATCACGAGAAATACCGTAAATACCGCCGTAAGCACGTACGACACGGTAGAGTTCGCCATAAACACGAACACTATATACATAAAAGAAAGTATTATCTTCATTCGCGGATCTGCTCTGTGCAGAAGCGAATTCCCCGGAAAAAACTGACCGAGGGTTATATCTTTAAGCATTTGCGTCTGTCCTTTTTCCTTTAATTCTTATATCCCAGCATTTTCATTATTTCGCGGTACGCCGCGTCTATTGTATAGATATCGTCCCTCACCGGCATTCCGCCCTCTCGCAGAAGCCGCATAAAGCCCGTTATCTGCGGAACTCCCAGTCCCGTCTCCGTAAGCTCCTTTTCGTGAGCGAAGACGCTTCCGCATTCCCCCGACAGCAGCAGCTCGCCCTTTCTGAGCACCGAGAGCGTATCGCAGTATTCCGCTACGTCCTCCATGCTGTGGCTGACGATTATCACCGTGTTCCCCTTCGTTCTCTGATAACGTCTTATTCCTCCGAAGATCTCCGTTCTTCCGATAGGATCAAGTCCTGCGGCGGGCTCGTCGAGGATCAGCACGTCCGGCTCCATAGCCATTATTCCCGCCAGCGCCACGCGGCGCTTCTGACCGCCCGAAAGCTCGAACGGAGATTTCTGAAGCAGGTCGCGGTCCAGTCCGACGAAATCCGCGGACGTCTCCACTCTGCGCTTTATCTCTCCGTCGTCCAGCCCCATATTCTTAGGACCGAAAGCGATATCCTTTTCGCAGGTCTCCTCGAAAAGCTGATACTCGGGATACTGGAACACAAGTCCCACCCTGAAGCGTATATCGTTTATCTTTTTCGGGTCTTCCCATATATTCTTTCCAAACAGCAGTACCTCTCCCGCGTCCGGCTTCAGAAGTCCGTTCATCATCTGGACCAGCGTTGACTTTCCGCTTCCCGTGTGACCGATAAGACCGTTGACCTTACCCGCCTCGAAGGATACGCTTATGCCGTCCAGCACCTTGTTTTCAAAGGGAGTATTTCTGCTGTAGGTGTATTCAATGTTTTTCAGTTCAAGTGCGTTCATTTTTTTATCTTTCGTTAAAAAATGTTATTGTTTTTTATACAAATCGTCTTCAGGAGCGTCTGCTTTTATAAAGCCTTAGTATCGCCTCCGCGCATTTTCTTTCGTCCAGCTCCTTGTGATCCACGCTTACTCCCGCGTTCTCAAGATCGTACATAAGCTCCGTGACCTGCGGAACGTCAAGTCCTACCAGACGGAGCTGTTCTACCTCGGAAAACACCTTCGTAGGCGTTCCGTCGAGGCATATCCTTCCGTCGTTTATTACGACGACTCTGTCCGCGCGCACCGCCTCGTCCATATTGTGAGTAATATAGAGTATCGTTATGCCTTTTTCCCGATTCAGCTTTTCCACCGTAGCCATGACCTCCTTACGTCCGCCGGGATCCAGCATAGCCGTGGATTCGTCGAAAACTATACATTCGGGAAGCATGGCGATTATTCCCGCGATGGCTATCCTCTGCTTCTGACCGCCGGAGAGCTGATGCGGAGAGTGCTTTTTGTACTCGCTCATTCCCACGGTCTCAAGCGCCTCGTCAACGCGTCTGCGTATCTCCGAGGGCTCTACACCCAGGTTTTCGGGACCGAACGCCACGTCCTCCTCCACCACAGTCGCCACCAGCTGGTTATCGGGATTCTGGAACACCATTCCGACTCTGCGGCGTATCTCATACAGCTCATCCTCGGTCATATCATTTTCGGATATCTCTTTTCCGTCGATAAACAGCTTACCCTCCGTCGGTGTAAGTATGAGGTTTATCAGCTTTGCAAGTGTGGATTTTCCGCTTCCGTTATGTCCCAGAACCGCAACGAATGAGCCTTTTTCTATTTCAAGATCGATATTCTTCAGTACGGGAGTAAGGGGCTCGCCCTCATCCTCGCCGCCGTAGGAATACGACACGTTTTCCATTTTTATGAACGGGATCTTGTTCTCTTCCAATTTCTTTGCCTTTCTTTTTGCAGACATCTGCCTGGCGAAGAACGCCCTGCAGCGAATATTGTTTTTGTGTAAGACGGATGCTTGTTGTATATTTGGGACACGGACCGTCGAGGATTGAAAATCCATAGACGTACGGTCCCTACAGTGATTTGAGAAAATTTTATTTTTCGTGGGTTAGATGATGTTTGCACTGTTTGAAATGGGTAAACATTTTTTCGAAGAAAATTACGTAGTAATTCGATTATGGCGATGGCATACTGCTATCGCCATAATCGAAGTTCTTTGCGGCTTGCCGTAGGCATGCATGCTTTCCTTTCAAGAAAGCGCGTATCCCCTTCCAAAACAAATGTAACATTATTTATTCCCCGAAACCCATCTTGCAGACGCGCCGCTCGGGAGTATTCCGCCCGTCTCTTCAACGTACAGTCCTATCTCGCCCGACTCGGTCTTACCGCCGAATCTCGGCGCAAGCACTGAGTTTACCATATAACCCATGGTTCCCGCTGAAAGCCCCGTGGTGTAAGAGTTGAGCAGGAAGAACAGCGGATCGTCGCTGAGGACGTCCGCGGTGATCTTGATAAGGTCGCTGATACATTCCTCCAGCTTCCAGACCTCGCCGTTCGGACCTCTGCCGTAGGACGGCGGGTCCATTATGACCGCGTCGTAGCGGTTTCCGCGGCGTATCTCCCGCTCGCAGAACTTTTTACAGTCGTCCACTATATATCTTACCGGTTTGTCCGCCATTCCGTTGAGCGCCATATTCTGCTTCGCCTGAGCGACCATGCCTTTTGATGCGTCAACGTGGCAGACCTCTGCTCCCGCGGCTGCCGCCGCTACGGTAGCTCCGCCCGTATATGCGAAAAGGTTGAGGACCTTTATCCTTCTTCCCGATTTCTTTATGAGCTCATAGAACCAGTTCCAGTTCACCGCCTGCTCGGGAAACAATCCCGTATGCTTGAAGCCCGTTGGGCGTATGATGAACTGTATGTCTTTTTCGTTTCCCAGCGGGAAGCCTATCTTCCATTCTTCGGGAAGCTTACTCTCCGACCAGCTTCCGCCCCCTGCCTTCGATCTGGAATATACTGCGTCCGCTTTTTTCCACATCGGACTCTGCTTCATTCCCTTCCAGATTATCTGTGGGTCGGGACGTACAAGGACGTATTTGCCCCATTTTTCCAGACGTTCTCCGTCGGATGTGTCTAATAATTTATAATCCTGCCAGCTTTTTTCAGCCCACATTGGTTTTATACCTTTCAGTTATGTTCGTTTTTTATTTGAGTAAGACGGTTATTTTTCTAATATTTTCTTTTTTTATGTTACTTTCCGCTTCGTCGGAAAGTAACCAAAGGGACGACCAAGGGAAGGGGAGGTGGCGATTCCACCCCTTCCCTTTGGAATCCCATCCCCATCGCTTTGTTCGTGCGATCATTTCGAAATATTTAGTGCAAAAATTTGCGTACATTTCTTTTTTATTCGTAGGGGAGGGGCTTGCTCCTCCCGAAAGATCTGCGAAATATACCTTTTTATGAGTTGTAGGAAACACCACCTTGTTTCCGTGCGCAAATTTTATTCCTCATCAAAAAGTCCGACCTGACCTTCGATGCCCGTGAATTTCGACGGCTTAGCGGTTATAGGCAGACCGAGATGCTCGTACGCTCTGCGAGTCACGCAACGTCCTCGCGGTGTTCTGCTGAGAAATCCTATCTGCATCAAATAGGGCTCGTAAACATCCTCAAGCGTTACCGCCTCTTCACCCACCGTCGCGGCGAGAGTATCAAGTCCGACGGGACCGCCGTCGTAAAACTTAATTATCGTCTCCAGCATCCTTCTGTCCGTGTTGTCAAGTCCGAGGTGGTCTATCTCCAGCTTACCGAGAGCGTAATCCGCTATCTCTCTGTCGATGATGCCGCTTCCCTTTACCTGAGCAAAGTCGCGGACGCGTTTCAGCAGACGGTTAGCGATACGGGGAGTTCCTCTCGAACGGGACGCTATCTCCATAGCTCCTTCGGGCGCTATCCGTACCTCGAGCAGATCCGCCGAACGGGTGACGATCTTGGCTAGCTCCTCGGGAGAGTAAAGCTCCAGCTTCAAAAGCACGCCGAAACGGTCGCGCATAGGCTGAGAGATCTGACCTGCCCGCGTAGTAGCTCCGATAAGAGTGAACTTGTTCAGAGGAAGACGTATGCTTCTTGCGCTGGGACCCTTACCGATAATGATATCCAGCGAATAGTCCTCCATCGCGGGATACAGTATCTCCTCTATCGATCTCTGCATACGGTGTATCTCGTCGATAAACAGTATGTCGTTTTCCTGCAGATTGGTAAGGAGCGCCGCGAGATCACCCTGCTTCTCTATGGCAGGACCTGAGGTGACTCTGATATTTACACCCATTTCGTTTGCTATGATAGTCGAAAGAGTGGTCTTACCAAGTCCGGGAGGACCGTACAGCAGAACATGATCGAGCACGTCTCCTCTCGCCTTCGCGGCGTCTATATAAACCTTTAGGTTTTCCTTTGCTTTTTCCTGTCCGACGTATTCGTCCAGGGTCTTCGGTCTGAGGGAAAATTCAGTATCGCCGTCTTCGTCGCCCGAATAGCTCGAGCTGACTATCCTGCTTTCAAAATCGTATTCCTGACCGAAATCTTCGTTATCCATACTCATAGATATACTCCGTTTGTTTGTGTATTTTACGGGAAGAATAAGCCCCTTCCCCTACCAAGTTCCATATTTTTCGTTTATAAAAGCTCTACATACTTTTTTTATAAAGAGAGCCCACTGCCTTTTCGAAGAAAACTCTTAAATATTCTTTTACTACGATGGCGTCCTGCTGTCGTCGTAAAATAAGTTTTGCGGGTTTGCCGAAGGCATACAGCTTGCCGTAGGCATGCAGCTTGCCGTAGACATGCATGCTTTCCTTTCAAAAGCGACCGTAATCCTTCTTAAACAAATGTAACATCTACACCCGCTTGAGTGCTTCGCGGATGATCTCTTCGACGCTGAGCTTAGCGCAGTCGATCTTACTGAGGAAGCCTTCAGCCTCGACTTTGGAGAAGCCGAGAGCCATAAGAGCGGTGCGAGCCTCGGTAAGCTTATTGCCCTTGGGAGCAGACGCGGAAACCGCGGCAGCCACGGGAGAATCATCAGCGGGAGCTGAAAATTCTTTAGCGATCTTGTCTTTAAGCTCAAGAATGATACGAGCCGCGATCTTAGGTCCGACGCCCGGCGCCTTGATAGCCTTGACGTCTCCGACGGAAACGGCGTAAGCAAACTTCTCCGGCGAAACGCTTCCCAGAATTCCGATAGCTGTCCTTGCTCCGATTCCCGAGACGGAGATCAGAAGCTTGAACATAGAGAGCTCCTCTTTGTCATAGAACCCGAAAAGCTCCATGGCGTCCTCACGGACGGAAAGATAAGTCAGCAGCTTGGCGGGCTTTCCGATCTCGGTAGCCAATTTCTGCTCCGTTCTGGCGCTTACGTTGCACATATATCCAACGCCGCCGCAGTCGATGACCGCCATACCAATATCAAGAACCGCAAGAGTTCCGTTAAGATAGTAAAACATTATATACTCCGTTCCGCTGTCCTTTGGACAGCTGCGCAAAATAGTGGACGAATTTACTGTGTTTTGCATCGCAAAACAAAAGGTGTAAGCCTTTTAAGGAAATTCAGGCGTGAAACAGGTGAATTTTCGACGCGCTCAAAGTAAACTTTCACGCAAAATTTATTTTCCGAGCGTTATCTGAGATTATAGTAACCGCGCAAGGCGGATTCGCCCGTATTTCCGTGACAGATGGCGATAGCCAACGCGTCCGCCGCGTCATCGGGCTTCGGAGGCTTTGACAGACCCAGAAGCGTGGTGGTCATAGCGATGACCTGCTTCTTTTCCGCCCTTCCGTAGCCGACCACCGCCTGCTTGACCTGAAGCGGCGTGTATTCAAACAGCCTTACTCCGTGCTGCTTCGCGCAGAGAAGGATAACGCCTCTTGCCTCAGCAACGGGAATAGCAGTCGTGTGATTGGAGTTGAAGAACAGCTCCTCAACAGCCATTGAATCGGGCTTATGTTTTTCTATTATAGCGCTCAGCTCATCGTATATACTGCAAAGACGGTCCTCTATCGGTATCTTCGCAGGTGTGGTGATAACGCCGTAATCAACGGGAGTGAATCTGGAGCCTTTAAGGTCCACCACTCCATAACCGACTATTGCGTATCCGGGGTCTATTCCAAGTATTCTCATTATTCTCGTTTCCGTTTTTATGTATGTAGGCGTTACTATATAATAACTCCGATTTTATTATACCACATAAATCTCCGCTTGTCAATTATATATATAATAATTTATATTTTAATTACTTCTAATTACTTCTCCGACTTATAATTTATAAGCAAAGGCGGCTTTTCAGCCGCCTTTGTCCGATCCTGTTACGTTTGTCAAGGATCTAAAGCTTTATATTAATATCTGCATTCTCTTCAATAGCGGAATTAACGTGAGTGACGCTTATTACCGTCCTTCCGTCCCGATAACGACCTATAATGTCCGCGGCGTTTTGGAAATTTTTCTCGTCGAGTCCGCGGAGCGCCTCGTCCAGTATCAGCACCTTGCTTTTGTACGCGAGGGCTCGCGCGATAGCTACTCTGCGCATCATCCCCCCCGAGAGCTCGGCGGGAAAGGCAGAGAGGTCTTTTTTATCCCCAAGCCCCAGATCCGATAGTATCTGAGCGGCAAGGGGCTTTTCCTTTTTACCCTTTATCACCGCTTCAACGTTTTCAAGCGCGGTCATCCACGGAAACAGTCTGTCCTCTTGAAAAAGCGCGGAGATGTCCTTTTTATTTACGCCGGTAATGCTTCCGCCGTCGGCTTTCTCAAGCCCGCAGATAAGCCGCAAAAGCGTGGTCTTACCGCACCCCGAACCGCCCGTTACTGCCGCAACACTTCCGTAAGGAATGAACAGCGAGAGATTTTTCAGCACCTTTTTTTCACCGTAGCTCTTGCTTAAATTTTCTATTTTTATACCGTTTTCCGAGTTAAGCATAACGTCTCCCCAAGGTCTTTCTTATTATTTTCGCGATCAGCTTCACAGCCCCCTCCAGCATAACGCTCATAACTATGACCGTCACCGTCCAGGCGAAAAGCTCTTCCGTCTCCAGATAGATCTTCGATGTGTAGATATAGTACCCAACGGACTTCATGGTAACGCACAGCACCTCGGCTGCTATCCCCGACTTCCAGGCAAGTCCCATAGAGGTAAGGCAGGCGCTTCCGAGATACGGGGACGCCGACGGAACGTACAGACAGATCAGCTTCTTCAGCGGCGAAAAGCCGTACATATCCGCGCACTCGCGGAGAAGCGGATCGGTCTCGGAAAGTCCCGTGACCACGTTTCCGTAAACGATGGGGAACACCATCAGAAACGCGATGAAAACAGGCACTGCCGCCGCGTCCATCCACAGCACCGCGATAAGTATAAACGAAGCGACGGGGGTTGCGCGGACCACCTTTATCAGCGGCGAAAAGAACACCTTCAGGGGCAGGAAAAAGTAGGCTGAAAACGCCGCCGCTGCGCCGATCGCCACGCCCAGCGCAAAGCCCTCGATCACTCTCAGCATAGAACCCAGCGCCACCGTTATAAAGCCCTCGCGCATCACTATCTCCGTCAGCTTTTTAAGGGTTGCCTTCGGTGACGGCAGAATGAAATCCAGTCCTACTCGCTTTGCCGCAAGGTGCCATATCATCAGCCACAGAGCGGCGGTCAGTACGACCGACGCAAGCTTTATCAGCGTCTTTTTATGCTTTTTAAGACAAACACCGAGTTTTGTCTTAAGCGAAAACTCGGTGTTTGGTGACTTTGGGGTTAAATGGTTTCTGTTTTTAAGCTCCATAGTAGTATTCGTCCGTGGGAAGCTTTCCGCCAACAGATGCGGGATTTGCGGCGAGCAGAACGCCCAGCATAGCGGAGACGTCTGCCTTCATATCAGCGCCCGTGATGCATACGATATTCGCTCTGCCGATCGCCTGCTTTGCTATAGGCGCCTTGGGAACGATTCCGTACTCCACCAGCAGATCAGCCGCCGCGTCGACGTTTTCCTCGGAGTTTACGAAGTCAACGGAGCTCTTGTAATCCGCAAGCAGAGCCGCAAGAGCCTTGGGATAGTTGTCTGCGAAGTCCTTGTTTGCGATCAGGCATCCCTGGACCAGCTTGGTCTCAGACACCTTTGACCATTCTGCGGTCACGTCGAAAACGATGCTGTACTTGACCGTCTCGGTGCTCTTTGTGAGAGCGACCGTTGCCGCGGGCTCGGGAAGCATAGCGTATCCGCCGTCCTTGACCATAGCCGCCATAGCGGTGTTACCGTCCGCGTAGTAGTTGACTCTTACGCCGTTGTCACCGAGCTCGCCGTCACCCGTAACGGCTTTCATACCGTTCTTTTCAAGGATATAGGTGAGGATATATTCGGGAGTGTTAGCCTGACCGGTTGTGTGAATGGTCTTGCCTTTAAGCTCCTTGATGTCCGAAAGCTTCTCGCTTCCGACTATGGAGAGCACGCCGAGAGCGTTGGTAGCTACTGCCTGAACCTTTCCGCCCGTCTTATTGAAAAGAGCAGAACCTGCGTTTACGGGAAGCGCCGCAACGTGAACTGTGCCGTTTACAAGAGCGGATGTGAGAGCGTTTACGTCAGCGGTCTCGTAGAAGGAGATCTCGTAAGCGCCCGTGGTCTTACCTTCAGCTGAGTCCTTTGCGATCTTGACCGCGCCCATACCTGTGGGACCTTTCAGAACGCCCACCTTGACGGTGATGGGATCTTCCTGCTTTTCAGCATCGTCGGGCTGAGTCTGACCGTCATCGGGCTGAGGATCGATATCCTCGGGTTTATCGGCGCCGCACGCCACGAGAGCAAGCAGCATAGCTACGCTCAGAAGTAGCGCAATAAGTTTTTTGAGATTTTTCATTTTAAGACATATCCTTTCTGTCATATATTTTTTATCTATCAAAAATTCCCGTCCGCAACTGCGGATAGAAGCTTTCTGTCTTTGATCAGTACGCTGTGGCCGTCTCTTGAAATTATATCCTTTTCGCACAGCGCGTCCATCGCTCTGTAAAGTGACGCTCTGCCGATATCCAGCATCTCTGCCAGCTTTATAAGCGATACGCCTATATCAACCCTTCCGTTTCCGTCCTCGTCCAGCATCAGCAGATGGAATGCGAGCTTCGCCTCCGTACTGCCCGAGGTATAGGCTTTGATGCGGAGATTGAGGAACTTTATCCTCGACGTAAGGAAACGTATATACGTCTCAGCAAAATCGCCGTTCGACCTTACAAGCTGTAATATCAGCGTTTTGGGGATAAATAACACGTCCGTCTTTTTTGACGCTTCCAGAAACGATACTCCCTCCTCTTCTTCCGAGAAGAGCGACGCGACTCCGAATATTCCCCCTGCGTCCATCATTCTCATTATGATGGCTTTGCCGCCGACTTCCTTTTTTACTGCGGCGTTACCCGAAAGTATGACTGTGATACAGCCTTCGCTTTTTACTTCATCGCCGCATTTATAAGTCTTTGCTTCCGAGCTTATCATGATACCGTTTATATCGTTTTCGCTCAGACTTGAAAATATAGGAATACTTTTCAGTATTTCTGTTATAGCGGAAGTTTTCATCTTTCACCTTTAATAAACTGTCTCATTTGATACAATTATAACAGTTTTTTACTCATTTGTCAAGATGGTAATTTTTATATATTTAAAAATATTGGAAAAACTTTTTATGTGCAATTTAACGTGTGGATGTTTTCAAATTTTGATTTATGCGTGACACTGCTGAGCTTGTGCGAACATAGATGTGTGTCACACCTCGAAGCTTTCTCGCTGACGGCGGTCAGCGCTTTTTCCTCCGCTTTGCTCCGAAAAAAGACCGAAATCTTCGCAGAGATTTGGTGTAGAATAAAGTTACTTTTAACTGTAAAATTATTTGCCTGCAGGCACTCAGTTTTATAACCACGGTATCTGCCGCGTTGCTTCCGCAACTACCCAAACATTAAACCAATCGAAAAACAGATAAAACATCCCGAAAATGCGAAGCGTGGGCGAGCATTTTTGTAGAAATGATCGCACTAACATCCTTT
>SVSQ01000054.1 GCA_015064245.1 Oscillospiraceae bacterium | reverse complement strand
CACCGCAGCGTCCGCATATTCCGTCTATAAAGCTATGTCCCAAGCTCTTCGTGTATTCCTGAGTGAGTGTTTTACACCAATTACATTCGCGCTCTATAAATCCATCCTTTGTGCAAGTAGGCTCGATTATTTGGATCTTGATCATCCAGTGATCTGCAAACGGATAATACTTGAATTCCTCCTCGCCGCAAATCAAGCAGCGACGCATATCTTCTCCCTTGATCTGACACGTCGATTCCTGAATTCGTTCCCATTCGCTCCATTCGTGCTTACATTCGTAGCTCGGATCTTTTTCACCGCAACGGACGCAGGCTCCGTCAACGTAGGCGTGTCCAAGAGCGGGGATGACGACAGGCTCTGTAATGTATATTCCGCAAAGCTCGCAAACTATATACTTTTCAAGTCCTGCTTCCGTACAAGTTGGGTACACTCTGGAAACTGCTTTTTCAATATGAATGAGCTGCCTTAATACCTCGTATCCGTCTTTATGACCGCACTCGTTACATACCTTGTGCGGTGTCCAACCGCTTGATTCGCAAGTAGGCTCTAAGCCCGCCACATCGTAATAGTCATGGGGAAGCTGAGCAATCACAACACGCTCAACAAGTGTTTCTTTACACACTTCGCAAAATGCACCTGCTGAAAATCCAACCTTTGCGCAGGTTGGTTCGATTTTGGGCATGAAAATTTCCTTATGTCCGAGAGCTTCTATAACTGTCTGCTCTGCGAGTGTTTCATTACATACTGTGCAGTACTTACCATCCGTCTTTCCTGCTTCAGTGCAGGTAGGCTCAACTGCGGGGAGTATCTCTTCCTTAT
The DNA here is from genome assembly GCA_015064245.1 of Oscillospiraceae bacterium. Taxonomy (GTDB): domain Bacteria; phylum Bacillota; class Clostridia; order Oscillospirales; family CAG-272; genus SIG673. Next base: position 16,024 of record SVSQ01000054.1, on the reverse strand, counting down.
GTCCAAGAGCTTCTACAACCGTTTGCTCTGCGAGTGTTGCGTTACATACGGAGCAATACTTACCCTCCGTCTTTCCTGCTTCAGTGCAGGTAGGCTCAACCGCAGGAAGTATCTCTTCCTTATGTCCAAGAGCTTCTATAACTGTCTGCTCTGCGAGTGTTTCGTTACATACGGAGCAATACTTACCCTCCGTCTTACCTGATTCGGTGCAGGTAGGCTCAACCGCAGGAAGTATCTCTTCCTTATGTCCAAGAGCTTCTATAACTGTCTGCTCTGTGAGTGTTGCGTTACATACTGTGCAGTATTTACCTTCCGTCTTACCTGATTCGGTGCAAGTAGGCTCAACCGCAGGAAGTATTTCTTCCTTATGTCCAAGAACTTCTATAACTGTCTGCTCTGCGAGTGTTTCTCCGCAATCTGCGCACTTCTTTCCTTCAGAAAGTCCTGCCTTCGTGCAGGTGGGCGATACTCCTGCCAGCGTTTCCGTATTCTTATGCGCACACTCGGCGTCTCTGATAAATCCGCAAACGTTACAGCTTGTATCGTACTTATCGTCAAACGTATGGCTCTTGAGCGGAGTTTCCGTCTGCTGAACGATCGTCGCGTTACATACGGAACAATGCTTACCTTCTGTAAGACCGGGCTTTACGCAAGTGGCTTCTATAGCCGCGTCCGTAACCTCTTTATGACCGACGGGAGCGATATCTGCCACAGCCTGAAGTATCTCTCCGCAAACGGAGCATACCTTTCCCTCTGTCTTTCCCGCTTCGGTACAAGTAGGATCTACCTTTGCGATAGTCTGCTCTGTATGACCTGCCGCAGGTATCACCTCTCCCTGAACCAGGAGCTCGTTACATACCGCGCAGCCTATTCCGCCGGCAGCTCCCGCCTCTGTGCAGGTGGGGGAAACACCGGGAACAGCGGTCAGAACGTGTCCTGCGGGACTGCTTAACGTTACCTTCTTCGCGTCGCATCCCTCTCGGATACATTTTGCGGTAAGCTCGCCCGCCTCTGTGCAAGTCGGAGCTTTTGTTACTTCCGCATCACCGAATTCATGCATGAGAAGCGCCACGAAGGCGGATTTTCTGGAATATCCGCAAACGGAGCAGTTCTCAATAGAATATCCCTCGCTTATACAACTGGGCTCGACCGTTTCGCTTATGACGAACTTATGGTCGGCAAAATCCGTATATCCGTTTACAACTGTATAACCGCAATCGAGACAGGTGCTTGTAACGTATCCCTGAGCGATACAGGTGGACGCCGTTTCGTCATATTTATAGTTATGTCCATTCGCCGCCACAACGTCGTAAATTTCAGGATCGCTCTCTCCGCAGTAATGGCAGAATCGGGTGGTATATCCGGAGGTCAGACAGGTAGCCTGGACCTTGACTTCATAATATTCGTGACCGTACACCTGACAGCGTACGCTTCCCTCGACCTGCGCCGTTGTGAAATGAGAGAAGTGGTCGGTGACGAACGTGACGTATCCCTTACCGCCTATCTCCGTATACGCCGCGGGGATCAGCTCGACCTTTCCGTCGTCGGAGATATACGCCACTACTATGCTTTCGGTATCCTCGCCCTCTTTCAGATCGTAGGGCAGAGTTACCGTCATATTACCTTCAAAGATGACCTTCTGATCGTTTACCGTCAGATTGAAGTCATATATCGGCTTATCGCCGATGAGCTCCTTCGTCGCTTCATCGATATTGGAGATGATCTCGTTGCGGACGCCGTCGTCAAGCTTGTCGGCGGAGAGGTCGACCTCGTCTCCCTTTTCGCCCAGCTCGTTTACGATACTGCTGTCGATCTTAATAGTAGCGTCTTTAAGATTGACCTCAAGGTCGTTATCCTTTGCGCCGTTCAGCGTATCCTTATCGATACCCGCCGTTGTCTTATCCGTGTGATCCACGACCACCTTGGTAGAGCCGCAGCCGTTTACCGTACAGGTATATTTACCGTCCGTGGGCTGAGCCGTCCAGCTGTGGGCATTTGCGTCCTTTGCCACGGACTCTGTGTACTGCGCCTCACATACAGAGCAGGTATAGGTCTTGACTCCCTCTGCCTGACAGGTAGAGGCCTGAGTTATCTTTCCTATGTAGCTGTGCTTTACAGTCGTATATTTTTCGCTGACCTGACCGCCGCAAGACGCGCAGGCGCTTACCTTGGTTCCTTCAAATACGCACTTCTGATCTGCAACGGGAGTGAGTATCGGCTCGCCGTCCTCTCCCTTCACCTCTGTCCATTCAGCGTCGCTCGAAACTGAGTGCCCGGTTGCCGCCAGCGAGGTGTCTTTGACTGAAATGCAAGTTTTACATTTGTATGAAATATATCCGTTTTCGGTACAGGTAGGTGCTTTTTCCTCTGTTTTTTCATATTCGTGAATGCCGGTAGCGGCTACGGTAGTCTGGGCTGTAAGCACCGCTGAGCAGACGGAACAATGACTGCCCTCGGTCTTACCCTCGGTTACGCAAGTGGGCGCGACAGCCGCGTCTGTTACCGCCGTATGCTCGGCAGCGGGAAGCTCAACGCTTTCCTTTATCACCGTCTCGCACACCGCGCAGATGACCTTCTCCGTATATCCGACGGAATAGCAGGTCGGGCTTACCGCCTTCTTTTCCACGGCTTCAACGTGCTTGGTCGCTGTGAGCGTAACGGAAGCGCGGTCGGTTATCTTATTTTTCGCCTGAGCGTCCTCAAACCATTCGTTACAGTACGGGCAGACGTAATGCTCCTTTACTCCGTCCTCTGTGCAGGTGGCGGGCTTTCCGCTGACAAGGGTGAGAGTGTAATCGTGCTTGCACTCCGATACGGGGATCTTATATCCGCAGGAGCATACTCCTACGGTTATCTTGTGATCTGCGAAATTATAGCTTTCGGAGCAAACGGTACATTTGCGGTAATGCTGAGTGCCGTTATACTCCCAGACCTTTTCGTCGCAGACGTGTCCTTTGGCGGGAACAACGGTCTGAGCCATTAACACAACATTACAAACCGAGCATTTCTTACCCTCGGTTTTTCCGTCCGCGGTGCATTTAGCCGCCACCGCCTCCAGCTTCACCTCCGTATGTCCCTTTGCGGGAATCTCCTTGAAGGTGGTATAATCACAGCTTGAGCAGGTGACGTACGCTTCGTTGCCCTTTTCGGTGCAGGTCGGCGCCTTCGCCTCGTGCTTTACCTCCGTGTGTCCCTTCGCAGGAAGCTCCTTGAAGGTGGTATAATCACAGCTCGAGCAGGTAACGTACGCTTCGTTACCTTTTTCGGTGCAGGTCGGCGCCTTCGCCTCATGCTTTACCTCCGTGTGTCCCTTCGCGGGGATCTCGGTCTGCTCAGCGAGCGTCTTATTACACACCGAACAATGCTTTCCTTCGGTCTTTCCCGTTTCAAGACAAGTCGCCTCTTTCGCCTCGTCTATCACCTCGGTATGACCTAAAGCTGGCTTGCTTTCAAGCGTCTGCTTTTCCGTCTCGCCGCATTCGCATTTACGCTCCTGCCAGCCGGGATTTTCGCAATCCGCTTCGTGCTCCGTCCACTCGCCGAACTTATGAGTGTGACCGCCGCAGGCGCTCATAAGCACGGAAGCGATGATCAGAACCAAAGCGACCGCAAAAATCGCAAGTAATTTGGTTTTAAAAACAGTTTTCATTTCCTACCTCGCAAAATTTATAATTATGCAATATTATATAATAACATTATACTACTAATGTTTATTTATAACAATGAAAAAATACAACACTGTAATGCATAAATTGACCACTATTTTCGTTTTTATATCAGTAAGAAATGTTGACAAAAGCCAATCGTTATGATATACTGTTGTCAAAGCAAAGAAGATGATAACTTTGTATAGCTGTATATCACCGGGAAGGAGCAAATAGCATGACAGAAACGACAAAAACCGTGTTTGAAAAATATCAAGTCCGCAAATCAAAAAAGCAGAGAGCGTATTTCAGAGATTACGTTGTTTCGAAAGCCGCCGAATACGGCTACGGGTCCGCTGTTGAAAAGGGTACGTTCGGCGCGAGAAACATCGTTGTAGGTAACCCCGAAAGCGCGAAAGTCATTTTCACCGCCCACTACGACACCTGCGCGCGTCTTCCTTTTCCCAACTTCATAACTCCCAAAAACTTTTCGATATATCTGCTCTATCAGATCGTTCTTACCTTTCTTATAATCGCTATCCCCAGCGCGGCGGTTCTCGGAGTTTTAGCCGCGTTATCCGTGGTAACGGGAGAATGGGAGCTCATATTCGGGTTTGCTCCGCTGATCGTATATCTGGCGCTGCTTTTCGCTATGTCCATGCTGTACGCAGGGCCTGCGAACAAAAACACCGCCAACGACAACACCTCGGGAGTGACCGCGCTTCTTGACATAATGCGCGATATGCCCGACGATCTCAAGGCAAACGCCGCCTTCATCTTTTTCGATCTCGAGGAGATGGGACTTCTGGGCTCTTCCTACTACGCTTCCTACCACAGATCGGAAGTTAAGAATACTCTACTAATAAACTTCGATTGCGTCTCTGACGGCGAGCATATGATATTCGTCCTCAAAAAAGGAGCGCGCAAATACGAAGACAAGATCAAAACCGCGTTTGCAGGTAACGTGAACGTCGAAACCGAGGTCATCACGAAGGGCGCATTCTATCCCTCGGATCAGGCGAACTTCAAATGCGGAGTGGGAGTCGCGGCTTTGAAGCGTTCAAAGCGTTTCGGGGTGCTTTATATGGACAGAATCCATACCAAAAAAGACGTTATCTACCGCGAAGAGAACATTAAGTTTCTGAAAAACGGAGCGATAGAGTTGACGAAGCTTATGTCGGAATAATCCGAATTTGTATTGTTTTCTCCCATTTTTCAAAAAGCTCTTGAAAAACGGGAATTTTTATGTTAGAATGAGGAAAAGACTACTTTGCCGAAATGATTTCGGCGGATTGGAGAGCACTATGTTTCAGCTTAGCAAAGATACGATCGCGCTTCTTGACAGTATAGAGCGCCGTATAGATCCTGAAGTGGAAGACGATTTCATTGAACAGTGGAAGGATTTCACCTTTGACCGTTTTAAAGGAGATGTATTTACGCCGTGCAGAAAAAAGGTTACTCCCCACGGAATTATCCTCGACGGCGTCAACATCAACGACGCCATCGACGATTACGACCTTATGCTTCGCAATCAGATGATGGGCGTTGCCGCTTGTCTTTGCAGGACACGCAATAATATTTGCATACGTTCAAACTACGGTACAGGTATAATGACCTCTATCTTCGGAGCGGAAATATTCAAGATGCCCCGCAAGAACAACACTCTTCCCACCACCCGTTCTCTGAACGACACGGAAAAGATCCGCGAGATCGTTGAAAAGGGTATGCCCGACATCAACACCGGATTCGGACGTAACGTTTTCGAATTTGGCGAGCTCTGCCTTGAGGTATTTGAGAAATATCCTAAGATCAAAAAGTACGTAACTCTTTACCACCCCGACACCCAGGGTCCTCTTGACGTCAGCGAGCTTCTCTGGGGCTGCGATATGTTCTATGCTATGTACGACGAGCCCGAGCTGGTCCATGGTCTGCTCCGTCTCGTCACCGATACATATAAAGCCGTTCTTGATAAATGGTACGAGCTGGTACCGAGAAAATCCGACATCAATCCCCATTGGGCGAATTTCTGGCACAAGGGTTCAATCGTTCTGCGTGATGACAGCGCAATGAACCTCTCTCCCGAGCTTTACGAGGAGTTCGGCGCGCCCTACGATAACGAGCTTCTTGAGACCTACGACGGCGGCGCGATCCACTTCTGCGGACGCGGAGATCACTACATCGACATCATCGCGAAGATGCCCAAGCTGTACGCGGTCAACCTTTCACAGCCGCAGTACAACGATATGGAGAAGATCTATCAGAACACCGTTGATAAGGGAATCAAGGTTCTGGCTTTCAACGAGAAATGGATCCAAGAGCACCCCCGCGCTCAGGGCTATAACAACAGTCTGCACGTATAAATCACTATAAAACACAAAGGCTATCCTCGTCAAAGGATAGCCTTTTTATTATTTCTTTGCTCTCAGCCAAACAAATTCGCACTTTTTATCAAATGTGATCTTCAGTTTTTCCTCCGTTGCTTCAAAGCAAGGAGAGCCGTTGGATGCGATCATTTCAACACCTTTCATCGCACCCGCAAATGAGATTTCAGAATTTTCTCGCTCGGTAAACTCTCTGAAAACGAGTATGTGCGCGCACTCGCCGCTCTCGGCTACGAAGCCGGTAACGGACGTTCCGCTCGGTTTTTCACATATCGGGCGAATGTCGGATGCGTCAAGTTCGGAGCGGTATTTTTTCCAAAGAGATACTATTTTCTTCAGCTTTTCCTTGTCCTCGTCCCAAACGAACTGAGTTTCCAGCCAGAAAAGCGGATTTGAAAACATGACCTGCGCGAAAAGATAATCTATATCGTATTCCGAAGGCTTGAGCGGATCGTTTTCCTTATAGCAATCGGAGTTGAGGCGTGGATTTACCAGCTCGAACTGAAGCTTTGAGGACGGAACGTACCTGCAGAGCTGCCACAGATTTCGCAAGGTGTTATGAGGATATGCGTTCGCCCACTTGGTGTAGCGGTTTTCGACGAAAATCGTTCCGTAGGGCGCGCTGTTCAGATAACCGAGACGCTTATCAGCGGTAACGTCAAGCTCCACCGAAACGTCCTTTCCGAAGCTATAGACCGCATTCAGAAACTCCCGCATCTTTTCGCAGAGACCGTCGCTTATCAATTGGATCATGTCAAGCTTGAAATAGCGTATCCCCCACTCATCGTAGGCTTTTTTCAGCACCGCAATATCGCGCTCAAAGCTCTCGAAGCCGTTTCTGCTTTGAGGTGCAAACCAAAGTCCCAGCTGAACTCCTTTTTTCGCGGCGTAGTCACGGAGATAGCGCATACCTTTCGGGAAAATATCATCTCTCAGTTCCCAGAAGCCGTCTCCAAACACTCTGAACTTGTTTTCATCAAAAACGTCAGGAACACCGACCTGCCAGCCGTCATCTATCTGAACTATATCCAGTCCCATCTCAGCGGCGGCGTCTATCTCGCGCTTTATAAACTCCTGCTCAACTCGTGTCCTGCCGTTTCTGTCACCCCAGGTGTTCGACATTGCATGTAATCCCGAAGTCGCGAAAATGCATTTATACATCTCTCTGCACAGCTTTTCCGCATTCTCTGTCTTGCAGTAACCGATCATCACGGGATAGCCGTAATTTTTCAGTTTGACTACTCTTTTTTCAACCTTCAGGCTTGGCGTGTGCAGATCGGGTACTCTTGCGATGATCACCGTTGTTCCACCGTTTACAACGTCATCAAGGAAGAAAATATGACCTTCCGTTTCGGGAAGATTTCCTCGGTACAGATTTCTTTCCGTTTCGCTAACAAGGGTATCAAGGGCGTCCGTATTCGTCCAAAGTCTTGCAGCTCGCAAAGTGACGTGCTCGGTTGGCATAGGAGCGCAAAGCTCATTTGCTCCGCTGATCTCGATAGCGGGAATTCCTTCCCAAATATCGAATATGTATTCATTGTTTTCAATCTTCGATCGAACCCGCAAACCGAGTTTTGACAGTCCACAGTTATCGTACTCCATGGTTTCAAAGCTTTCCACCTTCGGAATACGCTTTTCGATCAGACCGTTTGAAATGGTGAGAACGCCGTTGTTTAAAGATGCTTTGCAATCGGTTATCATGTCATTTTCTCCCATCTATATATCAGTTTTTATTACAGCAAGACGACCGTCGACCGGATCGTACAAGACTGAGACACTTCTATCAAGCTTGGATTTCGCCGCAAAGTAGGAAAATACCTTTTCCGTGTCCATTTCAAAGACCGCGCCGTCATTTTTTGTAATACTCAAAGTAAGGTACCATCTTTTACCGAAATGGCGGATCTTCACGACCTTTGCATTAAGGCGCGAATACGTTTCGGGACAACGCAAAGCAGCCCGAAGCTTACATATCGAAAAAATTATGCCGCCAACAAATAAGCCGGTCAAGATCACCATATAAACGATCCCGGCGCTATCAAACGCCTGTGAACGTATGGCGTATATGCACATAGGTAAGAAGACCAGCAACCATAGCACAGATAGGCACATCATCTGATTGAAATACCATTTATATTCGTACGTCTGCTTTATCAGCCATTTATTTTCTTCCATTTTTGCACCTCATTCGAGCACTACAGATATCTTATCTATCCCGTATTTTTTGAAAAGCTTGACCGCTTTTTCGCTTATTCGCTCGCCGCTTACAACGATCGGTATCGCGGGCGGACAAGAAACCGTAGGGGTACCGCAGATCCTTCCGACGGCGTTTTCTACTGCAACCATTTCGCTTTCGCCAAATATCGCTTCTCTGACCGTCATACATTGCTCGCAATTATCAAGGAAAAAAGTATCGTTTTCGCTCATCAAAGAAGTTCTGACCGGTAACTCCGAGAAGGCTTGTCTGAGGCGATCAAAGTCGATAATTCGATTTGCGGGCGAGATCATCAGCACCAAAAACGTGTCGTCCGCGAACTCACATTCGATATTATAAGCTCTTAATTTTTCCGCCAGCTCCTTACCCGTATATCCGCTTTTTGCGGCGTTCACCGTCAGCTTCAGCGGCTCGGAAGGCTCGGTAACAAATCCTTTTTCGTTCAGAACAGCTTTCAGCTCTTCCACCCTTTTAACACACGCCGAAAGCTTTTCCTTATATCCGTCCGCAAGATATCTGTTGCAGAGATCAAGTGACTGCAGTATCAGATAGGACGGGCTTGTGGAAGCGAACAGCGACAGGGCGTTTCTCGCTCCCGAAACATACCTTTCGTCAGTTGCGGGTGAGATATGCAGGTATGCTCCACCCGTCAGAACGGGCAGAGTTTTGTGAGCGCTGTCACAGCACATATCCGCGCCCAAGGCGATAGGATGCAGAGAGCTCGGCAGAAAACTAAGGTACGCTCCGTGGGCGTTATCCACGAGCAGAGGAACGTTTTTAGCCTTACAGACCTTGGCTATTCCGCCTATATCCGCGATGTTTCCAAGATAGTCGGGAGAGGTTATATACACCGCGCAAAAATTCTCTCCGCAAAGAGCCTTTTCGACGTCTGCGGGTGAGATTAAACAGCTGCAAAGATGTCCGCCGTTTTGAGGATACAGCCATTTCACGTCGATATCAAGCAGCGCGCAAGCGTAGATGAAGGCTTTGTGGGCGTTTCTTCCCGCTAAGACCACGGGCTTCACGCCTGAACCGCAGTTATCCCCCTTAAATCCGTTAACGCCTGCGCCACCCTTATCACCTTTAAATCCTTTAACTGCCAGCGCAAGCATAGCTTTTATTGCAAGACTCGAGCCTTCGGCAGAATAAAATGTATGAGCGCTTCCGAAGAGAGCCGAGGCATTGCGCTCGCTCTCCTCTATTATTCCGTCCGCGCTGTAAAGCACGTCCGCGCCGTCTATCTCGGTTATGTCGAGGGCTTCGCACCCAAGAAAGCTTTCGCCCTTATGCCCTGGCATATGGAAGCGGGAAACGTCGCTTGCGGCGTACCTTTTAACGAAATCGTATATGGGAGTCTTCATTATTCTTCAGACTCAGCGACCTGCATCATGACTGCGCACTCAATACGCTTCTTGAACAGCTCGCATCCGTAGCGGTAAACTCCGCCGATACTGCCCGTTGCGTGATAGGAGTTCGCCGCGCATCCGCCCGAGCAGTAAAGTCTTGCCCAGCAATCCTTACATTCCTCTCTTGCGTAAGCGTTGCAGGAGCGGAATTCGTCCTGGACTGCGGTATTTGTCACCCCGTCCCAGATATTTCCGAGGCTGTACTTAGGATCGCCCACGAACTGGTGGCAGGGGAAAAGCTCGCCCCAAGGAGTGACAGCCATATATTCCGTACCCGATCCGCAGCCGGTTATCCTCTTATAGATACAGGGACCGTTTTTAAGATCAAGCATATAGTGGTAGAACGTGAAGGGTCTGCCCTCTTTTTTGCGCTTCAGCATCTCCTTTGCCAGTATCTCGTACTGCTCAAAGAGCTTTGGCATATCCTCTTCCGTCAGAGCGTACGGATCTCCCGGCGGGCAGACAACGGGCTCCATACTCAGCTCCGTAAAGCCCAGATCAGCCATGTGGAAGATGTCGTTCGTGAAATCCACGTTATTATGTGTAAACGTACCGCGCATATAGTAGTCCTTACCGCCGCGCTTTTCCACCAGCTTTTTGAACTTGGGCAGGATAACGTCGTAGCTTCCCTTACCCGCGTAATCCTTACGGAAATGGTCGTGAACGTCACGTCTTCCGTCCAGGCTGAGCACCACGTTGCTCATCTCTTTATTGAGGAAATCTATGACCTCGTCATCGATCAGAACGCCGTTGGTGGTGAGAGTAAAGCGGAAATTCTTATTATGCTCCTTCTCCACGCTTCTTGCGTAAGCGACGAGCTGTTTGACCACGTCCCAGTTCATAAGGGGCTCTCCGCCGAAGAAGTCCACCTCAAGATTGCGTCTCGTGCCCGAATTCGCGATAAGGAAATCAAACGCCTGCTTTCCCACCTCAAAGGTCATCATCGCTCTGTCGCCCTGGTATTTTCCCTGGCTTGCAAAGCAATAGGAGCAGTTGAGGTTGCAGGTATGCGCGACGTGCAGACACATAGCCTTTATCACGTTGCTGGTGTTCTTATAGTTATACGCAAGCGCCTCGTATTTATCCTCGGAAAACAGCTTACCCGCATCTTCCAGGGAACGTATATCGTCTATACACTCAAGCACTTCGTCCTCCGTAACGTCGGGAAGGTGAGCGTATTTCTTTGTTATCTCTTTAACGATCTCTTCCTCGCTCGCATTCTTATACATCGCGATGATGTCGTAAGCTACCTCGTCCACCGTATGTACCGAGCCGCTGCAGGTATCGAGAACGATATTATATCCGTTTAATTTATACTGATGTACCATTTTTATCTCCGTTTCCTCTTATAATGCAAAACGCTGCCTTCTTTTGAAAGGCAGCGTCTCATAACAGAATGATCAGTTCTTCTTGTTCTGATTCTCGCACTTCTGGTTTGCAACACCGCAAGATGTCTTGCAAGCAGACTGGCAAGATGTCTGGCATTCGCCGCAACCACCGTTCTTTACGGTCTTTGCAATATCCTTTGTTTCAACAGTTTTGATTCTGCTCATTTTGATTTCCTCGCTTTCCAAATTATAAGTAACATTTAGATTTACATATTATGATATATTATTATAACATAACATAAAAACATTGTCAAGTAGAATATATAAACTTTTTTAATTAGTTATCACTTTGCAAGCTCTACCGCTACTCCGCACTCAAGGCATTTTTTCGCCGCTGAAAAGCCTTCCGCTTCAAAAATCTTATCCGCGCCCTCGTTTGCAAGGTGCATATATCCCTTTTCATCCGTCTTTATAACGATCTCAAAGGGCAGAAATCTGAACACGTTTCCGGGGATACGTCCCGTCTTGCGCTTGATTATCTCCTTGGCGACTCTCTCGTATTCCGTTTCCAGAATGTCGTAGTCCGAGGTCTTTACGGGAGCGCTTTCGTCCTCTTCCGCCGAGACTTCATCGCACCCCGAGTCCGCCATTTTGATAACGTCGGAAGCGAAAACGAATTTTCTCTCACCGAACACGGCTGTGTTTTCCGTCTTTTTCACGCAGACCTTTTCCGCCTCGACCTTAACGGGCTCTTCCGAGAGGAAGACGCCGTCGAAATGCCATTTTCTGAAGGTCATATACGCCTGAGCAAGCTGAGACGATTCGTATTTCGCCAGGTCGTAACGCAAAGAAGAGGGAAACTGATCCTCAAAAGGAAGCTTGAGATAGCTCAGCATATCGTACTGAAGCTCCGAAAGCTCGTGCAGAGCGCAGCTGCCCGTATCGATCATATATCTCTGTCCGTAAAGCTTAAATCTGTAAACCATAACCTTGACCGTCCTTTTTATATTTCCTGTTAGTCTTATCAGCGGGCGCCGTAACGCCTTCTGATGTCTTTTCTGCGTCGGTCAGACGACACAGAATTCCCGATTTTTTTATGAAACATCGAACCCGCAACCGCGGATAACGCGATAATTACCGCCTTCATCCAAGAAAGCCCGTCACCCTCGAACCAAATCGCGCCCACCGCTTTATGCAGGGCGAGAATGATGACGCCGAGGGCAAGTCCCGTAAGAAATCTGTTGTTTTTTGACGCCGCACAGGCTCCGAAAAACGCCGATACCGCAGGTACTATTCCCGAAAACAGCGGCAGATATTTGCTCGGATCATCCATTTTCAGAGAAACAAATGAAAGCAGCGCCGCCGCGGCAAAGAAGACCGCGAGTGATACCGCAAGTCCCCGAAGGAGTCCCGCAAGTGAAAAAGACTTCATATTTTTTAGCTCCTTTTGTTTTTTTACTACACTTTATGCAAGCGGAACCTTGAATATGAAGCCTTTTTGAAATTTTGCTTAGTCTGCGTCCTCAGCCTTTACGTCGACGCTTCTGATAGCGGAACGCAAAAATCTGATCTTGACTCTGTCTCTTCCCGTCTCGATGAGAACGGTCTCGTCCTTTATGGACACGATCTGACCGATAATTCCGCCGATGGTGGTGACCTCGTCGCCTACCTGGAGATTATCGCGCATATCGTTTATCTGCTTTTCCTGCTTTTTCTGGGGACGGATCATGAAAAAGTACATCACCACAAAAAGACCTACGAACATTACGATAGTGCCGATCCAACCGCCTGTAGTATTACCGTTGTTTGCGGCATTCTCAAGAAAATTTGAAAACATCTTTCTATTCCTTTCGTTTTGTCATTATATACATTATTTCTATTGTATCTCGTGCTTTCCGAAAATTCAACATGTATTTTGTTAATTTTTACTACATTTTCTCGCCAGCTTTTCAAAAAACGAGAGCTTTGCGGGATTTTCAAAATTATTCTTTCGCGGAACGGCGAAATACTCGCCCGAAAGTATCGAGCATACGCCTATATCCCTGAATTTCTCTTTAACAAATAGCTTGCTCCGCTGTACGCCCTCAAAGCTCATTCCGCATTTTTCCATCACCCGTCTCGACGCGGTGTTCTCCACCATATACTTGGCTTCCACCCGCTTCATCTTCAGCTCGCAGAAGGCGAAATTGATCAAAGCGTTCACCGCCTCGGCGGCTATTCCCCGTCCCCAATAGTCTGGGCTGATGACGTAACCGATCTCGCATCCGCAATTCTTTTCATCCACCTGCGTAAATCCCACGGTCCCGATCATCTTGCGATTTTCCTTCAATTCTATCGCAAGGTCAAAATACCGCCCCTGGGCGTACTCTCGCTGAAGATGCTTCGTAAGCTCAAGGGTATATGAATAGAACGGGTGCTTATCCCACAAAAGATATCGGCAGGTCTCCTCTCTGCAGGAGTATTCGTACATATCCGAGGCGTCCGATGGACGCACCTTTCTGATGATCAAACGCTGAGTTTCAAATCTTAATTCATCTGAAAAATATTCAGCTACCAATGCCTGCTCCTCCTTTTTCCCGAACAGAACCGTTTTTTTGAACAGTTTACTTATATTATATTATAGTTTTATTCTCTACAAGTTATTAAATTGTAAAATTTTACGCACCTTGTTGAATTGTTTAAAAATAAATGTTATGATATTATATATACGTTTGATTTATTATGCACTGAAAGGTAGTTACATGGAACGTTTTTCATTCATCGGCGCAGGAAACATGGCTTACGCCATAATAGGCGGAATGGGAAAAGCCGATATAACCGTTTATGACAAAAACACGGAGCAGTACAAAAAGTTCTCCGAGGATATAAAGACTGCTCCCTCTCCCGAAAAAGCGGTAGAGAGCGCGGATTTCATAGTTCTGGCAGTCAAGCCGCAGAATTTCAAGGAGGTTCTCTCCGAGATACGGGAAAGCGGAGTATCTCTTGAAGGCAAGACCTTCATCTCCATCGCCGCGGGTGTTTCAACGGCTTCCGTATGTGAGGGGCTCGGACGGGAGGTTCCTGTTATCAGGACCATGCCAAACACTCCCCTGCTCATCGGAAAAGGTGTCACGGCGCTTTCAAGAAACTCTTACGTTTCCGACGTGGATTTCAAAAAGATATTCGATATGTTTTCATCTATCGGCGAAGCCTTCGAGCTCCCCGAAAGCAAGATGAACGCAGTCATCGCCGCTACGTCCAGCGCGCCCGCCTATATCTATTATATTATCGACTGCATCGCAAAAGAAGCGGTAGCGGAGGGTATAGACTCTCCCGAGATACTGAAAATGGTCTGCGCTATGGTCAAGGGCTCGGCAGACATGATAATCTCCTCCGGCAAAACGCCCTCGGAGTTGATCCGTATGGTGACCTCACCTAACGGTACTACCGAGCGGGCGATGAAGGTTCTTTACGAGCAAGGACTTGACAAAACTATTTCCGAGGCGATGAAAGCTTGCACCGAGAGAGCTGAAGAGCTTTCAAAGGAGCTTTAAGGAGCTTTAAATCACAAACTGTAACAAATAATCCGCCGCGGTCACTTCCGCGCAGAATGGAGAAATGAATGGCTAAATATAACGGCAAGAGAACGCCGACACTTTACGATCTGTTTCATAAGAACCCTTTTTCAGGAAAGGGCGTTTCAAAGAAGGACGACGTCCCAAGAACCTTCAAAAACTTTTTCAAGCTTTCCTGGTGGCATATAAGCCATATATTCACGGTAAACATGGCGTTCATACTGGGCAATTTCCCGCTCATATTCCTTTTGCTTGGATTTTCTGGACTGCTCAACGACGCATCCCCCTCTCCCGCTTCGTCCATATACGCCGCTCTCTTCGGCACGATGCAGGAAGCCTCCGATCCTTTTACCGCCGCGCTTTACGGTATTCACGGTATGCAGGGAAGCATAGCCGTTACCACACTTGGTACGAAGATCATGTACGGCATAGGCGCGCTGGTAGTCTTCACCTTCGGACTTACCAACATCGGTACTACCTACATTCTGCGTAACCTTATCAAGGGCGAGCCCATCTTCGCCTGGCACGACTTCTGGTACGCTATCAAACGCAATCTCCGCCAGGGCTTCATCATGGGTATCATCGACCTTATCATACTCGTTATGACGGTCTACGACGTTATATTCTTCTATTTCAATCTCGGAAGCTTCACGACGTCTCTCATGTTCTACGCATCCATACTCCTCGCTATCGTATATTTTATAATGAGATTTTATATCTACAACCTCATTATCACCTTCGACCTTTCGCTTTTCAAGATAATCAAGAACGCCTTTATCTTCTCCGCCCTCGGACTCAAGCGTAATATTGCGGCGCTGATAGGTATCGCGCTCCTCGTTATCATCGACTACACCTTCCTGATCACCTTCCTGCCCCTCGGCGTAATGCTGCCATTTATGATCCTGTACGGATACTGCGCTTACATCGGAAGCTACGCTGCTTGGCCTAAGATCAAGGAGATAATGATCGATCCTTACGCAACCGAAGAAGAACCCGAAGAAGACGCGATCTTCGAAGACGACGTACTGTAAAAACGAGACCATCGGCGGATGAGCTGTCACGCTTATCCGCCGTTTCTTTCGTGACTCAAAGCTCCTCAAAACTTTTTTGAAAAAATTTCACTTTACCCCTTGACAAATCGCTACCGTTTGTGATATAATATATAAGCGCCGTAATTTAAAGTTCATAATCATAGTACACAGCAAGGAGAGATGGCTGAGCTGGTCTAAGGCGCACGACTGGAAATCGTGTTTCGGCTAATACCCGAACGAGGGTTCGAATCCCTCTCTCTCCGCCAGAACAAAGCACACATTTGTCTACCAAGACAATGTGTGCTTTTTTCAACGAAATTCGCCTTCGGCGAGTGAAATATGGCTTGGCCATGTGAAATAGCTTCGCCGTGAAATATTTGCTACGCAAATGTGATGGGCGAATTTCATTTCACATTGCGACGAAGGAGCAATATTTCACAATTTACGAAGTAAATTATTTCACATTCG
>SVSQ01000053.1 GCA_015064245.1 Oscillospiraceae bacterium | reverse complement strand
CTCTTCCGATCTCGCTGCAAAAATGGAGCAGGGAATACTTAAGATAGAAGGCGTAAAGGACGCAACGGTCAGCTTCCTTGCGCAGAAGCTGACGATAGAATGTGACGAAGAAAAGATCGACGAGATAATCAAAAAGGCGATCAAGGTCTGCAAGAAGGTGGATTCCGATTGCGAGGTAATAGTCAAGTAAGACGATGAAAAGAAAACATAAAAAGCTGCTTGCAAGAATAATCGGCGCGCTGATTTTGTTTGTGGGGATCACGGTGGTCTCGCATATTTTTGAGATCGGCGGGATATGGCTTCTTCTGATGTTTCTCCCGCCATATCTGATAGCTGGCGGAGACGTGCTTCTCAAAGCTGCAAGGAATATCCTT
This sequence comes from Oscillospiraceae bacterium, assembly GCA_015064245.1. GTDB lineage: Bacteria > Bacillota > Clostridia > Oscillospirales > CAG-272 > SIG673. Next base: position 17,158 of record SVSQ01000053.1, on the reverse strand, counting down.
CACGGAAACGTCTTCGACGAAAACTTCCTTATGTGCATAGCCACCGTCGGAGCCTTCGCCATAAACGAATACGAGGAAGCTGTTTTCGTAATGATATTTTATCAGATCGGCGAGCTGTTTCAGAGTATCGCGGTTGGAAAAAGCAGAAAATCGATCTCCGAGCTTATGAACATCAAAGCAAGCGAAGCGAGAGTGTTAAGAGACGGCGAAGAGATCATAGTCGAGCCGGAAGAAGTGGAGCTTGGCGAGACGATAGTGGTCCGCGCAGGAGAGAAGATAGCGCTTGACGGAATAGTAACGGACGGCGCGTCGGAGCTCAACGCCATGGCGCTTACGGGCGAAAGCGAGCCTCAGTATATCGAAAAAGGCATGAAGGCTGTCAGCGGATGCGTCAATCTCAGCGGAACGCTGAAGATCGAGGTAACGTCAGAATACGAGGACTCTACCGTGGCAAAGATCCTCGACCTGGTCGAAAACGCATCGTCGGCGAAATCCAAAACGGACAGATTTATCACCAGGTTTGCAAGAGTATATACTCCAGCGGTAGTTATCATCGCGGCGTTGCTCTTTGCAATACCGTCTATTATAACTCATAACGTTTCGGAGTGGCTGGGCAGAGCGTTGATATTCCTTGTCATATCCTGTCCATGCGCTCTGGTGATATCGGTGCCGCTTTCTTATTTCGGCGGACTCGGAGCGGCGTCTAAAAAGGGGATCCTCATAAAAGGCGCGGTGTACCTTGAAAGCTTGGCGGATGCAAAAACAGTAGTTTTCGATAAAACGGGAACTTTGACCGAAGGACAGTTCAGAGTCAGTAGCAGCGTAAGCCTCGACGGAAGCGACAGATATCTTGCAGTAGCGAAAGCGCTGGAAAAGAACTCAAACCACCCAGTATCAAAAGCGGTTGTGGACTTTACAAACGAAGCGGGAGCTCCGGATCTTGAAGACGTTTCGAACGTGACGGAGACGGCAGGAAAAGGAATAACCGCTACGATAGGCGGAAAACTTTGCGGAGCGGGAAATAAACGTCTTGCAGAGAGTCTTGCGGTAAAGGTAAGCGAGACAGACGCTCTCGGAAGCATTGTGTATGTCGTTGAAGATATGATGGTGATCGGATATTTTATAGTAAAAGACGAGATCAAGCGCGGAACGAGGGAAGCGGTGCGGAAGCTCAGAGAGCATGGGGTAGAGCAGATCACGATGCTGACGGGTGACCGACGCGAGAGCGCCGAGGCTATCACTGCTGAAGCGGGACTGGACGGCTTTGCCTGCGAGCTTCTTCCGACGGATAAGCTGACAGAGTTTGAAAGAATAGACGCGAAAAAGGCGCCGACAGAGAAGATAGTGTACGTCGGCGACGGAATTAACGACGCGCCGGTCATCGCAAGAGCCGATGTGGGTATAGCGATGGGGGCTATGGGAAGCGACGCGGCGATAGAGTCAGCGGATATTGTGTTGCTGGACGACGAGCCGATAAAGATCGCGGAGGCGTTCAGAATATCAAAATCGACAAAACGGATAGTTATCCAGAATATCGTATTCGCTTTGGCGGTGAAGATAGGATTTATGGCGCTGGGCGCGTTCGGAATGGCGAATATGTGGGAAGCGATTTTCGCGGACGTCGGAGTTTCGGTTATCGCGATACTCAACGCTATGAGAACGCTCAAGCTTTGAAGAAGAATAAAAAAGCGTACCTGTAGAAATACGGGTACGCTAAATTTTTATATCATTTTCGCTTAAAAACATGACGCAAAAAACAAAACCTCAAAGAGAGTAGGCGAACCGACTCTCTTTGAGGCGCTATATCGATAATTATTAACTAAACTATGGATACGAGCAAGGTTAAAATCTGCACAGTAACTGCTGCTGCAGTTTAACATCTCAAACGTAAACTATATAGAGTATTATCAGCGATTATTATTACTTCTTGCTGTTGTTAGCCATATCTCTGATGAAGCGGAAATCGTTTTCGGTGAGGAAAGGATTTGCTCCGCGGGATGTGGTCTCTTTTTCGATAGGCTTAGCGGGAACTTCCTGTTCCTGATGAACGGGTTTTACAACTACGGGAGTTTCCTGAACCTTCTGAACGGGAGCGGGAGCAGGAGTGGGCTCGATAGGAGTAACAACGGTGTTGTCGATCACGGGAGTAATGTCCTCGTTGTTGTTGTCGCCGCCGATGTAAACCTCTTTGTTTCTTGTAGCGATAACTGTGATCTCGATGGAATCCTTCATCTCAGGATCGAACTTAAGACCCCAAATGATCTTAACGCTGGAAGCGCACTCGTTCTTGATCATCTGAGCAGCCTCGTTGACCTCGGTAAGAGTCATGGACTCGCCTGCAACGATACTGATGATCATACCGTCAGCTTCCTTGATGGATGTCTCAAGCAGAGGGCTGTTGATAGCCTGCTCAGCAGCAAGCATAGCCTTATTGTCGCCGGATGCGATACCTACGCCGATGTGAGCCTCGCCGGAATTTCTGAGGATCGTTGTAACGTCAGCAAAGTCGAGGTTGATGTAGCTCTCGTCGTTGATAAGACGGCAGATGCTCTGAACACCCTTGATAAGGATCTCGTCTGCAGCCTGGAAAGCTTCCTTGATCTCGAGGGGCTTGTTGGAAAGGGAGAGAAGACGCTCGTTGGGGACAACGATAACAGCGTCAACGTTCTGACGGAGCTGTTCGATACCGTCCTCAGCCGCAGCCATACGAACCTCGCCTTCGAAAGAGAAGGGCTTTGTTACGACAGCAACCGTAAGGATACCCATATCCTTAGCTACCTTAGCGATGATGGGAGACGCGCCGGTACCGGTACCGCCGCCCATACCTGCGGTTATGTAGAGCATGTCTACGTTTTCAAGTCTCTTCTTGATGAGATCGATGGATTCTTCAGCTGCGCGCTTACCTGCTTCGGGGTTTGCGCCTGCGCCGTGTCCGCGTGTTGTATTCTTACCGATAGCCACCTTTACCTTGACGGGGGATGTACGGAGAACTGCGATATCTGTGTTAACGACTACCATCTCCGCGCTCTTGTCGCCGCTGAGGAACATACGGTTGACAGCGTTGTTACCGCCGCCGCCTACGCCGAATACCTTGATGTTGACCTTCTGGGCAACGGGATCGTCGAGGTCCCATCCGTCGATGCCGCCATCTTCATCGTCGTCGATGTCGTCGAGCTTGGGAGCAACGTAAGTGTCAGGCTCGGATGCGGGAGCCTTGGGGGTTCCGAAAGGGGAAGAGGGCTGCTGGAAGTCATTGGATTTAGTTGCAAAAGAGCTTGTCTGGCCGGGAGTGAAGTTATCAAAAAACATTTTTATATCCTTTCCGCCGCCGCTTTTAGCGAGGCTAACAGAAGTATTTTTTTATTTATATATCCATTATATCGGTTATAAAGATAAAAATCAATGACTTTTTTGTAAACAATTTAATGTTATACGAATTTTCTTAATCAATTTATAATAATATAATTGATAATGCTTTCGCTTTTTGATAAAAAACTGTTTTTGAGTGAAAAAAAGCATTCGGGGCGTATTCCAAGCAGATTTATGCCGTACCATTTCAGTGAAATAATTCTGTCGGAGCAGAGCACGATGACGGGGTGAGAATATTCGGACGCCTCGAACGATGCAGCCCGCAAAAAGAGTTTTGGCTTTTCGGTGAAGATTTTTTCGCTTGTGAGGTACACGGTTATGAGCTTCGCCTCTGAGAGCCAGAGCCTGATCTCCTTGCGATGCTTCAGATATTTTGAGAGGCTTACGGCAGCGTAGATCAGTAACGCGAAAAGTATGATCGGGAGCAGTAAGATAAGCGCGCTTGCCATAAGAAGGAAAACTGCGCTCTTTTCAAGAAGCAGCATCACGAGGTACATTATCCTTATAGCGGTGGATATTACGGTATATTTTCTTATGCGCTTGTATATGTTTGAAACCGAACGCCAAAGCCCGCCCTGACGCAGATTTTTAACCGTGAACGTAAAGTAATTTGACGATGTGAAATAGCTTTCAAAGGATGTGCGTTTCATTATTTTTCTTCCTATTAGTAAAAATCGCCGATAATTGCGGCCGGAAAAGACTGAAAATTATAAATAAGTAAAATTATTGGGCATAAGATTTTAACAAAAATCTATTGACCTTGACAAAATGCGAGAAAAAGTGTAAAATAGTAATGTTATAAACTTGAAAGGATAACAAAGATGCAAAACGAAATCAAGCAATCAGGTTACGGCGACAACAGTATAAGCAGTCTTAAAGGCGCTCAGAGAGTAAGAGAAAAGCCGGAGGTAATATTCGGCTCGCGAGATCTTGAGGGCTGTATCCATGCTTTTTTTGAAATACTATCAAACTCTGTCGACGAAGCGAGAGCGGGGTTCGGTAAGGTTATAAACATCACGGCGTACAGCGACCGTTCAATAGAGGTCGAGGATTTCGGAAGAGGCATTCCTCTCGGATATAACGAGAATGAAGGCAGATATAACTGGGATCTGATATTCTGCGAGCTCTACGCAGGAGGTAAATATAAGGGCGCAAAGGACAGCGCGATGTACGAGTATTCCCTCGGAACGAACGGACTCGGCGCCTGCGCAACGCAGTATGCGTCGGAATATATGCACGTTAAGTCTTATACGGGAAATACTCTTTCCGAGATCGACTTCGCTTACGGAGAGCCCGTGAGCGAGCTCAGAGTTACCGAAATAAGCAAGCGCAGAACGGGTACCAGCATACATTGGAAGCCTGACAATACCATCTTTACTTCAATAAAGATCAAAAAGGAACGCTTTTGCGATATTCTGAAAAGACAGGCTGTCGTAAACAGCGGGATCAAGTTCGTTTTGAGATGGCAGGAAGAAAACGGCGAGTTTTCTGTATCTGAATATCATTATGAGCAGGGCATTATCGATTATGTTAAGGAAATTGCGGGAGACGACTGCGTTACAGCTCCCGTTTACTGGGAAGAAACTGTCACGGGCGTGGTAAGCAACGCGGGTGACGGCGATGACGGCGAGGAGTTCGACGAGGATACTGCGTCGACGTCTGACGAGTACAAGCTGAAGATGTCCGTTTCATTCTGTATCACCTCCAAAAACACGGCTGTTGAGTATTATCATAACTCCAGCTATCTTGAACACGGCGGTTCTCCCGAAAAGGCGTTCCAGACCGCTTTTGTAAACGCCGTTGATAAATATTGCCGCGATAACGGTAAATATAATAAAAATGAGGACACAAAGCCTACCTATAAAGATATATTAGACTGTATCGTTCTCGTAACGAACTGCTTTTCCAATATCATATCCTACGAGAATCAGACAAAAAAATCCATATCCAATAAGTTTATCCGCGAGGAGATGTCTGCGTTCTTCAAAAAGAACCTTGAAATATATTTCACGGAAAATCCGATGGAGGCGGAGCGCTTCGTCGGCAGAGTCCTTATCAACAAGCGAAGCAGAGAGCAGGCTGAGGCTAACCGAATAACCATAAAAAAGAAGCTTACGGGAAATGTTGATATATCCAACAGAGTTGAAAAATTTGTTGGATGCAGATCAAAGGATCCGGATGTCAGAGAGCTTTATATCGTTGAGGGTGACTCGGCTATGACATCTTGTAAGTTGGCGCGTGACGCGGAATTCCAGGCGATAATCCCTGTCAGAGGTAAGACGCTGAACTGCCTCAAGAGCACTTACGATAAGATTTTCTCAAGCGATATTATAACGGACTTGATCAGAGTAATCGGATGCGGAGTCGAGGTGGACAAAAAGATCAAGGGAGATATCCCCAGATTTGACGCGGATAATCTCAGATGGAAGCGTATAATTATCTGTACCGATGCCGATGAGGACGGATTCCAGATCAGAACGCTTCTGCTTACCATGATCTACCGTCTGCTTCCTTCGCTTATAAAGATGGATAAGATATTTATCGCAGAATCTCCTCTCTTCGAGATAACTACGAAGGAAAAGATATACTTTGCTTATGACGAAAGAGAGAAAGTAAAGATACTTAAGGAGATCGAGGGTAAAAAATACACTATCCAGCGTTCAAAGGGACTTGGTGAAAACGAGGCGGACATGATGTCGCTTACCACGATGAGCCCCGCAACGAGAAGACTTGTAAAGGTCACCGAGGCAGACGCCGAGGAGACTGCGGAGATATTTGATACGCTACTCGGCGACAATATCGTCGCGAGAAAGAAATATATATCGGATAACGGAAGCAAATATCTTGCGGAAGCTGATATATGATCTGTGATTATTATGCGCCGAAGGGCAGTAATAATACGGTTTTGGAGACTAAAGGAAGGGAACATTTATGCTCAGTATTGGACTTGATATAGGTTCAACGACTATTAAAAGCGTGGTTCTTGATGAAAACGGAAAGATCGTTTACGATTCATACGAAAGGCATTTTTCCGACGTTCAGAACAAAGCCACAGCTCTTTTGACAAAGATCAAAGACGAATTCAAGCTTTCAGACAGCGAAAATATAAAAATATGCATCTCGGGTTCGGCAGGAATGGGATTTGCCGAGGATATCGGATTTCCCTTCGTGCAGGAGGTCTACGCCACCAGAACCGCGGTGCTTAAAAACGATCCGGAAACGGACGCGGTGATCGAGCTTGGAGGAGAGGATGCTAAGATACTGTTCCTTACAGGCGAGGAAAGCGGGGAAAAGGAGCTTGAGGTCAGAATGAACGGCTCGTGCGCAGGAGGTACGGGAGCGTTTATCGATCAGATGGCAACCCTTCTCGGCATAACGCCGGATGAAATGGATATCGAGGCAAAATCCTACGAAAAGCTTTACGTTATCGCGTCAAGATGCGGAGTTTTCGCAAAAAGCGATATACAGCCGCTTTTGAATCAAGGGGCGAGGATTCCCGATATATCTGCGTCGATCTTTTACGCTGTCGTAAACCAGACGGTAGCGGGACTTGCGCAGGGACGGATAATTAAGGGAAACGTCCTCTATCTCGGAGGACCACTGACCTTCCATTCACAGCTCAGAAGCGCTTTTGATAAGACATTGGGCATTACGGGCGTTTGCCCCGAAAACTCACTCTGTTACGTTGCATTGGGCGCGGCGCTTTCACAGCAGAAAAAAACGTATTCAATAGGAGAGGCAATCTCGGCGGTAAAGGACAGAAAGACCTCCGGATCGTATAAATCCACAGAGCCGCTTTTTGAAAGCGAGGAGGAATATAAAGAATTTTTGGAGCGACACTCGCGTGATACCGTCGAAAAGATTTCTCCGGAAGAGGTAAAGGGCGGCGTTTATCTTGGTATAGACGCAGGCTCTACCACGCTCAAATGCGCGGTAACGGATGAAGAAGGAAGACTCGTTCATTCGGTATATATGCCTAACAGCGGAAATCCGGTTCCCCTGGTGCGTGACTTTTTGAAGGATTTCTATACTAAATATCCTTCGCTCAGTATCAAAGCGTCAGCTTCGACGGGCTACGGCGAGGAGATCATAAAGAACGCCTTCGGTATCGATATGGGCGTGGTCGAAACGGTAGCGCATTTCAGCGCGGCGCGGCATTTCAAGCCTGAGGTCGATTTCATACTTGATATAGGCGGTCAGGACATTAAATGCTTTAAGATCGCAAACGGAGCGATAGATAATATATTTTTAAATGAAGCGTGTTCTTCGGGATGCGGATCCTTTTTGCAGACATTTGCGGGCGCGCTGAATTATAACATAGCGGATTTCGCCAAGCTGGGACTTTTCGCAAAGAACCCGGTCGAGCTCGGATCGCGCTGTACCGTATTTATGAATTCATCCGTCAAGCAGGCGCAAAAGGACGGAGCAACTATAGACAATATCTCTGCGGGACTTTCAATGTCGGTGGTCAAAAACGCTATCTATAAGGTTATAAGAGCCACGACTAAGGACGCCGCAGTATCCCTTGGAAAGCACATAGTCGTTCAAGGCGGTACGTTCTTCAACGACGCGGTGCTGAGAGCCTTTGAAAAAGAGATAGGAATGAACGTCGTCCGTCCCGATATTGCGGGACTTATGGGCGCGTACGGCGCCGCGCTTTACGCCAAGGCGCACGCTCCTGAGAAGAGCTCAATACTTCAGCTTGCGGAGATCGAGAGCTTCGTTCACGAGGTCAAGGCGATCACCTGCAAGGGATGCACAAATAACTGCAAGCTTACGGTAAATACGTTTGGAACCGGTGAGAATAAGCGCCGTTTCATAGCGGGTAACCGTTGCGATACGCCGGTAACAGGCAAAAAATCGGAGAAAAACGAGCTGAATCTGTACGATTATAAGCTCAGTCTCTTAAACGAACTGAAATCCTCGCAGGGCGGTATGGGCAGAATTGGTATTCCCCTCGGACTTAATATGTACGAGCTGCTTCCTTTCTGGCATACCCTGCTTACAGAGCTGGGATTCGAGGTAGTCGTATCTCCCGCGTCAAACAGAAAGCTTTATCTGAAAGGTCAGCAGACCATACCTTCCGATACGGTCTGTTTTCCGGCAAAGCTCTTGCACGGCCATATAGAAGAGCTCATAGAGGCTGGCGTGGACAAGATATTCTACCCCTGCCTTACATATAATATAAATGAAGGCTTGGGCGATAACCATTATAACTGTCCCGTGGTAGCCTACTATCCCGAGGTCATTCGCGCAAACGTCCGTAATCTTGATAAAGATAAATTTATTTGCGATTATTTTGGTATCCACAGACCGAAGGATTTTGCAAGGAAGTTCGCTCACGTTATGAATAAGCATTTTGATAACGCTTTTACCTTATCTCAGGTGAAGAACGCGACGGAAAAAGCGTATAAGGCTTACGAAAACTATCTTGCTGCCGTCAGAGCGAAGGGAAAAGAGTATATCGATGCGGCAAGAAAGGCGGGAAAGCCTATCATAGTCCTTGCAGGCAGACCGTATCACATCGATCCCGAGGTAAATCACGGAATAGACAAGCTGATATGCAATCTCGGAGCGGCTGTGATAACTGAAGACAGTATAAGCGCGGAAATGGAGAAGTTCAAGGTTTCCGTTCTCAACCAATGGACGTATCACGCCCGTCTGTACGCGGCGGCAAAGTATATTGCGGACAAAAAGGATATGAATCTGGTACAGCTCGTCTCCTTCGGATGCGGAGTTGACGCGATAACAACGGATGAGACCAGAGCGATCCTCGAGTCGGAGAATAAGATATATACGCAGATCAAGATCGACGAGATAACCAATCTCGGCGCGGTAAAGATCAGACTTCGCAGTCTGTTCTCGGCAATTTAAGATGAAAGGCAAATAGAATAAGAATATGAAAGAAATAAAATCTCATGTAAGACCCGGTTTGCCCTTCACGAACAAAATGAAAAAGGAGTACAAGATACTTGTCCCCGATATGCTGCCGATCCATTTCGCTATACTTATAGAAGTGATCTCCAGCTACGGCTACAATTTGGAGCTTCTTAAAAACGTGAGTCCGAGGGTGCAGGAGGAGGGTCTGAAGTACGTACATAACGATACCTGTTATCCGGCGCTTTGTACCATAGGGCAGATGATAGACGCCCTCAACAGCGGAAACTACGATCTTGACCATACCGCAGTTATGATAACCCAGACAGGCGGCGGATGCAGAGCGTCCAACTATATCCACCTGCTCAGAAAAGCGATGGTAAAGGCGGGATATCCGAACGTCCCCGTTGTATCGCTCAACATTTCGGGACTTGAAAAGGACAGTAGCTTCAAGCTGACTCTCCCGATGCTTGTCAAGATGCTGTGCGCTCTCTGCTACGGTGATCTGATAACGTTGCTTAAAAATCAGATAGAGCCGTACGAGGTCGAAAAAGGCGCTTCGGGCAAGGTGGTCGATAAGTGGACGGCAAATATTGCGGCTCAGCTGAAGAAGAACAAGGGCTGGACTTTTAAAGCGTTTGAAAGAAATATGCGCAATATTGTGTCGGATTTTGCTGGAATTCAGCAAAATATTGTTCCTAAGATCAAGGTTGGCGTTGTGGGAGAGATATACGTCAAGTACTCCGCTCTTGCAAATAACGATCTGGAAAAGTTCCTGCGCTCACAGGATTGCGAGGTAAACGTCCCGGGTATTATGTCGTTTATATGCTTTAAGATCGATAACAGGATAGAGGATATAAAGCTGTACGGCGGAAGTAAAGCTAAGGACGCAGTATGCAAGATGCTACTGAAGATCGTGCAGAGAATAGAGTCGATAATGCACGGAGTGCTATCTGAATACGAGCAGTTTGAAAAGCCTGCCACGTACGCAGAGCTCAAGGAAATGGTAGCGGACGTTATCGGATACGGAGCAAAGATGGGAGAAGGCTGGCTTCTCACCGCAGAGATGGTAGAGCTGATACGTTCGGGATACGGCAACATAGTCTGCGCCCAGCCATTCGGCTGCTTGCCAAACCACATAGTCGGAAAGGGAATGATCAGAAAGCTGAGAAGCCTGTATCCGAAAGCGAATATCGTACCGATAGATTACGATCCGGGTGCTACCAGAGTAAACCAGGAAAACAGAATAAAGCTTATGCTCGCCGTGGCGGCAGAAGGCGCAAGCAAAGACTTTGAAGTTTCTGAGGAGACGGAAACGGTCTGAAAATATTTTCAAAAAGGAAAAGCGAAGAATCATAAAAAGGCAACAGCTAAGTAAGGTTCTTCGCTTTAAAATTAACTATGTATAAAAGCTATACCGTAAACAAAAACGACGCGGATCAAAGACTTGATAAATTCCTGACAAAAACCGTAAAGGCGCTTCCGCAGTCTATGCTCTACAAAGCCTTGCGTACCAAAAAGATCAAGGTAAACCGAAAGAGAGCGGAGCCGAGCCAGAGATTGCAGGAGGGCGACGTCATCGAGCTCTATCTGAAGGACGATTTTTTCTCCGAGGAGGCGAAGGAGCAGTCCTTCCGTGTTCTGACCCCTTCACTTAATATCGCGTACGAGGACGAAAATATTATCATCTGTGACAAGAGACAAGGACTTATAGTCCATTCCGACGATAAGGAAGAGGTAAACACTCTTATAAACCACATTAAAGCGCATCTGTACCGCAAGGGGGAATACGATCCGGACGCCGAAAACTCCTTTGCTCCTGCCCTCTGCAACAGGATCGACAGAAATACCGGCGGTTTGGTCATCGCGGCAAAGACCGCTTCTGCGCTACGTTTTGTAAACGAGAAGATCAAAAATAATGAGATGGTAAAGAAGTACGTCTGCGCGGTCCACGGAGTGCCCGAGAAAAAGCAGGATACCCTGCGCGGATATCTGATCAAATTCGGAGACGAGAATAAGGTGACTGTGTATGACGTCAAGCCGAAAAGCGGAGACGTCAAGACAATCATCACAAAATACAGGGTGATAGCGGAAAAGAACGGTAACGCTCTGCTTGAGGTGGAGCTGATAACGGGAAGGACACATCAGATACGCGCCCATATGTCAAAGATCGGACATCCTCTGCTCGGAGACGGCAAATACGGCGTAAACCGAGAAGAGAAGAAGCAGGGATATAAGTTCCAGGCGCTCTATTCAAGGTATATCCGATTTGATTTCAAGGAGGATGCGGGTGAATTTGAGTACCTGAACGGCAAAGAGATAACCGTTGATCTTAAAGATATCTGGTTTGTTAAAGATTTTTTGTATTAAAACCAGTTGATAAATTGGTGTTTATGCGTGAGTTTGCAATTTTAAAAATTGCGGAAATATGATGTTTTTACATTTTTACCTTCCTTTCCGCGTCGCCGGAAAGGAAGCAAAGGGGCGACCTAAGAGGCGGAAGATTGCGATCTCCCCCGCCTCTTAGGAAACTCCACCCCTTCAAACGCTTGGTTTCTGCGATCATAGTAATCAATCTGCCGCTTCGCAAACGTGCTCCGCACCGCTCGCGGCGATTGGTTTAAGCTCATTTTCTGTTACTCGGGAGACTCCGTGTTCCTAAAACCGCGAGCCTGCTTATGCGAGCGCGTTTTCGATGTGCCGTGCTGGCTTACCACGGTTTTTCTTTTTGCTTTCTTTGGGCATTCGAAGAATGCATAATTTCATTTCCTTTTTCTTTCTCAAAAGAAAAAGAGAAAGAAACGAACGAATTATAAAGTTATAGATTTAATATAATATCCGTCTTACACAAACATAGGCTCAAAATCAAACGCACCTGAAAATCAAAATTTGAAATAAATAAGTCTTGAAAATTTATTGACAATATCAAGATTTTATGGTAATATTGATTTAAAATAAAATCCGAAAGGGGATAAAAATGAAACTTGAGAATATAAAGGCGAATTTTCTCGGTGACAGCATAACCGAAGGTCACGGAACAACAGGTCCGGACAAGGCGTTTCACGCGCTTATAGCTAAAAAATACGGCATGAAGGAGGCGCGCAACTACGGTATAGGTGGGACTCGTTTCGCGCTTCAGAGCGTGCCCAGCGTAAACCCCAGATGGGATATGTCCTTTGCCGAGAGAATGAAGGATATGGACGATGACGCGGAGCTGGTCGTGCTCTTTGGCGGAACGAACGACTTCGGTCACGGAGACGCTCCTCTCGGAAGCTTTACCGACAGAAAGCCCATAACCTTTTACGGCGCTTGCCACTACATAATGGAAGGTCTTATAAAGAAGTATCCCGATGCAAAGATCGTGGTCATGACGCCCTTGCACAGATGCAATGAGGATAACCCGAAGGGCGACGGAAACAAGGCGTACGACGTAGCGCCCCTGAAGGTCTACGTTGACATTATCAAGGAGGTAGCGGAGTATTACTCCCTTCCCGTTCTTGATCTCTGGGCAGTCAGCGGAATACAGCCTAAGGTCGACGTTATCAAAGCAAAATACTGTCCCGACGGACTTCATCCCAACGACGCGGGACACGAAAAGATGGCAGAGGTCATCGGAAACTATTTAGCGGCACTTTAAAACTTTAATCTTTATAAATACAAAAGGAGAAAAATGATATGAAATATTTCCAGATAGGCGCTATGATGGACAGCTTCCATCTTCCCACACGCGAAGCAATAATGAAGGTCAAGGAAGTCGGAGCGACTGGCTTTCAGATGTATTCCACAAAGGGTGAGAATTCTCCCGAAAACCTTACCAAGGAGAAGAGAAAAGAGCTTTTGAAGTTTATAAAGGATCAGGGACTGGTTGTCAGCGCGATCTGCGGCGACCTCGGCCACGGCTTCGGTAACGCAGAGAAGAACCCCGAGCTCATCGAGAAATCAAAGAGAATAATGGAGCTGGCAAAGGATATGGAGACAGACATCGTCACAACTCATATCGGCGTAGTTCCTACCGACGTCAGCAACCCCAGATACGCTATCATGCAGGAGGCTTGTAAGCAGCTTGCGGACGCGGCAGACGCTATGGACGCTCATTTTGCAGTTGAAACAGGTCCCGAGACAGCAGAGAATCTCAAAAAGTTCCTTGATTCCCTTAATTCTAAGGGCGTAGCTGTAAATCTCGACCCCGCAAACCTGGTCATGGTAACGGGCGACGATCCGGTAAAGGCAGTCTACACGCTTAAAGACTATATCGTACATACTCACGCAAAGGACGGTAAGAAGCTGGACGACAGAGATCCCGAGGTCATCTACGGACTCAAGCCCGGCGACGCGCTTGTAACCAGCCCCGCGTTTATCGAGCTCCCTCTCGGCGAAGGAGCTGTAGATTTCGATAACTACCTTGCGGCTCTCAAGGATATCGGATATAACGGCTTCCTTACTATTGAAAGAGAAGTTGGAGGTACTCCGGAAAAGGATATCTCTATGGCAGTTGAGTTCCTTAAGGCTAAGATCGCCAAGATGCAGTAATTCGAATATGTAAGGTGAGGATAATGGATAAGAGAGTAACACTTACAGCACATAGAGGCTGGAGAGCAAAATATCCGGAAAATACAATGCTTGGCTTCAGAGAAGCCTTGAAGCTTGATATCGATGCTATCGAAACGGACGTTCATATGACAAAGGATTACCATATGGTGATCTGCCACGATATAAATTTAAAGCGTACAACCGATATGACGGGCGATATTTATAATATGACCCTTGATGATATCAAAAAAGCTGACGCAGGAATCAAATTCGGTGAAGAATTTAGAGGTGAAAAGATTCCTACATTGGAGGAATTTCTTGAGCTAATGAATACCCGCCCAGAGGTTCGCCTGCTTCTTGAGCTTAAGGACTATCCCGAGGACATCGGGGATTTTGCTTACGCTTCTGCGTCTAACGCGCTGTCTATATGCAAGGAGTACGGTGTTTACGGCAGAGAAAGACTTACGGTAGTAACCTTTTCGACATCTATATGCTCTTGGCTTCGCGCTCGGTATTCGAAGGATGATTTTTATCTTCACGGATTTTATCCTAAAACCAGGATGAAAGGCTATCAAAATGACGAGCCGTATAAGTATTATGACGAGTGTGACGTTACAAGCGGAGGCGAAAAAGACTCCCGCGGTATGCCGATCAAGCCTGAAAGTATTGTAGCGGATAAGGAAATATTCACCTCGGTCTCGCTTATGGGGATACGACCTTGGGTGCATTACGCAATGAATACAGACGAGGAGATTTACCGCAAAGCATTTGAAAATGGAGCTATAGGTTTTACATGCGATCATCCCGATATCTGCGGTGAGATACTTGATAAAATAGGCGCAAGAAAGCTGAAAAAATAACGAAAAAAGGTTGCTTTAACGAAAGCAACCTTTTTCTTTTAGTTAAGTAATTTATAAATTGCATCCGCAACGCCGTCGTTTTCATCGGTTTCGGTGACGAACGTAGCGATCTTTTTGATGTCGTCTGGTGAGTTGCCCATAGCGACGGACGTAGGGGCGTAGGTGAGCATCGAAAGATCGTTCAAGGAATCGCCGATAGCGACTGTCAAGCCGTGATCAAGTCCAAGTATTTCTTCTGTGAGCTTTATTGCGTGTCCTTTTCCGTATCCTTTCGGAACGCCCTCAACGTAATACGGCGGATATCTGTATTCATAAAGATCAAATATACGTCTTAACTCCGTAAGCAGAGCTTCGGAAGGAAAGGGCGCGTTTGCAGGAGTGGCGAATTTCTGCACTGCCGCGCCTTTGAATACGGTTTTGAAGTCATCCTTTGAGGTTATGTATTTCTTAGGACCGCCAACGCTGAAATCTCCGAGCAGATACATATTTTCATAGCCCTCAAAGCACAGTCCGTTCATTTCTTCCTCTTTAAAGAACAGATCAAGCAAAAGATTAAGCTGATCTTCTGGAATAAAACGGGAATATATAGGCTTACCGTGTGAAACGATAGCAGTTCCGCAACCGCAGCAGATACCGTCGATATCCGCAAGATCTTTAAGAGAAGTCGGAACGTTCGCGTATGAACGGGCGGTGTTAATAAATATCTTGCATCCTTTTGAACGGGCGTATGCGAGAGAACGAAGGACCTGTTCGGAGATATCCTTTCTTCCTCTGGGCTTCAGCGTTCCGTCGATGTCGATAAAGAAGCTATAAGTCTTTTCCATTTAATCGCATATCCCCGCTATTCGATACATAGTATCACGCAAGGTAGGATGAACGTCGGAATATACCCAGCCGTGACCGAGGACCTGCTGAGCGTAGAAAATACTTAGATGATGCTTGGGATCGATGGCTGTGTAAGATCCTGCCGCCCCGTCCCAGCCGAATTCAAAATCTGTGGGAGCGTCGGATCTTGCCGCCTCGGGAATGAGCATGGTTCTGACACCAAATGCGTAGCCGTAGCCGGCTTTATTGTTGTGCTTGGCGTTGAATACGGCGTATTCGTTCTGATTTGAACGCATAAGATCGACCGTCTCAGGCTTGAGTACCTGATAGCCGTTGTAAGCGGTGCCGTGGCAGGCAAGGGCGTCGGAAAGAAGGATGTAATCGTTTACGCAAGAGAACATACCTGCTCCGCCGCTTTCGTGAACGTCGCTGAGACGGTAAACGCAGGCAACGGGAATTTCTTTATATTCGCCGTCAACATATCTGTATTGCGCCGCGAACTTCTTTTTCTGTTCTTCGGTAGGGAAAAAGCCGGTGTTCTTCATTCCGAGAGGATCGAAAATGTTCTTTTTCAGATATTCACCGAAGGTCATACCGGTCGCAACCTCTATAACAGCCGCAAGAACATCGTGGCAAAGGCTGTAATTGTGCGACGTGCCGGGCTCGAACAGAAGGGGTTCTTTTATGAACGCGCAAGCGAGCTGAACGGTCGTAGCTTTGCCATTCGTCTCCTCAAGCAGCTTCTTTATAGAAGGTGTTCCGAGATTATATGTAAGTCCGCCGCGCATTGAGAACAGATGGCGGATAGTCATAACGTTTTTACATTCGTGAACGCCGTTTTCGTCTTTATATGTGAGATGAGCGTATTGGGGAATGTATTTGGAAACGGGATCGTCGATTCCGATAATGCCTCTTTCGACAAGCTGCATAGCCGCGGTGCAGGTGATGACCTTAGAAGCGGAATAGAGGTAATAGAGCTCGTCTCCCTTTATCTCCTGAGTCTTTGCGCTGTCCTTGTGACCGCAGTGGTATCTGTAGATCTCCTTGTGGTCGCGGTATATTATAACGTCGGATGACGGTATTGCTTTTTCGTCAAGATATTTTGCAAGATCTTCGGTATGCATAGTAAATCTCCTTAAATTTCTGAAAGTCAGTATAAATATTATATAAAAGTTTTTTGATTTTGTCAAGTAAGAAACGGCGCTTGTAAAAAATAATGGTTTTGATGTTGACAAGAGCTGGAAAAAATGGTATATTAAAGGTATAAAAGTAATGTTTGGAGCGAGTATGGAAAAGAAAAAACAGCAAACAAAGAAGAATCAGCCGAAAAACTGCGAAAGCTGCGTTTATTATGATTACGATGACGAGCTGGAAAGCTACGTCTGCACAGTAAATCTGGATGAAGACGAGATGGTGGATTTTCTCAGCGGCCGCAGTAACAGCTGCAGCTATTATATATTTTACGACGAGTATAAGAGTGTTCAGAAACAGAATTAACAAAAAGAGACGCGTTGGCGTGATACTCTTAACTGAGTATCACGCCAGTTCTATTTCGCCTCTCGGCGAGTTCTATTGCTTCGCAGTGATATTCGGCTCCAGCCGAGTGGTATTCGCTACGCGAGTTTTGGAGGCGAATAGAATATCACTGTGAGGCGTAGCCGAACAATATCACTGCCCGCAAGGGCAATATCAGTCTT
>SVSQ01000052.1 GCA_015064245.1 Oscillospiraceae bacterium | reverse complement strand
CTTGAAGGGGAGGGCGTTCCATACTATGTAGATCACCATGACCACTATGTTAGCAAGGTAAGATGATCCGACGTTGATCCAGTTGATCGCGGTTCCGCCGAAAAATTCGATCACGTTATTTATGATACCCGCGGTTACGATGATCTCGTTCTCTCCGCCGAAAGCGGATCCGACCATGTTGAACATAGCCGCGAAGACCATACCGATAGCGATGGAGTTGGTTACGTAGGGAAGGAAGAATATTGTCTGCAAAAGTCTCTGCAGAGGTCTGATGGCGTTTAAGCAGACCGCGATCAGCAGCGCAAGGAACGTGGAGATCGGAACCGTCAGAACGCACAGAAGCATGGTGTTGCCGAGGCATTTCAGAAAGTCCTTATATTCCAGAACCTGCTTGAAGTTTCCGAATCCCAAGGAGTAGACGGCTCCGCCGGCTGCGCCCATACTGCTGTATCCCTCAAGCAAGGACATACGGATGGTGTTAACTATGGGCCATACCGTAAATATCAGCAGAAGAAGGATGGCGGGAGACAGATATATCCACGCCTTCCAGGAATGTTTACTGTCTACCATATCACTTCACCTCAAAACGGATACGCTCTCCGTCCGTACCGCCGAACAGGAATACCTTATGAGGCTTGAGGTTGTAACGTACTGTATCAGTTCCGACTACCTTGTTATCGGAGTCGATTATGGAGCGGACGGTGGGATTAAGAGAAGCCTCGTGTGTAGAAACGATGCTGACGTCGCGTCCCATGACCTCGACGTTGGAGAGCTTGCAGGAGAGCTTTCCTTCGGGATCGAGAACGAATCCTTCGGGACGGATGCCGACTGTTACGGGACAGTTACTTACGCCGCCTACCTTCATTACGCATTCTCCGCCCTCGCACTTATCGTTTCCGCCGATATACAGCTGCTCGTCCTTGACGTAGCCGCGGAATACGTTGATCGGGGGAGTTCCGAGGAACTTAGCGACGAAAAGGTTTGCGGGATCGTCATAGACCTCCTGAGGCTTGCCGATCTGCTGCAGGATACCGCTCTTCATAACGACGATTATATCGGAAATGGACATAGCCTCTTCCTGGTCGTGAGTTACGAAAATGGTGGTGATTCCGGTCTCCTTCTGGATACGGCGTATCTCCTCGCGGGTCTGGAGACGCAGACGCGCGTCAAGGTTGGAGAGAGGCTCGTCCAGCAAAAGGACCTTGGGCAGCTTGACCAGAGCGCGGGCGATAGCGACACGCTGCTGCTGACCTCCTGAAAGCTCGCTGGGCTTACGGTCCATAAGCTCGTCGATCTGTACCAGCTTAGCCGCCTCGTAAGCCTTTTCAAGCATCTCGGTTTTACTCATACGGTCGTCGCCGCGCAGATTCTGCAGAGGGAATAAGATGTTTTGTTTAACTGTCATGTGAGGATAGAGCGCGTAGTTCTGGAAAACCAGACCGACTCCGCGGTTTTCGGGAGTGAGCTCCGTAACGTCCTCATCGCCAAAGAAAATCTTTCCGCTCGAAGGCTTTTGAAGTCCGCTGATCATATAAAGCGTTGTACTCTTTCCGCATCCGGATGGACCGAGAAGACCGATCAGCTTGCCGTCGGGAATGGTGAAGGTGAAATCGTTGACCGCGATCACCTCTTCCCCGGATTTTTTGTTTCGGCTGGGGAAAATCTTAGTCAAATTTTGCAAAACAACTTTCATGTCGTCTTCCTTTCTCTATATCAAGCTTTACAGCTTTAATGACTTACAACTTACAATAAAATTATTCCTTTTCGGACGCGACCTTTTCCGCGTGAAGCTTCTGCTTGTATTCCATAAGCGCCTCGGGAGAATCAAATATCATCTGGCTCGCGTAGTCAACGGTCACTGTGTGCGCCAGCTTGTCGTGAAGCGGCGTTCGAGCCTTTGTAGTCGACAAAAGAACGAGCTGGACTATCAGCAGAGCGAGGAGCACCGACGTTCCGACTATACCGAGAAGGTTCAGATATATCATGACCAGAACGTACGCAGGAAGCAGAGTTTCGACCGTGCATTTTCCCAAAACGGTGCGGGCGAACAGAATGACGGGAGAGATCTTGACGCAGTCCTCTCGCATAACGGCGACGCCGAAAACCTTTTTACCCAAAGTTTGTCCGTTGCCAAAAAGCAACGGAACGAAAAATTCAAATAACAGAAACGCGATGAGAATACTGAAGGTGATTATCATAAAGGTGTAATTGACGATCATGGTATAAACGTAATTTGCCTCGCTGTCTGCGGCAAAAGCGTCCATAGCTTTCTGATACAGCGCCTTTTGCTCATCGGTAAGAGCCTCGTAATCGGAGGCGGAGATGTCAAAATCCACGTTATATTCCGTCTCGTAGGAATTGCTGACGGCTTCCAGACGGGCGGTATATCCGTCGTATCCAAGCGCCGTTGAGAGCAGAAGCGCCAGACCGACGGCGGCGATGCCCAATACGATCAGGTCGCAAAGAGCCGCGGAGATACGCTTCCACATATTAGCCTTTTGAAAATCGTACATCAGCTTTTCCCCCTTTGCGTCGATATGTAAATCCTATAATGTAATATATCTATTATAGCATAAATGGGCGTAAAAATCAACCCTTCTGCAAAAATACGGCATTTAGTGCCGTATTATGAGTTTTTTATTTGAGTTTTTTGTTGAAATACGACAATTTTGATAAGACGTATTTTTCTGCGCGTTTTTCTTTGACGGGTAGGAATATATCGCTGCGTATGATTTCATGACCTTGTTCTTTTTGAAATTGAACAGAGAGTCTTTCGAAAAATTGAAAGACTTTAGCCTCGGGCGCTAAAGGACAGTTAAAGAGCCGACATGGATTTATTTCCGTATCGGCTCTTTTCTGTTTCTACTACCGCCTTGGGTGGTGAGTAAGTGCGCTCTTCCTGATGGTTTTGAGTGATATGCTGTCTTCGACAGCGTTATATTTTTGCTACCGCAAAAGTGATATTGCACAGGCTTCGCCTTGTAGTGATATTCTATTCGCCTTCTAAACTCGCGTAGCGAATACCACTCGGCGTAAGCCGAATATCACTGCGAAGCAATATCACTAGCCGGAGGCGAATAGAGTTGGCGTTGTGTCCTTAGGAACACAACGCCTTCCCCCTGTGTCATATTTTTTGCCTTCACGCCATACAAATGTACTGAAAACATTAATTGAAACATTACTTGGAGGCGTTATGAAAAGATCGATAGGACTTTGGCAGACGATCGGATTCGGAGTGACGGCGCTTGGCGGAACGGTACTCCATTTTTTGTACGACTTGTTTGGGCAGGCGGCGTGGATAGCGCCGTTTTCGGGCGTGAACGAATCCACGTGGGAGCACATGAAGCTGCTGTTTTGGCCGACGTTTCTGTACGCTGTGGCAGAGAGCTTTTTCTTCCGTGACCGCGGGGACTTCTGGTGCGTTAAGCTGCGCGGTATTTTGCTCGGACTTATTCTCATACCCGTGATTTTTTACACGTATAACGGTGTGATAGGCCAGTCCCCTGACTGGATAAACATCGCTATATTCTATATTTCCGCGGCAATAACTTATATCTTCGAGACGAGATTGTTCAACGCCGAAAAAACGCGTTGCGGGTCACGTCAAGCGGCGTTTTTTGCGCTGATTCTGGTAGCGGTCCTGTTCGCCGTATTCACCTTCAGTACGCCTCGGATCGGGATCTTCAGAGATCCTCTGACGGGAACTTACGGGATATGATCAAATAAAAAACGCGCCGAGGTTTTGTAAGCTGAAAACAGAATAATGTCAGCTTTGAGTTTGAAGGCGATCCTACAGTCATTTCTCGGTAGTAAGATAAATAATAAGCCGATGCAGGTTTAACGATCTAACCCGCATCGGCTGTTTTTATTTGAAAAATGCCATCAAAAGTGTTCCCGCGACCATAAGCCCGAGCCCGAGCATAGCCTTGGCAGACAGCTTTTCCTTGAACACAGCGTAAGAGAACGCGACGGTCACCAGAATACTTAGCTTGTCTATAGGTACTACGACGCTGACCAGTCCGTATCGGATGGCGTGATAATAGCAGAGCCAGGACGCGCCCGTGGCGATACCCGAAAGAGAAATGAATATCAGCTCCTTTTTATCAAGAGTTTTCAGTCCCTTTTGTTTACCGCGGGCGAGAACTATCACCCATGCCATGATAAGCACGACCGCGGTTCGTACAGCAGTCCCGAGATTGGATTCAACGTCCGAGATCCCCACCTTTGCGAGAATAGACGTCAGCGCCGCAAACACGGCGGAAAGCGCCGCGTAAAGCATCCAGACGCGTCCGCCGGAGCGCTTTTCGGAAGCTTTCTTTTCTATCATAAGGAAGATACCAGCCGCCAGTATCGCGGTAGCGATCAGCTTTACCGCAAGATTTGATGTCTCGCCGAAGCAGATGATAGCGAGCAGAACTGTTAGAATAGTGCTGGATTTGTCGATTGGGACGACTTTATTGATGTCACCAATGGACAGCGCTTTGAAATAGCATATCCAGGACGCGCCCGTGGCAAGTCCCGAGAGTATCAGAAAAAGGAAAGACATTGGCTTGATGTCTGTTATAGAGGAGTGAGATCCGACCACGAGCACCATTATCCATGAAAATATAAGAACCACCACGGTTCGGAGCGCCGTTGCCAGATCGGAATCTGTCTTTTTGATGCCACATTTGGCAAGAATGGAAGTAAGTCCCGCAAAGAGCGCGGAGAGAACCGCGGTAATGATCCAAAGCATAACTATAAATCCTTTATGTATTTCAAATTTTACTTTTCAAGCTTCCAGCCGTGATCGCCGTGGTATATCATCTGCCTGGTCATACCGCCGTCGATGCAGATGTTTTCTCCTGTTATGAAGCCCGCCATATCGGAGCAAAGATACAGTACCGTGTTTGCTATATCCGGCGGATTGCCAACTCTGCCCGCAGGCTGCTGAGCGGCGTCGGGACCTTGGTAAACGGTGTAATTCGTGTCGATCCAACCCGGGGATATGGAATTTACCCGCGCTTTACTCGCAAGACTGACCGAAAGCGCGTGAGTGAGCGCGGAGATACCGCCTTTCGCCGCCGTGTAGCTTTCCGTCTGCGGCTGACTCATTCTGTCGCGGGACGAGGAGATATTCACGATGCTCGCGCCCTCGGAAAAGTACGGCGCAAACAGCTTTGAAAGATAGAATGGAGCAGTTACGCCGACTTTAAGAGCGTACTCGAAATCCTCGTACGTCCCTTTTTCGATACCGCACATCTTTGGCGCTGCGTTGTTTATCAGAAAGTCGACGCGTCCGTGTTCCCCTATGACCTTTTGGGCAAATCTCTCGAGAGTATCCTTATCTGCAAGATCGCCGACGTAATAGTCGTTTGGAAGCAGGTCTATCACGCAGACCGTCGCGCCCGCAGCGGCGAATTTCTCGCAAATGCACTTTCCGATACCTCTTGCGCCGCCGGTTACGACGGCGACCTTGTTTTTAAAGTCAAACATTACTTTAAATTCCTCTGTTAAGAATTATCGATATTTTCAATAGCTGCCGTCAGTCCCTTGATTACGTCATTTATATCCATAGCCGGCTCCTTGTTTTGTTCAAGAGAATAGGGGATGTGAATGAAGCCCACCTTTACCCCGCTGTTTTCGAAATGCGCGAGCAGAGTATACAGCAGGTCGTTGCAGACGTACGCGCCTGCGGAATACGACACACGGGCGCAAACTCCCACGGAGTTTATCGCTTCCGCTATTTTGCGGACGGGCAGCGTGGAAAAGTAAGCCGCGTTACCGCCTGCGATTATTGGCTCGTCTTCGGGAGCGTTACCGCAGTTATCCGGTATGGAGGCGTGGCGGAGATTTATTCCCACAAGCTCGGGAGTTACAGCGTTTCTTCCGCCTGCCTGACCGATGCAGACGATAACGTCGGCAGATATCCGTTCAGCCTCGGCTATGGCTGACTCCGCCGCATCTCCGAATACTACGGGGAGCAGGAGCTTTGTCAGAGAATAACCGCCTATCTCAGAAGGCAAACGTTGTACCGCTTCCCAGGAGGGATTTATTTCTTCTCCGCCAAAGGGCTCAAAGCCCGTTATAAGTAGCTTTTTCATACGTGGTTTTCTTTCTCAGTCGCGCCAGATGACCTTTGTATCGGGATAAAGCTCGGGTCGCTCGCAGATCGTGGGCTTTACGCCTCTTTCGGTCGTGAGCCCCTTGATGCTGTACTCCTTAACTCTTCCGTAAGGCGCTGCTTTTTCGCCCTCAACGGGCTCGTTTGAGAACTTAGGGGCGAGATAAAGAGGCTTTTCGCCCATAGCGCCGTCGTTTATGTGAAGTCCGTCTATGGTGATGGCCTCCGGCTCACAGCAGAAGTAACCGAAATCGTGGTCCTCGGCGTTCGTAGCGGAAAATATTGAGCTTCCGCGGGGATTCCAGACGCAGTTCTTGATGTCGACGGTACCCGTCCAGGTGGAGCCGTAGTCGCCGCGAAGAGAGAATACCGCTCCCGAGAATATCTCGGTGTTTTCGATTACCGCCTTGCCAAAGCCTATGAGCTGTACGCCCTGATGACCAAGCTTGCAGTTTTTGATGCTGGCGTTCGTAACGCCTTGATGGGCATCAAAGCGCGAGAAAACGCAGTTGTCGAGGCTGAGGTTTTTACAGAAATTCGAGGTATATACGCCCCAGTATTTGTTGTTTGTTATATCGATGGTCTGCTTTACGTTTATACAGCGAACGTCGATAGATGACCAGAAGCTGAGGTCGTAAGAGCCCATGGGAACGGGCTTTCCGGGGATCTTACTGGGTGTCCAGTAGATAAATCTGGGAGTAATTATCGCGTCCTTTACAGTAAGGTCTGTAGCGAAGTCCGAGCGGACGAAGCCGTGATAGGGGGCGCCGTGGTCAAGCTCGCCTTCAACGTAATGCTGATAGTTACAAAGGGTAACGTGAGAACGGGTGATATGGAATCCGCGCTGGTGATAGCGGTAGAAGGATTCCTGCTGATTGGCTATGGTGGTGAAGATACCGCCCGAAACGGTTATTGGGGCGTCGTCGACGCATTTCATATCCGAGCGTGTTACCACGGGATAATCAAAGTTTACGGAAGGATAAATGTTTCCGTCGCTGTCAACCAGTAATATATCCTGAGTTGCGATACCGTTATTCATATTCAGACCTTTTCTGATGAATACGGGATGCTCGTCGTTGTAAACGCGGACGAGATAATTGCCATTTTTGCCGACGTCCAGAGTCTTCTGACCGATACCGAGAGAGGAGATCTCAACGGGCTCGAAGCCGTGATCTGACTCGATGGAGAAGACGTAGCTTGTGATCTGCTCGACGTTTCTGTCATCGATGATGAACTTCGCTCCGCCGAAATCAACGTCGGTTTTGATGATTGCGGATTCTTTCGAGCCGCCGATGTAGTATACGGCGCCGTCCTTGGCTTTAACGGGGATATTTTCGCGGTTTGCCGCTTCGTGACAGGCGATGATAGCGTCGAAATCGTCGCGGACGCCGTCGCCTGCGGCTCCGAATTCCTCGTAAGTTAAAAATTTCTTTTCCATAATATGAACTTCCTTTCTTGCATCAAACAGCGTTTTGGGACGCTCTGTATTTTATGTATTTTAGTTCTGCAGGGAGTTTACATAAGTATTATAACATAAATTTTTCCAAATAGCAATAGAGAGCGTAATAAAAAAAGCCCCGTATGCCGATAATGCTTGACAAATGAACAAAAAAATGTTATTATTTAAGTGAAAAAGAATGATTTTGGAGAAAAAAACAATGACGGTCATAGAGTTTTATGATAAAACCGCAATTGAAAATATAATCGGAGCCCTGCTCTGCGATCCCGAAAAGATGATACTGGTAGGGGATGACGCAAATGCCGGCAAAAAGAGCGCGGCGCTGTATAAAAAGGTACTTTCAGCCAGAGGACAAAAAACAGAGATAAAGTTTAAAAAGTCGGATAGAAATGACCTGAAAACCATAGTCAGAGACCTTTCGAAGATCGTCGAGGAGAATGATGAGTGCGTATTTGATCTTACGGGTGGAGAGGATCTGTATCTCGTAGCCGTGGGAATCATCATGGAGCGTTACAAGGAAAAGGTCCGCTGCCACCGCTTCGATCTGAACGACGAGACCGTGACCGCCTGCGACGATACGGGAAAGATATGCCGTATCGGTAAATTTGATATCTCCGTTGAGGAGTGTATAAAGATCTATGGCGGAGAGCTGGTCACCGATCCAAAGAGGATAAGCTACACCCAGCCGTGGGATTTTAGCGAGGAATTCGTAAATGATATCAGACTTATGTGGAGCGTCTGCAAAAAGAATCCCAGACTGTGGAATTCTTTTGTAGCGACAGTCAGCGGAAGCTACGATAAGTCTCAGATCCACACCGATCTGAAGATCTCCTTTAAAAACGACAAGCTCGCCGAGCTTTCAGAGCAAAAGGGAGAGGCGTTCGAGAGTGAAAAGGCGGTTGCTATCGAGCTTCAAAAGCTTGGGATCATACACATCCATCCCTTAAAGGACCGCGTTTTGATAAGATTTAAAAATGCTCAGATAAAAAAATGTCTTACCGTTTCTGGGCAGGTGCTTGAGCTTGCTGTAGCGTGCGCTATCCGCGACATGAAGGACGAAAATGGCGAGCCCTTATGCCGCGACGTGAAGGTCGGCGTGGTGATCGATTGGAACGATAAGGACGGAAATGATTTCAATACCAACGAGATCGACGTTTTCGCTATAAAGGGAGTTTGTCCCGTATTTATCTCCTGCAAGAACGGAGCCTTTGATGTGAACGAGCTGTATAAGCTCAATACCGTATCGGAGCGATTCGGAAGCAAGTACGCTAAAAAGGCCCTTGTTACAACCCAGACCTGCAGTCACGTTATTTCCGCGAGAATGACGGATATGGGCATTTGCCGACTTGATAGGATCGCAGGCGGAGAACTTGAGAAAAAATTAAGAGGGATTTTGGAATAAAAAAGCGGCTGTGCTCAGCCGCTTTTTTTACCAAATATAAGGAAATAATCTGTATTTCACCCGCTTTTTATACTCCACGTATCCTTCAAGTCCCGATGAAAGTACCCTTTCTTCGTTCAGTATCCGTACGGCGATGACGGGAACGTAAAGGAAAAAGCAGAGCAGAGACCAAAGTGAGCCCAAAACTATCGGAATGGCGAGAAACAGCCACACGGTCGCCGCGTACATCGGGTGACGAACGATGCCGTAAAGCCCCGTGTCGATGATCTTTTGATCTTTCTGTACCTCGATCGTTCTTGAGAGATATGCGTTTTCACGCATGACCTCGGCGTAGAGAGCGTAGGATATGAGCAAGACCGCCGAGGCGGATACAACAGCCCAGAGCGGAACGTCCGACCAGCCGAATCTGTGATCGAGTCCCGCAACGATAAATCCCGCTACGAACAGAAGTCCCGAGACAGCCACGACGCCCTTCTGCGCGGACTCCTTTTCTTTGGCGGATAAGCGTTTTTTCAGCAGCGCGGGTGATCTTATAAACATAACGGCGCCCAGTATCAGCATTGGGATGAACAAAAGTCCGAGGAACAGCCAGCCGTTTATGTAAGCGAAGCTGCCCGCGGGGAGAAATATCAGGGCAAGCACGAGAGCAAGTCCTAAGGTGAATTTGATCAATGCGTTAAGAAGAAGTTTCATTATTGACAGTCCTTTCTTACACCGAAATTCGAAAACGGTCTCGGCTTTTTTTGTTGATTTTTCAAAAACTCGATCTGCGGGTGAGATCAAACGGCGGTTTTATTTCAAAATCAACCGTATCGCCCACAGCTGCAAACGCTTTGGCAGTACGTTCAGAAGAAGCAACAGAGGATTGCGGTTTATGGTGTATGCAAAGGCGGGGGCGCGTTTATTTATGATAGAGACGGCTTTTTTCGCTATTCTCTCGGGAGGGATGCAACGCGCTTCCACGCGGTTTACAATGCTTTTGAATCTGTCGGCGTTGCAGGTGTAGAGGGCGGTCTTTTCGCAAAAACGGTCAAGCGCGTCCGTTGATACGCCTAGCATTCCCGTTGCTACGGCGCCTGCGCGCAGTACCGAAACGGATATCCCGAGAAGCTGGAGCTCCATTCTCAGCGAATAGGCGTACTTGTCAAGGGCGGCTTTCGTTACGGCGTAGATACCCGTAAAAGGCAGGGGATCGAGGGGCGCAAGCTCGCTGGTGGTTATCAGAATACGGCTGCCCTTACTTAAAAGAGGCAGAAATGTCTTGTTGATCAGAAAGGCGCCGCGCAGATTTACGTCGAAAATTCGCTGAAAATCCCCGCTGTCCATTTCAACAAGGGAATCAAGCATATATATCCCGGCAAAATGGATTACGGCGCTGAGATCTGAAGTGTAGGAGCGTACCTTTTCCATGGCGGAAATAACGCTTGATTCAGAGGTTATATCCGCTTCTATGGGAATAATATTTTCCTGCGGAGCTTCGGTCTTTCTGTCAAGGGCGAAAACGCGGTACCCGCGACGGCTTAAAAGCTGAGCGGAGGCGCGTCCCATTCCGCCGTACGCGCCTGTTATAAGAACGTCTTTCATATTGCGGACAGTTCCTTTCTTACACAAAAGTTTTGGCGTAGATCTCAGATCTTTTTCTCTCGGAGAAGCTTGAAAATATACTTGACCGCCTCGCAAACGCCTTGCTTTTGACGTATATCAAGAACGTCCAAAACCTGATGCGACTCCATATGTCGGCAAGGCTCGATCTCCCATGAGCGCTCCGTGGTTCCGTCGAACTCGCGGTATGTACTCATAGTCCAGGTCAGCTCCACCGCTCCGCTGTAAAGGCAAGGTGTGTATTCCTGGTCAAATATATGGGAGCAAGCAGTATCCATGCCTTGAACGCCGGAGGCTTCCATCTCCTCTCGGTATGGCAGAAGCTTATCCGTATCAAGGGCGAACATAACGCAGCCGTCAAACTCCAGATACTCAAAAGAGACCTTTTTCAGGATACCCTTTTCGTAAAGATAGCCGTAAGCCGCGTTTACTGCGGTAACTCTGTTTACGAATACCTCTGTGAAGAACTTGTCGGCGGTCAGAGAAAAATCCTTGACGAAGGAATCAACGATGATCTTGTTCATAATAGAACGTCTCCTTTTTAATGATAATAATACAGCAAAAATGTTTTTTATTCCCATCACTTGACAAAATCTCTATTTTACTTTATAATATATAGTATGATAAAAAGCGATGAAAGAAGTAATTGGTGAAGGTTATGATGATTACCAAAGCGGCAGCAGCAGGGGTGTATGACAGATACAGTTTCGGGAAGGATTTTCTCGTTAAGATACCTTATGATGAAAAAAAGAACGCACCTTTTATCAGATACGAAGGCGGTAGAAAAGAGAGCGTTTTTCCCCGTGAGGAAAAGAAAAAGAACGCATATCTTATCAGCTACGAAGGCGATAGCAAAGAGGTCGTCATTCCAAGCGGAATCAAATACATAACCAAGTACGCGTTCCTTGCCTGCGAATTTATTAAGCGCGCAGTCATTCCCGATACGGTCGAGGAGATCCACGAATGCGCTTTTGAATTCTGCTCCGAGCTGGAAAGCATATATATCCCCGCAGGCGTCAAGTTCATCGGCAAGGACGCCTTCAGAGGGTGCAAAAAGCTGAAGACTATTACTGTGGATAAGGACAACGAGGAGTATTACAGCGCGGGAAACTGCATCATAGAAAAGTCAACTCAGCAGGTCATCCTTCGCGGTGTCGGAAGCGCAGACCTAGACGGCGCGGAAATTCTGAATCACGAAAATGAGATAATGTACGTCGGAAGCACGCTGGTGAAGGCTACGGATAAGTTTTCCTGCACCTGCGCGATAATAAAGGAAGGCACGAAAAATATCTCCGCTCAGGCGTTCAAAAACTGCAAAACTCTTACCCGCGTATATATTCCCGAAAGCGTAACGCGAATAGGACGCGAAGCCTTCAAGGGCTGTGAGAATCTCAAAACCGTGGATATTGCGGGAAACGTCCCTGATATGGGGGATTCTGTGCTGTCGGGCTGTCACGCTTTGGAAGAGATACGAATGGGATACATCGGCGGCTCCGACTTTGAAAACGGCGAGTACGCCTTTGAGCCGAGCTATCTTTTCGGCACCGAGTGTTACAAGAACAGCTATCCCGTTGAGAGACGGCGCAACCGCAAATCGACGTATTATATCCCGCTCTCTCTGAAGACCATACTGCTCGGAAACGGAGTACAGCATATAATCGAAGACGCCTTTGAGGGTTACAGATCTCTGGAAAGAGTGTATATATCCGAGAGCGTCGAGAGCATAAGCGAAAGCGCGTTTAACGGTTGCGAGTCGCTGAAAAACGTTGAATTCTGCGAAGATAACCTGTATTTCTACGACGACAGCAAATGCGTTATAAATACGGGCAAAGAGACGGTAATTGGAAAAATAGTACCGAGCGCGGATTTTGATCAGTCGGATGCAAAAGCGTTGCCCGAAGAGGATGAAAGCGATAAAGCCGTTCTGGAAGACGGCGTGGTGTATCTGGGAAATACGTTGCTGAAGGCGAGGAATAACGTCCCGCCGCGCTACACGGTTAAAAGCGGCACGAAGGTCATCAGCGCGATGGCGTTCAAAAAATGCAGGTCTATTGTCGAGCTCGTTCTTTGCGAAGGAGTGGAAAGCATTGGGTACGACGCTTTCGAGCAGTGCGAAAACCTGAAGCGGATCTATATTCCCGATAGCATCACTTATTTCGGTTCCGGTATAATCGCAGGATGCAGCAGTCTTGAGGAGCTTCGCATTCCGATAGTGAACTCTCCTATCTTCATTTCGGACGGAAACGGCGTATATTACGCGGGGGATATAGCAGGAATTTTTTACGGTTACAGCGAAAACAGTGACCCTGTATACCGTGTTTTATTTCCGGACTTAGGCAAAAAAAGCTACACTGTATACCGTTTTCTGTCTCCAAGCGTATCCGTTCCGAGCTCTCTTACCCACCTGACTCTGGGAAATATCACGTCTCTTTCGGGACTGGACGGATTTAAAAGCCTTAAAAGTATAAGTTTTCCCGATACGGTCACGATGATAAGCAGTATCGCCTGCAGAGATTGCGAGTCGCTGGAAAGCATAGCGATACCTGACAGCGTTACCTATATCGGAGATCACGCGTTTTTCAGATGCAGATCCCTGCGTGAGATGTTTATTCCTCAGAGCGTCAAGGTTATTAAGGAAAAGGCGTTTGCCGAATGTACCGCTCTTGAGAGCGTCAGCCTTCCAAAGGGCGTTGAGGTGGCAGAGGATGCCTTTGAAAATTGCCCGAATTTGAAGATAACCTATCGAAACGGTTAAAGGCAGGCGGGAGAACCCCTAATCCTTCCAGACGAAGTTGAAATTTATGGATTCGCCGCCGTCGACGAGGATGCTCTGCCCTGTGCAGAAGGTGTTGGTCACGGTTAAAAAATAAGCCCAATGGGCGATCTCTTCGGAGGTCGCCCATTTTTTCAGCGGTGTTTCAGCCATGATCTGAGCCCAAAGCTCAGGATCGCTCATAACGCATTCGTTAAGTGGGGTTATGACTCCGCCGGGATCGAGACTGTTGCAGGTAGCGCCGAATTTCGCGACGCGGAGCGCGGCGTTTTTTGTGTACGCGATAACGCCGCCCTTGCTTGCGCAGTATTCGGGAAATTCCGCGCCCGTATGTCCGCTTGCCGAACCGATATTCAGAATGGAGCGTATGTTTTCCTGAATACCGTATTTTTCGGTCATGTGAATGAGCGCTTTAAGATTTATGTCGATATCCGCTTCGTTTTGCGTGCCGGCGTTATTTATAAGAATATTTACGTCCGTTATATCGGGCAGAGACGCGTAGTCCCGGATGTCCTGCGTATAGTGAGTGTAGCGAGCGTTCGTGATGCTTGGCGTTTGTCTGTCGATGCCGATCACGGTATGGCCCTTTTCCAAAAACAGCTCTGCGATGGCTTTTCCTATTCCTTGGGATGTTCCCGTTATCAATACTTTCATTTTTATGACCATTCCTTTCTTACGCCAAATAGCGTTTTGTACCTTTTGAGTCATCATCTACGGCTCAAAAGGCACAAAAGGCGTGTTTGAAAATTTATTTTCAAACTTAAGCCTCAGTCCTTTCTTCAACGAAATCAAGATACTCTTTTCCGACGTTATTCTTTTTCCATTCGGTCACTATCCTGTATCCGAGGGGGGAGAATACTATCTCCATTATAAGCTCAGCCACAGCTCCCGTCAGCGCGCACATAGCGCATTGAAGCACGGACCAATGGAATCCGTTCCAGAAGACAGGCGCGAATCCGACGAAGACGATCAGCGAAAAGATAAAATTGTCAAGAAACTGACCGATGAATGTAGAGACGTAGGTTCTCATAGCGTACGCAGTTTTTCCGTCGGGATTATTCTTGAAAGCGCTTCCGATGGTGAAATTGAGCATATTATTGATGATGGCGGATGAGATAAACGCCACGGTGCTTCCCAGCAGGATAAACCACGTTCCGCCGAAGATGCCGTCGAAAACGCTGTAATCGCCTGCATTCGAGGGTATCGCGCTGGCGATGAAGAATATAAGACAGGTCAGCAGGTTTATTGCTGCGGCGAGGATGCAGATTCTGTTAGACGCCGCGGGGCCGAAATGCTTGGTTATGACGTCCATGCACATAAATGATAGCCAGGATATAAGTATACCGCCGTCAAGGGCTATCCAGTCAAGCTGCAGAAGAGTTTTGTTTGCCAGCAGATTCATACAGATAACGCTTACGACGAATAACGTCATGACGGTTGCAGGTATACTTCTCAGCAAGATCGCGCTCTGCAGACGTTCTTTTTTCAGCCATGCTTTGATTTTTGACATATATGATCCAGCTCCGTTGTTGAGTTCAAAAGTAATATTTAATCCATTGTATCACAAAACGCGGCGCTTTTCAATCCTTTTTTATGAATAAAACGGATTGATTTTCTGTTTGCAATAAAAAAAGCGAACCTTGCTCTCTGCATTCTTAGCGGAGAAATAGGCGGCGGAAGTACCGAGGCATTGATTTGCCTCGGTATTTCTGTTTTTGAGGGCTTATGATGCAATGGCATCGGATGTTCTCACGGTATGCTGTTCTCTGAATCCTACGGTGAATACGATGTCGATATCGTTGCCCTCGGTGCGTGACCACTTTTCCTTTTTCTCGTAGACGTATATCTTGGATATGAATGAGTGTACGATCTCGGGAGTCAGCTCCTGAATATCAATAAATCTGTTTGCATTGGCAATGAAATCGTCAATCGAATTTCTTTCCTCACCATATCTCGCTTCGGCTTCTTCAAGCTCGACGAGCTTTTTTGTTAGTGTTGATTGCTCCGCTTCGTAGCTTTGTGCCATCTTGTCGTAACGTTCATCCGTAATACGTCCGCTGACGTTGTCCTCGTAGAGCTTTTGAATGATACGGTCAAGCTCGTCTATGCGTTTTCTTGTTTTGACGATCTCTGCCTTGACAGCCTTGAGCTTCTTATCGTCCTCATCGCGCTTCTTGGCACGAGCTTTCTCATAAAAGATCTCTGGATTCTCTCTCGCAAGCTCTGTTACCCAGCGTATTTGTTGAAGGACGATCTGCTCAAGTGCCATGGCGTTGATCTGATGTGCCGAGCATCTGTCTTTGCCTTTTCGCTGATAGTATCCACAGCTATAATAGTTTTCTTCGGGACGCATGGTCTTGGCTCTGTGAAGGTACATTCGATTTCCGCAACTCGCACAGGCGATAACATTGTGGAAGATATCCACCTTGCCCGTCTTATCGGGACGATTGCGACCATCAAGGATCAGCTGAACCGTTTCAAAATCCGCTTTGCTGACGATAGCTTCGTGCGTGTTCTCGAATACCAACCATTCTTCCTTGGGCAAGCGTATCTGCTTTTTGACCTTGAATGACTTAATCTTCGTCTTACAGTTGACGGTGTTGCCGATATAATCCTGATTGCGTAGGATGGAACGTATCGTAGTGCTTGACCATCGATAAGGATCGGTGATGTCAACACCGCTGTGAACGTATCCGTACTTCTGATACAGGTATTGTCCGGGCGTGATGATCTGATCGTTCTGTAAGCCCTTGGCTATCTTTTTGAGATTTGGATCCTTGAGAAATTCTCGGAAGATACGGATAACGATATCCTTGGTATCGGGATCGGGGATAATGTGTCCGGGGTTATCGGGATCCTTGATATATCCGTATGGCGCGTTTGTCGCAAGGCGTTCACCTCTCTTGGCTTTGCTCTGAAAAGTGGCTCTGACCTTGTGACTTGTGGTCTGAGCGTGCCATTCGTTGAAGATATTGATGATGCCAAGCTGTTGCTCGTTCTCGCTGTGAAGGCTATCGTAGTTATCGTTGATAGCAATAAAGCGAACGTCATATTCGGGAAAAGTCAGTTCAATATAGCGTCCGGTTTCAATATAATTTCTTCCAAGACGGGACAAGTCCTTGACGATAATGATACCGATCTTGCCATCTTCCATGTCTGCCATCATACTTTCAAAGCCGGGACGGTTGAAATTCGTACCGCTGAAGCCATCGTCAATATAGAATTTCGTGTTGCAGAAGCCCTTGCTCTTGGCAT
The DNA here is from genome assembly GCA_015064245.1 of Oscillospiraceae bacterium. Taxonomy (GTDB): domain Bacteria; phylum Bacillota; class Clostridia; order Oscillospirales; family CAG-272; genus SIG673. Next base: position 1,034 of record SVSQ01000052.1, on the reverse strand, counting down.
AATCCGTTAGGATCTTTCTTTGATTTTGAATGCTGTTTGACTCACCTTGAACCGAATCCTCATGGCTGAGTCTGCAATATAATGCTGTAATTTTTTCGTTTGTTTCGTGCATGGTTGTTCTCCTTTCTACTCTTAAACCATTTGTTTTACAAAACAACCGAATAAGCTACAAGCATATAGTACCACAAAGGTTTTCATATATCCAGCGTTTTTCGAAACGTTAAGAGTAAAGTAACATCTCATAATCGTCATCTGTTTCGGTCAATCAGCTCGTCTATTTTATCAAATGCCGTAGCTTCTTTGCTTCGGTCAAGATAATTTGTCACATGATAGACCTTACCGCTGATCTCATGCTCACTCTGAAGACCAACGTAGTTTTCCTTCTGCGCTTCGTAGTAACGGGCGAATGCTTCTGGGTCTTGGTATCCTGTCTTGCCGTGTGTATCTCGAAATAAAAACTGAATGGTAAGCAGAATTCTTTTGAACCATCCGGCATTGATATACTCGTCACGGACGAACCAAGTGGAGAGGAGCTCGTCCTCTTTTCTCTGCTTTTCCGCTTCTATCTCACGGCGCTTACGCTGAACTTCTTCCCAATCTTCGATGTGTTCTCCCTCACGAAGACGGGTGCGGTCGTCATGAAACAGACAACATACTCGTTTCCATAATTTTTTAATTGTCATCCTCAAGCTCCTTGATCTTTGTGTGCCGTAGTGTTTCCTCAAGAGAAATTTTACCGCGCGTTCTGCGCACATTATTGTAAGCCTGACGCTGAATCTCATCGAGCTCTCCGGGCTCAACCTCCATGCAAGAAGCGACAAGACGAACCATCATATCCGCATAAACCGCGTAGCGAAACATGGCAGTTGAGATACCTCCGAGGCTATCTGCGCATGCTATTTGAATAGAATCCGCGAGGGCTTTCGTGACAAAAGAATTGCCACCACCGAGTGCAAGCTCTCCGATATATCGCTCGATTGCCTTGGCAACAAATTCATTTCTCGACGAACATTTTGCCAAAGATAAGAGCTCAT
>SVSQ01000051.1 GCA_015064245.1 Oscillospiraceae bacterium | reverse complement strand
TTCCTCTTATAAATGTAGGGACCGGCGTCCTCGACGGTCCGTAAGATTTACGCTTTGTTTATGCGGACCGTCGAGGACGCCGGTCCCTACAAACATTAAGGGTGTGTTTGTATAAAAATGTTTGCAAACGCACCTACAAATCAAAATTTGAAATTATCATCCATATAGTGTGACAGAGCGATTAGTTTTAATAGTTATGATACATATTTGATTTTTTATTGAATTTTCGCATTATTCGCAGAAGGAGCTTCTCCCCGCGGCAGAAAAACGCTGTCGCGGGGAGAAGCTTTATATATTTCTTAAACTTTAAACAAAAAAACAAAATTTTCACAAACAAAATGATCCTCTGCAGCCAGGAGCCTGCCCTGTTCAATAAAGATTTCCATTTTAATCACATCTCTTTCACAATGATGTTATAAAATATATTTGAATTATTATATAAATTTAGGCGAAAGGAAACAGACAAAAGTGATCTCAGCCGAAAATATTACCAAAACAAAAACGTTTACAGATGTTAATTTTTCATTTGAAAAAGGAATAATGTGCATACTCTCTCCTGCGGATAAGGATAAAAATGAGCTGCTTACCGCGATCAGCGGTCAGAAAGCGCTCTGCAGCGGTTCTCTTACAGGCGAGGCTGTGTGCGGTTACGTCGCAAAAGGCGCTCCCCTGCCAAGTAATCTGAAGGTATCGGAGTACATCGGATTCGTTATGAGAGCGAAGGGAGTGCCCTTCTTTGCGGACGAGCTGAAGGAAAAGCTCGGAGACGTCTACGGACGCTCTGTCTCATCCCTTTCAAACCTCATGCGCTATAAAACCGCGGTCATCGCGGAGCTGATCTACTCGCCCGACGTTCTTCTGCTGGAAGCTCCGTCCTTTGCCCTCACATTCGAGGAATCTGAGGATATCTTCGCGTTCATCGAGGAGTTATCCGCGGAAACGCCCGTGATCTTCACAAGCGAGCGTGTCTCCGAGGCGCGCACTTACGCAGACCATACCCTCGTCCTTCTTAACGGCAAGCAGCTCTTTTTCGGCAGCTCCGAAAATATGATAGCCGAGACCGAAAAGGAAGGCGCTCTCACCGTCAAGGTCAAGGGCGACGGGGAAAAGGTCAAAGCCATATTTGAAAAGTACGGGGCGGAGATACTGCAGTCCGTACGCAAAGGAACTTATAAATGCGTTCTCAGCGTTTCCGAAAGCGAAAAAACGGAGATCCGAAACGCAGTCGCGGCAAACGGTCTTGCGCTCCTTGAAATGAAGTCGGAGGGCGACGATCTCAAGCAGCTCGTTACCGTTCTCACCGAAAAGGAAAACGCGCTCCGCATGGCGTACGAGGACGAAAAGGCTGAAGCAGAGATAAAGACACTCAATCAGCTCAAGGATCAGCTCACATTCACTCACGAGGAAGATAACGTTTACGAGACCGATGACGACGGTGACGGGGACGAAGATAAAAACGTTTCGGACGAAGCCCCCCGCAAAGCTCTCTCGGAAGAGGAAAAAGAGAAAAAACGCAGAGCGCTGTTCGGTCATTCCTACGAATCGTATGATGATGATGACGACGGCGAAAGCACACTTTTCTCCTCGAAAAACTAAAATCTTCACAGAAAGGCGCGGTGTAATAACGCTATGAAATCGGTTTATCTTCTTGAACTGAGATCTATATTCACGTCCATAAGAGGATATCTGTTCCTCGGACTTTCTCTGTTCCTTGACGGACTTTACATTTCATTCTTCAATTTCTATAACGGGTATATGAACCTGGAATATACCTTTGAATTCTGCTCTCTGGTCTTTATGATCTGCCTGCCTCTTCTCACTGTCTGCACCTTTGCCCCCGACAGCAAAAGCGGCTTTGACAAGATGCTGTGCTCCATCGTAGGCAACAGAACTCACGTTATGTTCGGTAAAGCCCTTGCGGTACTTACGGTATCTATGATCCCCGTGGTATTCCTCGCTCTGCTCCCCCCCGTGTTCTCTTTCTTCGGAGACACAGACTTTCTCTCCGCTTACGCAGGACTTTTCGGTCACGCTCTCGTCACCGCGGCTCTTGCGCTTCTCGGCATCTTTATCTCATCCGTTACAAAGGGAAAGCTGATCTGCTCGGGAGTTACCTATCTTACCCTGGTCTGTATGTACCTCGCAAGAACCTTCTCTCCCCTGCTCCCCATAGACAGCTTCGTTTCCTTCGCGGGACTTTCGGTCATCGTACTGCTCCTTGCAATCGCGGTCTATTTCGTCTCCGGATCGGAGTTCTTTACCGTAGGATTTGTGGCAGGCTGCGAGATCCTGCTGCTCGTGATAAGATTCGCGCTCCCCGCAAAGTTCGGCTCGCTCTTTGAAACCGCGCTGAATTATCTCTCCATTCTCGGCGCCTACGACGGCTTCATCAAGGGACTTTACAAGCTGTCCGCAATAATCATGCTCCTTTCTTTCAGCGCCGCCATGCTGATCTTCACGCGGGTAAGCCTTGAAAGAAAGCGCTACAACTGATAGGTGGGAAAGGAGTAAAAAAGATCATGTTTAACAAGCTCACCGCCCGCCTCGGGCACAAAAAATCCGCGGCAGTCATCTGTATCGCCGCGGCGGTAATCCTTATTGCGGTAAACGCGCTGATAGCGCTGCTCCCTTCAAATCTGACAAAATACGATACGACTCCTTACGGAATGTATACGCTGGGCGAAAACACGGTAAGCGAAGTAAAAGCTCTGAAGGAGCCCGTGGATATCTACATTATGATGTATTCCAATCAATCCAACGAGACTATGGTAACGGTGCTGGAAAGATACAGAGCGCTGAACAGTAGCGTCAAGGTCCACGTTCTGGACATGGAGAAGGACGCGGAATTCATCAGCGGATTCACCTCATCCCCACAGACGGGAAACATTATCGTAAAGAGCGAAAAGCGCTCCCTCTGTATCCCCTACTTCAATCTCTTCTATTTCGGCGACACAGCTCTTACGAACGCAATGAACTACTATAATTATTACTACCAGCAGGGAGTAATAACCGGTACGTTCAACGACTTCCTCGCGCAGTACGGCGTTATACTCAACATTTACGACGGCTATCAGTACGAGGAGATGATCTCATCGGCTATCCGTTACGTCACCTCTGACGAGATCAAAAACGTCTATATGCTCAAGGGACACAAGGAGCTTCCCCTCTCATCCGACGTTCTCATGCGTCTGATGAAGAGCGGCGTAGCGCTCAGCGAGCTTTCTCTTCTTGAAAAGGATATCCCCGCGGATTGCGACGGCATTCTGCTCTTACCTAACAGCGACATAACGGAGCTTGAGCGTCAAAAGCTCACCGCGTACACCGAAAACGGCGGCAAGGTTATCCTCGGAACTATGTACGGCACGAACTACACCGAGCTTTATAAGTTCACCGAGCTTTTCGGTCTGACCAGCACCCCCGCATATCTGTTTGACGACGCGCAGGGCTACTGCTTCGAGGGCTACAACACCATCATCTGCCCCGATATCTCCTCCGAAAGCTACGACAAAGCGGTCGGAGAGGCGGCATTCGTGCTGCTTGGCGGCACGAACGCTATCTCTCAGACAGAGAGTCTCCCCGCAGGCGTTACGGTAACGCCTATACTGACGACCTCAAAGCAGGCGTACACCAAATCCGCTATCGTTGACGGAGATACCACCTTCAACGCCGAGACCGACGTTCGCGGTCAGTATTACGCCGCGGCTTCCGCCACAAACGCAAAGGGCGGCAGTCTCGTCTGGCTTCCCTCTTCCGCTATAATCTACGACGATTACGATTATTACACAGGCTTCGGCAACAAGCTTCTCTTTATGAACGCCGTCACCGAAAGCTTCGCTCCCGCGGGCGATATGCAGATCGAGCCCTCCGTGGTCACTCCCGTATTCCTTGACGCGACTCCCACCGCGGTATATATCTTCCTCGGCGCGATAACCATCGTTCCGCTGATCCTCGTCGGCGCAGGTTACGTCTATTGCCATAAGAGAAAGTACGCGTAAATAAATCTCGATATTATGTTACAAAATTCCTTCTCCTGTGGGAGAAGGTGCCGAACGTAGTGAGAGGCTTTGGTTTGTGCAAACACACCGACAAACACCAATTTATCAATCATATTGAATGACATAGCAAATAAAAAAAGCGTTTATGACCTTTGAGCCATAAACGCTTTTTTATTTGCTTAACAAAGCATTTTATTTTTCTATAGCCGCAACTTCTTCACGGATTTGCTCTACTCTCGCCATTGCTTTTTCGAAATCCTCTGCGTCTTCGCGCATTTTATTATACCAACCTTCTAAACGTTGACGATATGGCTGAATATTCTTCAATGCCTTATTTAAAGCAACCGTTTTAGCAATAGGGTTAGCTATCTTATAAAATATAAATCCAATGAAACCAGCGGGAAGTAACCATCCCATAGACTTCCATAAATTAGTACCAAACGATATCATTTCTATCACAATAAAAGCCACCGTAGAAACAAGTGTCAGTGCAATAGCCCATGAAAAAATGGAATCCGTACTACAATCCGGTTTTTCCTGTTTTGCCCAATCTTCAATCGATATAGATGAAGTATATTTCGGCCGTCCTCTCGAAGCCAGATACTCAACCTTAGTAAAATACTCTTCGTCCAATCTCTTGAGCGCATCATAATTTTTCATATTAGTATCTCTTTCGAAAACCAACTTGGTAAAATCCACCGTTTCCGTTACTGCGTGAGTACCGTCATTGCGGTTTTCTAAACGGGTGTTTTGATTAAAAACACGTTGACTGCTTTTAAAAGTCCACCCAAAATCCTGATGCAAACGAATACTTTCGCTTTCGTATTCGTTTTTTACATCTACGCTTTTTACTTCAATTGCCATTTTTTACACCTCTTCTAAATAATATTTCCGTTTTGTCTTATGATAAGACAAAACAAATCTGGAAATAGTATATCATATATTTCGTCCTATGTCAAGACAAATATATAAAAATGGAGAAAAAAGAATGGCAAGAATAATCGAAGGCGCACAGATGAATATGATTGGAGATCTGGTGAAAAAGTACCGAAAAGAGAAAAAAATGAGCCAACAGAACCTTTCAAATAAATTGGAGCTTTTGGGCGTTTACATCTGCCGCGGTTCAATTTCTCGCATTGAGGATAAATCCCGAACCGTGACAGATATAGAATTATATGCGCTGGCAAACGTTTTGGGCGTCACTGTAAACGATCTTTTTGATACAACCGGATTCGAGCATTTTGAAAATAATAATTAACACAAAAAAGCGTTTATGACCTTTGAGCCATAAACGCTTTTGTTTTTACTTATTTTTAAATCAGCAAACGCCCTGAGCCAGCATAGCGTCGGCAACCTTAAGGAAGCCTGCGATGTTAGCGCCTGCAACCAGGTCGTCGCCCAGACCGTACTTGTTAGCGGCTGCAACGGAAGCGCTGAAGATGTTCTTCATGATCTGATGGAGCTTCTCGTCAACCTCTTCTGCGGTCCAGCTGTAACGCATGGAGTTCTGAGACATCTCAAGACCGGAAGTTGCAACGCCGCCTGCGTTAACTGCCTTGGAAGGAGCAACGATAACGCCCTTGGACTTAAGAAGCGCAACTGCCTCGTTTGTTGTAGGCATATTGGAGACCTCAACGTAGTACTTAACGCCGTTCGCAATGATAGCCTCTGCCTCCTTAACGTCTACCTCGTTCTGAGTTGCGCAAGGCATGAGAATGTCAGCCTTTACGCCCCAAGGCTTCTGACCTGCGAAGAAGGGTACGCCGAACTTGTCTGCGTAATCCTGAACTCTGTTACGGCAGGAAGCGCGCATCTCAAGCATGTAAGCGATCTTTTCGGGAGTGTTGATACCGTTCTCATCGTAGATGTAGCCGTCGGGACCGGAGATGGTAACTACCTTACCGCCAAGCTCCGTTACCTTCTGAACAGTACCCCAAGCAACGTTACCGAAGCCGGAGATCGCGAAAGTCTTGCCCTTGATATCGTCACCGAAGTGCTTCAGCATCTCAACTGTGTAGTAAACAGCTCCGTAGCCCGTAGCCTCGGGACGGATCAGAGAACCGCCGTAGGAGATGCCCTTACCTGTCAGAACTCCTGTGAACTCATCGCGCAGTCTCTTGTACTGACCGAAGAGGTAGCCGATCTCTCTCGCGCCGACTCCGATGTCACCTGCAGGTACGTCTGTATCTGCGCCGATATACTTCTGAAGCTCTGTCATAAAGCTCTGGCAGAAACGCATTACCTCTGCGTCGGACTTGCCCTGAGGATCGAAGTCCGCGCCGCCCTTACCGCCGCCCATAGGCAGAGACGTAAGAGAGTTCTTGAAAGTCTGCTCGAAGCCGAGGAACTTGATGATACTCTCGTTTACAGAGGGGTGGAAACGAAGACCGCCCTTGTAAGGACCAATAGCGCTGTTGAACTGGATACGGAAACCGCGGTTAACCTGAACCTTGCCGCTGTCGTCAACCCACGGAACGCGGAACTTTATAATTCTTTCAGGCTCAACCATACGCTCGATAACTCCGCTGGTAATGTACTGGGGACTCTGCTCCAGCACGGGCTCGATGGACTCGAGAACCTCGCGGACTGTCTGATGGAACTCAGGCTCGCCTGCGTTTCTCTTGATAACTTTTTCCATAAGTTCGTTAAGATACTGATTCTTAAAACTCATTTTCGGATACCTTCCTAATTCTAAAATATATTTTTGTTATTTGTTACTTGTGGCTAAACGGGCTTATTTCCGTTCGAGTAAAAACAGTATAATTATCCACTCAGCTTTTCGCCGCTTTTCACGCGGCCGTACAACCAACATTATTTATTATACGGCATTTATCTGGTTTTGTCAAGATTATATACCCCTTTTTCAGTATATTTTTTCGTTATATTCATAATAAATTTTATTTATTGCGATTATATTCATTCCCCTTGACATATCATTAACTCTATGTTATACTTAAATAAATTTACTATATTTTTATATGAAGGGAAAATACCGCTATGAAAAAGACCGGCTTTTTGCTCCTTGCTCTTTGCTTCTGTATGCTTCTCCCTCTCCTTGTCGCGTGCGGCGGCAAACCCAACGATGATGTCACCCCCGATGGAAAATTCGTTTACGATGACCTCACTCGTGAGACCGCGGCAGACAGTATCCCGGAAGGCTATGACCTCGGCGCTCAGACAATCACTATCGCTCATACTTACACCTCTACCGGTGAAGAAGCGCTGATAGGAAACAAAGAAAGCACGGATATCGTTTATTCCAAGATCCACGAAAGAAATCTTCTCGTCCAGGAGCGCCTTAACGTAAACTTCGATTACTTTAAGCTGGACGGCACCAACTGGACGTCCTACGGTGAGACCATACGCCGCGACGTTCAGACTATGTCGGCAGCCTGGGAGCTTCTGTTCACATTGAACAACGCCGTCGTAGCTACTAACTCTTACAATTACTTCCACAACCTCAATGATTCCAATTACATAGATATCGAAGAACGCTGGTGGGCGACCGACGCTATAATGGAGCTCGCCGTTGATAATTATAATTATCGTTTTCTTTACGGTGATATCTCCATAAACTGCTTCGCATGGGCAGGCGCTGTGTACTATAACAAAGATCTTTACGATCAGTACGTAACCCCCGGAAACCCCGACGAGCTTTACACTAAAGTTTTGGACGGCAAGTGGACCTTTGAAGAATTCACCCGTCTCGTAAAAAAGGGTAAGATCGAAAAAGGCGGCGACGGATCAAACGATATTTACGGCTTCGTGCCCGTCAACGGTCAGGAGATCCACTGGCTACAGAACGGCGTCGGGCTTACCGGATATGAAAGAGACGATTACGGAATGCCCATATTCAACTTAGCCGGAAACGACAAAGCCGTGGATTTCATGAACGCCCTTTACGAGCTTTATTTTGAAAATGAAGGAACGCTTTCCTGGTGGCCAAAGAGAGGTACCGATCCCGATTCAAAGGCTATGTTCACAAATGGAAGAAGCTTGTTCTTCCTGCGCGGGCTGAACACTCTCATGGACGCGGAAATGCGTGAGATGAAATCGGATTTCGGTATCCTTCCCTATCCGAAATGGGACGAGGAGCAGGATACGTATATTTCCTTCATACACAACTCATCCGCTGTTGTTTGCATCCCCGTATCCACAGATATTGACAGAACCAACGAGGAGCTCAGCGCCGTTATCGAGGCTCTCGCTTCCGAAAGCTACCGCCGCGTTTACACCGCGTATTACGAGAGCGCACTGAAAACAGCTTATAACAGAGACGATTACTCTGCTCAGATGGTAGATATCATCACAGGACAGCACGCGACAGTCAAATCTGTCCTCACAAAGAATTTCGTGTACGAATACTCTCTTTCTATGCAGGACATTGGCGGCATTTACTATGGCATTATAAAGAAAAACTCAAACAATTTCGTTTCCGAATACGATGCGCTTTTACCCCCCGCAAAGACAGGGCTCAAAAAGCTTATCGACGATTACAAATCAGGCAAAATCTAATAATCAACTTTCCCCGCCGCGGGTTCAGAACCGAACCCGCGGCGTTTTTTTATACGGTACTAAATAAATATTCAAAAAACTGTTTCCTAACAGTAAAAAATTGGTACAATTCGTAAAAAATTATTAAAACCCCTTGATAATTTACCAAAATTATGATAATATTATATACAAATAATATATCGGCAAATGCTGAACACAAAGAAAGGATACCAGGCAAATGATGTACAATAAGAAAACCATTGAAGACGTTGACGTTAAAGGCAAAAAGGTCATCGCAAGATGCGACTTCAACGTTCCTATGAAGGACGGTGTTATCACCGACGACAAGAGAATCGTAGGCGCAATGCCCACTATCAAGTATCTCGTAGACAACGGCGCAGCAGTTATCCTCTGCTCCCACATGGGACGTCCCCACAATATTTTCAACGAGAAGCTGAAGCTCGATAAGAAGGAAAAGAAGAAGATCGAGGCTCTTCCCGAGGCTGAGCAGGCTGAGGCAACAGAAAAGGCTCTTGCAAAGGCAAAAGATGACGTAACAAAACTTTCTCTTGCTCCCGTGGCTAAGAGAATCTCCGAGCTCCTCGGCAAGGAAGTTATCATGGCTAAGGACGTTATCGGCGAGGACGCTCAGGCTAAGGCTGCAGCTCTTAAGGCAGGCGAGGTCATGCTTCTCGAGAACGTTCGTTTCCACGAGGAAGAGGAAGCAAACGACGAGGCTTTCGCTAAGAAGCTCGGCGCTATGGCTGACATTTACGTAAACGACGCGTTCGGTACCGCTCACCGCGCTCACGCTACAACAGCAGGTATCGCTCAGTACTGTCCCGAGATGCCCGCAGTTTGCGGTTACCTCATCCAGAAGGAGATCTCCGTTATGGGCGGCGCTCTCGCAGATCCTAAGCGTCCTTTCGTAGCTATCCTCGGCGGAGCTAAGGTCTCCGACAAGATCGGCGTTATCAAGAACCTTATCGACAAGGTAGACACGCTCATCATCGGCGGCGGTATGGCATACACATTCTTCAAGGCTAACGGCAAGGAGATCGGAACTTCTCTCTGCGAGGCTGACAAGATCGATCTCGCTAAGGAGCTTATGGCTAAGGCTGCTGAAAAGGGCATCAACTTCCTTCTTCCCTGCGATAACGTTATCGCTCCCGAGTACAGCGAAACAGCTGAGTTCAAGGTAACAGAGAGCGACAGCATCCCTGAGGGCTGGATGGGACTCGATATCGGTCCTAAGACAACAGCTATCTACGCAGACGCTGTTAAGAACGCAGGCACAGTAGTTTGGAACGGTCCTATGGGCGTTTCCGAGTGGGAAAACTTCGCAGGCGGAACACGCGGCGTTGCTAAGGCTCTTGCAGAGAGCAACGCTATCACCATCATCGGCGGCGGCGACTCCGCAGCAGCAGTTGAGACTCTCGGCTACGCTGACAAGATGACTCACGTTTCCACCGGCGGCGGCGCATCTCTTGAATTCCTCGAGGGACTTGAGCTTCCCGGCATCGCTTGCCTTAACAATAAGTAAGCCGGGCACAATATATTTAAATGGCTATAGCACTTAACGATTGAAAAAATCGGGGTTGTATTTGTGAAATAAACGGGGCGTCGAGGCGCCGCCCCCTACTGATTTAGAGGAAAGCTCTTGGCTTTTTGTAGGGGTCGGCGCCCACGACGACCCGTGAAGATTTATAACACTCAACCATATTGTGTAACATAGTCTATCAAAAAATCATCTAATTTAAGGAAGTAAAATAAAATGGCTAGAAGATATGTCATCGCAGGAAACTGGAAGATGAACAAAACTCCCGCAGAGGCTAAGGCGCTCATCGAAGAGCTTAAGCCCATGGTTGCGGGCAAGAACGGCTGTGATATCGTTATCTGCGTACCTTACGTTGATATCTGCACGGCAGTTGAAGCTACAAAAGGCACAAACATCAAGGTCGGCGCTGAGAACGTACACTTCGCTGAGAGCGGAGCTTACACCGGCGAGATCTCCGCGAAGATGCTCACAGAGTGCGGAGTTGAGTACGTTATCATCGGTCACTCCGAGCGCCGTCAGTACTTCGCTGAGACGGACGAGACCGTAAACCTCAGAACCAAGGCTGCTCTCGCGGCAGGTCTGAAGGTCATCCTCTGCGTAGGCGAGGTAAAGGAGCAGAGACTCTCCGGGATCACCGACGAGGTGGTTTCCATGCAGACGAAACTGGACCTTGCTGACGTATCCGCTGAGGATATGAAGAACGTTATCATCGCTTACGAGCCCGTCTGGGCTATCGGCACAGGACTCACCGCAACTCCCGAGCAGGCTGACGAGACCTGCGGAGTCATCAGAGCTACTCTCGCTAAGATGTACGGTCAGGACGTCGCTGACGCAAGCATTATCCAGTACGGCGGTTCTATGAACGCGAAGAACGCCGCTGAGCTTCTCGCTAAGGAAAACGTTGACGGAGGACTTATCGGAGGCGCTTCTCTGAAGGCTCCCGACTTCACCGTTATCGTTGACGCGGCGCAGTAAGTTTACTGTAAAAATTCAAAAGAGCAAACACTCTGTGTTTGCTCTTTTTTGTTTAATCCTGATTTACCCAAATATACATCGCGTCATTTGAAGTAAGAAACCTTTGCGCCTTCAAAGGATCATTTAATCCCGCCCGCGTTTCTATGGTCGAATCCTTGAAATTGCGCTTGATCCCCCAGCCTTCCGTATCTGAAAACGTGATATTCTTTAAATTCTTGCACTCCCAAAAAGCGTACGGGCAGATAATTTTAACGCTTTTCGGTATGGTTACGTTTCTGATAAAGCTCTTTTGATAAAAGGCGTAACCCGCAATTCCGAAGGTACCCTCATTTACGTTAACCTCATATCCTACGCCCGGTCTTGAATCTACCAGCCAATTATCTATATACAGAACGCTCTCCTGCCAATTGGAGTCGTCCAAATAATATCCCGTATTCAAAAAGGCGTCTTGCCCGATATCCTCGATACTTTCGGGGAGATTTATCTCCGTAAGGACAGCGCAATCACGGAAAGCATATTCCCCGATATACCTGCAGCCCTCAGGTATATCGATCTTTTCCAAGTATGAGCAACCCATAAACGCGCTTGGGTATATATATTGCACGCTTTTCGGTATATTTATTTCCGTAAGGCTTCTGCAACCATAAAAGACCTCTCTGCCAATTTCCGTCAAACCTTCCGGCAAGCGCACGCTTTTCAGCATACCGCAATTCGAAAACATAGCGCCGTCCAACTCAGTAATACCTTCGGCAATATACGCGCTCTCAAGTCTGTCGCAACCCGCAAACACACTGTTTCCGACTTCGGTGAGCGTTTCCGGCAGAGTAACGCTTTTCAGATAACTGCAATCCTTGAAAGCCTGATCGCCTATTGAAACGAGATTATTCGGAAATTCAAAGACCTCCAGCCCGCCGCAAGCCTCGAACGCTGACTCTCCGATAATGCGAACTCCCCCCGCAAAGCTGACCGTTTTAAGCGAAGAACACTCTTTAAACGCTCCCTCGCAGATCGCTCTGATCTCGCCCGAAACAACTACCTCTTCAAGACCGCTGCAAGCGGAAAACGTATGAGAGTTTATCATTCTCACGCCCTCGGGTATAACTATACGCTTAAGATCGTAGCAGTTTGCAAAAGCGTTGGCGCCTATGCTTTCCAAGGTTTTCGGCAGCTCTATGCCCTCAAGCCTGAAGCAACAATGGAAAGCGTTTTCAGCTATATCCGTCACCTCGCCTCTTAATATAACGCTTTTCAGCTCGCTGCATTCGCTGAACATATATTCATTTATTTTTGTCACGTTCTTTGAAATAACCGCTTCCGTTAGAGCCTCGCAGCTCCGAAACACACCCTCGCCAAGGACAGTAACGCTATCCGGAACTACGATCCTTTCAAGCTTATCACATCCCGAAAAAGCGCTGTACTGTATTTCGGTGACGGTATCGGGGATATCTATCTGCTTCAGAGAAAAGCAGAGGGCAAATGCGTGTTCACCTATAGAAGTTACTCCCTGCGGGATATTTACGCTTTCAAGCGACGAGCAAAGCATAAAAGCGCTCCAGCCGATCTTGGTAACCCCTTGGGGAATATTTATCTCGGAAAGCTTCTCACATTTCGAAAAGCAATCAACGCCGATCTCTGTAATACCGCTCGGAAGCGTGATCTTTTCAAGAGAGCTGCAGCCATAAAACGCGCTCATTCCGATATAAATAACGCTCTCCGGTATATTTACCTCTTTCAGAGCCGTTTGACCAAGGAAAGCGCTTCCTGCTATCGTACGGGTTCCTTCCTTTACGGTATATACCTCGCCTAAGGGCGCGTTCTCCTTCGTCTCCAAGAGGATATCACCGTAATACAGCGCGCCGTCTTTCCAGTTATTCTCGTCCTTCCAGAACGGCGTGTTCTGCAGAGCGTATGCGCCCACCTCCGTAACGCTTTCGGGGATAACCAATCCTTTCAAAGAGGAGCAATTCTTGAAAGCCTCCATACCTATATTGGTTACTGAACTTGGTATCTCTATGCTTTCAAGAGCGTCGCATTTCTCAAAGCATCCGTACCCAATAGACTTAACACCATCCGGAATCCTTATGCTTTTCAAGGCAATGCAATACGAAAACGCGCGGTTATCGATGCTCGTCACCGTATCGGCTATCTCCACCTCGGCAAGCGCTCTGCACGATTCAAATACGCCGTGCCCGATAGTTTCCACTCCCTCGGGTATAACTATGCGGGTTATGCTGTGACAGCTTGAAAATGCAAACGGTTCCAGCTCCTTCAGTCCGCCCGGAATATTGAATTCCTTTATTTTCACACAAGCTGAAAACGCTTCTCTGCCTATCTTCTGTAAGCTTTGCGGCAGAGCGATATCCGAAAGCTCATAACAGGATTCGAAGCAAGCCTCTCCTATAGACAAGAGCCCCTCGGAAAGCTTGACGGATTCCAAGGCTCTGCAGTTAAAAAAGCTCCGGTCCCCTATACTTTTTACACTATCGGGTATAATTATGTTTTTCAGAGATCGACACTCTATGAAAGAATACGCGCCAATGAACTCGAGACTTTTTGAAAGAGTGACGCTCTCAAGCGATTCGCAATTAGAAAACGTATGGGTTCCCATGTTTTTTACAAGATCGCCCATCTCAGCCCTTTTCAGCGCTTTGCAGTTAATGAACGCGCTTTCTCCGATATATTCAAGCTGACTCGGAAAATCAAGCTCCTCCAGCTTTACGCAATTTTCAAACGCTCTTGCCCCGATCCGCTTTAAATTATCCGGCAGATTGACCTTGATAAGCTTTGAGCATTCTAAGAAGGTATTAAGGTCTATAGATTCAACGCTCGACGGGACCGTCACCTCGGTCAAATTCTTTTTACGGATAAAGCATCCCTCGGCTATCAGCTTCGTTCCCTCCTTGACAACGCAAACGGGACCGAGATCTTCCTTTACCTGCAAAAGGTACTTTCCGTAATACAGCATACCGTCCTTCCACCGCTTCTCATTGTTTGAGAAAGCGGTATTTGAAAACGCGTTACATCCGATACTCTCTAATCCTCCGTTCAGCTTGACATTCTTCAGCTCTCTCCAGCCTGAAAAAGCTGAGTTGCCTATTACCTTGACACTATCGGGAACGTTGACCGACGTGACATTGATGGAGGAAGCCCTTGGTGAATATCCGTTGTATTTAACCAGCGTAGCGGCAATACTGAGCGTTCCGTTTTTCACGTTCAAGGTCCCTGTCTTGCTCTCCTTTACCGCCACCAGATGCTTACCGATATAAAGTGTATCACCATCCCAGTTGCTCTCGTTTTCGACGTACGCAGTATTCCCGAAAGCCGCCGCCCATATCTCAATAGGCGTATCAGGCAGAGTTATCTCGCTAAGGTTATAGCAATTAAAAAACGCGTTGCTATCTATCAACCTCACGCTTCCCGGTATGGTAACGCTTTCAAGATCGGTGTTTTCCTTACAAGCTTCATTGTGTATATAGACGACGGGTCTGCCGTTATATCCGTACGGCAGCACGAGATCCTTTACCGTCATGTCGTAGGGAATGTACTGAAATTGATAGCCCTCGCCATATTCGACATACCCCAGCCCTTCCGTATATTCCCAGACGTCTCCGCATTTTGAGCACAAGTTATCCACGGTGTAATCGTGGATACCGTTTTCGCACCCTTCCTTGGCGCAGCCGTACATCGTAAGGCTCACCGCCATAACGGCTATAAGTATCACAGCCGCAAATAATTTCCAAAATCCTTTTTTCACGTGTATAACCTATCCTTTCTTGATCTTTTTTATCGGGGTTATTCTTTAACCCATTCATATCCAGTCAGTTTGCTTAGTTGCATAGCGGCGTCAGCAGGATCGCTAAGCTCTGTAATCAAAATTGTTTCCAAATATTGCACAGCTTTCCAGCCGTTCGGATCTTCGAACACCGCTTCATCAAGCTGCTCGCATTTATAGAACGAATAACTGCAGATCAGTTTAAGACTTGCGGGAATGACTATCTTCTCTATAGTTTTATTATTATAGAAAAGATCTGCTGCCATCGCCTTGGTGCCCGCTTTCACCTCGATGCTCCGACGGTTATTATCCGTCACGCCTATCATCCATCCGTCAAGATACAGCGCGTCGTTATCCCAGTTTTTTCCGTCCTTGTAATATGGAGTATTCAAAAACACATCCTTCCCCACATACTGAACGGTTTCCGGAATACATACGTTATCAAGCGACGTGCATTCGGAAAATGCACGGCTGTATATTTTGATGATTTTACCGCCGAATACTACTGTTTTCAGCGCGGTACATTCCGAAAAAGTCTCATCGTGTATAGTATCAATACCTTGCGGAAGCGTTATACTTTCAAGAGAAGCGCAATGTTTAAACGCATTCTGTCCTAAAAAAGTTAATCCTTCCGGCAAAATAATGCTTTTCAAGCTACCGCAATTATAAAAAACTCTGTATCCTATGACCTCAAGCCCTTGCGGAAGCTCAACTCTTAAAAGAGATCCGCAATTTTCAAACGTCTTCGCATTCAATATTTTTAAATTTTCAGATAAAATGACACTTTCAAGATTGCCGCACCCTTTAAAAACCTCGTCCCCCATAACCGTAATACTGTCGGGCAGCTTTATATCCTTCAGCGCTGTACAATTTATGAACACCCTATCTTCAAGCGTAGTTGCATTTTCAAGGAACGCTATGCTTTCAAGTGCAGCGCAGTCAGCAAATGTCGAGTTTGGTACTTGTGTAAGTCCCTTAGGCAAAGTCACATCCTTCAGACTTGAACAACTCTGGAACACACCATCACCGATCGCTTTAACGGTATCCGGCAAAACTATTTTCTCAATGGAGCCGCATCCTGAAAATACACCTTTGCCGATTGACGTCAGTCCATCCGAAAGATTAACGTTTTTCAGAGAAACGCAGCCGCTAAAAGCCTTATCTCCGATATATTCCACGGATGACGGGAACGTGATCTCTGTAATATCCGCGCGATTCTCAAAAACATTGTCCGCAATTGAAACCACCCCGTTTGGAACGGTATAAGCTCCGCTTACCGTTTCTTTTACGCCTATAAGACAGGAACCGATAATAAGCGAATCTCCGCTCCAGTTGCTTTCGTCTTTATAAAACGGATTATCAGCGAAGGCAAAAGCTCCGACCTTATTCAACACTCCCGAAAATTCTATTTCGGAAAGAGACTCGCAGCTTTGGAACACGTTTGACTTAACGGTATTCAGAGTTGCGGGAAGACTCACCCGCTTAAGAGCCGTACAATTATGGAAAATGCTATTAAGGTGAGTTATCTCTCCGAGTATCTCCACGGTTTCAAGAGCAGTACAGTCAGTAAATACACTCTCTCCTATCACGTTAACGCTTTTCGAAATAATGACGCTTTTCAGAGAGGTACAACCCGCAAAAGCATTGTTATGTATGATCGTTACTCCTTGCGGAATATCTATACTCTTAAGCGAAATACATTCGTAAAACATGGTTCCGTTAATCAGTTTGATACGGCTCGGAAGATCTACGCTTTCAAGCGCCGGGCAAGATTTGAAAACGGATGCCCCCATATATTCAACAGTTTCCGGAATAGTTATTTCCGTCAGAAACGTATTGTTTGCAAAAGCGCTGCTGCCTATATAAGTAACGCCATCCGGTATAACGAACTCTTTGATGGACGTGCCGGAAAACGCATTATCCGGTATATAAGTTATACCCCTTGGGAGCGTAACGGTTTCAAGAGCCGCGCATTTGGCAAACATAGTGTTTGCTAACCGCTTAAGCGACCTCGGAATTATGACCTCAGTAAGAGAGGCGCAATTATAAAACGCTCTATCCGCCACCACCTTCGTACCTGATCTTATCTCAAACTTTCCTTCAGCCTCAGGCTTCACATAAATAAGGTTCTTCCCAAGATATAAAGCGTCGCCGCTCCAATTCTCCTCGTTTTCATAGAAAGGCGTACCGTCAAGAATATTGTAGCTTATATATTTCAATCCTTTGCCCACGCTTATGGATTTCAGGTTTGAACATTTGTTAAAGGCGTAATGCCCGATAACCTTCAGACTGTCCGGAAGTTTGATACTTTCCAGCTTCTCGTTTTTACTGAAAAGCATACCGGCAACAGCGATAGTGCCTTCTTTCACCGTATAGTCCTTTGGAAGCTCATCGTTTACCGCCACAAGATAACCGTCGATATACAGCGCGCCGTCTTCCCAGTTGCTTTCGTCGTTATAGATACCACAATTTTCAAATGCGTGCGCAGATATCAGCTCTATGGTTTTGGGCAAGGTTATATCCGTCAGCTCCTGGCAGCTTCCAAAAGCAAAATCATCTATAAACTTAACGCTATCGGGAACAACTATGCTCTTAAGATTGCGCGACCAACCGTCACCCACTCCGATAACAGGCTTACCCTCGTAGCCGTACGGTAGCACAACATTCGGCTCGCTCTCTATTTTACCCGGCCCGTACGCCATAACGCCGAACTCGCCGTTAAACGCATAATCGTAGAACCGCAGCCCTTCCGTATATTCCCAGACGTCTCCGCATTTTGAACACAGGTTATCCACGGTGTAATCGTGGATACCGTTTTCGCACCCTTCCTTGGCGCAGCCGTACATCGTAAGGCTCACCGCCATAACGGCTATAAGTATCACAGCCGCAAATA
>SVSQ01000050.1 GCA_015064245.1 Oscillospiraceae bacterium | reverse complement strand
GCTGAGCGAGGTCTTTGGATAGGTGTGGACGAATCCTCCTTATACGCCTTCATCAGATTGACTCTCGTAAGGAACTCGTTTGCGGAATATACTCCCTTGAGGTTTTCTCCGGGGATACCCATAAATCTCGGAAGTCCTGCGCCCGAGCCGATAAATACCGCTTCATATCCATGTTCATTCATCAGCTCGTTTACGGATAGCGTCTTTCCGATGACCGTATTGGTCGCTATCTCAACGCCGAGAGCTTTAAGCCCGCTTATCTCCTTTTCGACTATCGCTTTTGGGAGTCTGAATTCGGGTATACCGTAAACAAGGACTCCGCCTGCAACGTGAAGCGCTTCAAATACGGTGACTTTGTATCCTGTTTTTGCAAGGTCGCCTGCGCAGGCAAGTCCTGCGGGACCAGATCCGATAACTGCCACCTTATGACCGTTCGGCGTCGGAAGCTCGACGCTTTCGTTTTCCGACGCGTTATGGCAGTCGGCAACGTATCTTTCAAGTCTTCCGATAGCGACCGGCTCCCCCTTGATGCCTCTTACGCATTTTGATTCGCACTGCGTTTCCTGAGGGCAAACGCGTCCGCAGACTGCGGGAAGCGAGCTTGATCTTGCGATAACCTTATACGCTTCGTCGATCTCACCTTTAACGATTCTTGAAATGAAGTCGGGAATATCGATGTTTACGGGACAGCCGCTTACACATGGCTTATTCTTGCAGTTTAGACATCTTTGCGCCTCATCAAGCGCCATTTCAGGCGTATATCCGAGAGCTACCTCGCTGAAATTCTTGTTTCTTACGTCCGCCGCCTGTGACGGCATCCCGTTCTTTTTTAGTGACATATTCGCCATTTCGCTCACTCTCCCTTCTTGAGCAGATTGCAAGCGTGTTCGTGAGCCTTACGCTCAAAGCCTTTATACATCGCGCCTCTTGCCATCGCCTCGTCAAAATCTACAAGATGTCCGTCAAAATCCGGTCCGTCCACGCAGGCGAATTTCGTCTCGCCGCCTACTGTAAGCCGGCATCCGCCGCACATTCCCGTTCCGTCTATCATGATCGGGTTCATGCTTACAACGGTGGGAATACCGTATTCCTTTGTAAGCTTGCATACGAATTTCATCATTATCAGCGGTCCGATGGTTATCACCTTATCGTATTTTTCGCCGCTCTCTATAAGCGCTTTCAGCGCATCGGTCACAAGTCCCTTTTCGCCCGCGCTTCCGTCATCGCTCATAAGCGCCAGCTTGTCGCTTACCGCTCTGAATTCTTCTTCAAGAATCACCAGCTCTTTATTTCTGAAGCCGACCACAGAGTGTACCTCTGCGCCCAGCTCGTGGAGCTTTTTCGCGACGGGATAAGCGATCGCGCATCCGACTCCGCCGCCTACTACCGCGACCTTCTTTATTCCTTCCGTTTCCGTCGCCTTACCGAGAGGTCCGACGAAATCGTGGATATGCTCGCCTTCATTCAGCGCCGCAAGCTTTTCCGTCGTTGCGCCGACTATCTGGAATATTATCGTTACGCTTCCCTTTTCTCTGTCGTAATCCGCTATGGTGAGAGGTATTCTCTCTCCTTCCGCGTCGGTACGAAGTATTATAAACTGCCCGGGTTCAGCCTTCGCCGCGATCAACGGAGCGTCGATCTCCATGAGCTGAACTGTTGGATTAAGAATTCTTTTTTTTATAATCTTGTTCATTTGATATGATATGCCTTTCAATTGTTTTATATGTTTATCTGCCGCCGCGGTGTCCTGATCCGCCGCCTCCGCCGCTTCTTCCCCGTCCGCCGTTTCCGGTATTGATCCTTCTGTGTGTGACGAAGGAGCCTCTGAAATCGTCGCGGTCAAGCGTCAGCTCCAATTTGCAGTATCTGTTGAGCGGATATTTATCCGAGCGGGATTTCCTCTTATATGAAGCTGTAACTCCCGCTATAACGATAACTCCCGAGACCAGCGATAAGATCACCGTCATGGCTATTATCGCATTTACGTTAGTTGCGCAAGCGTCCGCCGCCAAAGGTATAAAGGCTTTCGCGCCTTCAAAATATCTTCCGTTCTTTATGTTTCCGTAAACACCGTCGTCATCTAAGATACGGTCAATCTCGGCGTTGCTGATCTTGTAGTTACATTTACCATAAGTATAAACGTCGTAATTATGTCGGCTGTTTGCGGTAATAATAAAAACGACGCTGTTTTTGGGGATACTGTATTCGCTTATAAAATGCTCTCCGTAATACGATACAAAGTTCGAATCGTCTGTAACTATATAGAGTGAAGCGTAAGAAGACGCAAAATACTTTTTCGCCTCGGCTTCGAGCGCCTCTATTTCTGAATCGTCAAATATCCCCGCCCTGTCGTAGACGTATCTTTCCTGCTCCGCGGCGCTGATATTCAAGCCGAAGAATGTAAACATCACCGCGAAAATCATCAGTACAGCAGTAAGCTTTCTCATAGGAATATACCTCCTATCGCCGCCGCTATCGGAGCTACTGCTACCGCTACGCCTACCGCCGCAGCTATCAGCTTTTTGAAGCTGATGGGCAGCTCGCCGTAGATCTTTCCCGTGTGTCCGTTGACCGCGTAAACGTACGTCTTCTTAGGCGTAACATAATTGAGCATCCATATAGGCATAAGAGAATACTCCCAATGGCTCTGCTTTATGTTAAGCGATGTGGATCTGACGTTCACGGACGCGTATCCGCGCACGGTGTTTCGCAGCAGTGTTTTAGCGTATTCGTCCATTCTCTGTTTAACCTCAGAGGACAGTTCGCTCCGCTCTATATCTCGCTTCTTGGTCTGAAATCCCGAGAGGAACGGCATTGAAAAGTCCTGAAGAGCCTCCGACGGATACGGAAGTATTCCCTCCAGCATATCCTTTTCAGCCTGCGAATAAGCTGAGGAGACTATATCCTCAAAATGAATGTCTCCCGCCCTCTCGCAAGCAAAACGCGAGGTCTCTATATATTCGGTGTTACCTATTCTCCACGTTCGGACCTTGGTAGCGTCAGCATATAAAGTGCTTGCGGTATCGGCGTCCGTCACCCAAAATGGATAGTATACGCCCTGTATTTTATCCGCGTGCGTTCGGCTCTTAAAATCCTTCGGCACGAACCATTTTTTACTTGCAAATTCAAAAAACTTCTTTTCCGCTTCTTCCTTGCCGAATTTAAACGGAACTATCTTATCCGGCTTCATCTGACCGGAAAGCTTTCCCTTTAACACTATCGGACTGTGGCAATATACGCATATATCAGCCGCTGTATGCTCTTCTGCCGCGATCTCTGCTCCGCAGTTCGGACAGGAATACTCGTTCATGTGCTCGCAGAATTCGGCGGCGTTGCTCTTTTGAGTGTCCGCTAACTCTTCGGCATTGGTATTTCCTATCTCTTCGATCGTAAACTCAGACAGACAGAATTCGCAGGCGAGCTTATGCTTATCTGCATCGAAATAAAGCTCTGCGCCGCAATTCGGGCAGTTATATGCTTTCGCGGAAAGATCAACTTCTTTTGTTGTATCCATAAGCGCCTCGTCTTTAATTTATTATACTATATTATAACATGTTTTTCTTTCAAAATCAATAGCATATTATTGCAAATAATAAAAAAAATTAAAAAGCATTTACAATTTTTTCTATTGTTCTTAACGCCAAAAAAACATTTATCATTTATAATTCTAATTACAGTAATTTAACAAGGAGCGCGACGTGAAGGTTTAATTTGAGCGCATCATAGCTTTGCTTATTTCACGCTTTGAATTTATGCAGCTGTCCGTGTGACAGCAGAATGGAGATTATCATGTTTTATTTTGATCCGACTTATATAATAATCCTGCCCGCGCTGATCTTTGCCATGTGGGCAAGCGCCAGAGTTGATTCGACGTTTAAAAAGTACGAACGAAATTACAGCTTCCGCGGATACACGGGAGCTATGGCGGCAAGAGAAATACTGAACGCAAGAGGGCTTTACGACGTTGGGATCGAGCGCGTAAACGGTAGGCTCAGCGACCATTACGATCCGAGAACCAACGTTATCCGTCTTTCCGAAGCGGTATATAATTCAACCTCTACCGCGGCGATCGGAGTTGCCTGCCACGAGGCAGGGCACGCCATGCAGTACGCTGAAAACTATTTCCCTATCAAATTCCGCGCGTTGATAATTCCGATGACAAATATCGGTTCCACCTTCGGTATCTGGCTCTTTATTATCGGTCTGATATTCAGCTTTCCGATGATCTGCTTTATCGGTATCATCCTCTTCTCTTTTACGGCTATATTCCAGCTTGCTACGCTCCCGACTGAGTACAACGCAAGCAAGCGCGCTCTTGCGGCAATCGAGGAAAGCGGTATTCTGAATTCCGAAGAACAGCAGGGCGCGAAAAAGGTCCTCAGCGCCGCAGCTCTTACCTATGTCGCGGCTCTTGCGGTCTCCCTCACTCAGCTTCTGCGTCTGATAGTTCTTTTCGGCGGTACGCGCAGAAGACGTTGATTAATCTGTTATAATTTAAGACCATAGGTTCACTTGTTGCTCCTATGGTCTTATTTTTGCCATTAACACTTTTTTGTCTCCTGCATAAACTCCTAATACAAACGTTTTTTCAAAGGAGTGACGGGCGAATGGGATGCTACGTAATAAACGGCGGAAAGCAGTTAAAGGGTAATATTGATATTCAAGGCTCCAAAAACTCCGCGGTAGCCGTTATTATCGCTTCCCTTGCGGTATGCGGTACGGTCGAGATATCAAACCTTCCCGACATCTCCGACGTTCATAACTGCCTGCAGATACTTACGCATCTCGGATGCTCATATTGGTTCAAGCATCCGAATACCGTAATTATTAACACCGAAAATGCGCGTCTCGGCTATATTCCCACCGCTCTTCTCTGCGAAATGCGGGCGTCATGTTATCTTTTAGGCGCAGAGCTGGCAAGGTTCGGCAGATGCGAGCACACCTGCTCGGGCGGCTGTAACTTCGGAAGCAGACCTATGAATTTTCATTTCGACGCGCTGAAGGCGCTTGGCGCTTCCGAGGAGAGCAGAAACGGAAAAAGCGTATATTCAGCCCGCGGCGGACTGAAGGGAAATGAGATAGTTCTGCCTATGGCTTCTGTCGGCGCGACTGTGAACGCCATCATATGCGCTTCCCGAGCTAAAGGAAAGACCGTCATCAAGAACGCCGCGAGAGAGCCTCACGTCTGCGATCTGGCTTGCTTCCTCAACGCCTGCGGAGCAAACGTTACCAATTACGGTACGGACACCGTCACCGTTTACGGAAACAAGCATCTGCACGGCGCGTCCTTCCGTTTACGCGGAGATATGATCGAGGCGGGAACCTATATGCTCGCTCCCCTTCTCTGCGGCGGAAGGATCAGTCTGACGGGCGCGCCCTCCGAGGACCTTAGTTGCTTTTCAGAGCTCATTACCGAGATCGGCGCATCAGTTTCGGTCAGCGGCGGAAAATTGACGGTCAGCGGCGGAGAGCTGAGAGCTTTTGACGTTACCACCGCGCCTTATCCCGCTTTTCCCACCGATCTTCATCCCCAGATAGCAGTTCTCGCGACGGCTTGCAAGGGGGTAAGCTCGGTCACAGAAACGGTATTCAGCGGAAGATTCGCCTACCTTACTCCTCTTGAAGAAATGGGACTGAAATACTCTCTTGACGGAAACAGGCTGAGCATACTCGGAAACACCGAGCTGAAAAGCGCGTCCGTAAGCGCGACTGATCTTCGGGGCGGAGCGTCTCTTATACTTGCTGCGCTGTCCGCAAGAGGAGAAAGCGTTATCAGCAACGCTGAATATATCAACAGGGGGTATTCCCGCATGGTTGAAAAGCTTAGCGGAGTAGGCGCTGAGATCGGGTATAAATAAATAACAGAGCCAAAAGCGTTAAAACTGCAATTGGCTCTGCTTCTTTTTATTTGTTTTGCGTTTTATAGTACGCCACCGCCAGATCAACTACGAGACCGTAAGAGCGGGTACCCTCTACCTGCCCTTGTGACTGAAGATAGGAGTTGTTTACCTTATCCGAAACGTCGGCGGCTATATTATCGCGGTATTTATCGAAAAACTTACTGTACGCTATAAGCTCGCGGATAACGGAGTCCGACGTGATATCCAGCACGTCGTAGTACAGCTCCTTATCTGCGTAATAAAGCGCGTCTGCAAGATATTGATACATATTGAAGTACGCGCTGTATCTGATATAATCGTCATCGCTTTCGAGACAGACAAGATACGCAACGAAATTGGCTTCGTTTTCAGGTCCCACCCCTCGCTGGTGCGCCATCTCGTGCGCCATGGTGTAGGGGTGGTTAAAATCGGGATAGTTGATATTAAGGTTTGCCTCTCCCGTGAAATAGGTGTAAACGCCTGAAATATGGGTATAGGTCATTGGCTCGCTGAGCATTATCGGCTTGACGGAGGAACTCATATTCTGCAAAAATGAGTACTTTTCCGATGCTTTTTTATACGCTTTATTGAGCTTTTTGTTCAGCTCCTTATATGAATAATTGATATTTGAAAGGTCGTCCTCCCCGTACTCTACCTTATCGACGAGTGCGTTCAGCTCATTCGTAACTATTTTGAAGCTTTCGTAAAGCTCGACAGCGGATACCTTTACTCTTTCAAGCTCCAGCTTGCTTGCAAGCGACGATCCTCTGTATGATGACGCAAAGGTGAAGATAAAGCCGGAATAAAAGAATGTTACTATCGAAAGCAGCGCCGATATCATCCTTATCCTTGAGATCCTGTCTTTTTTAGCAGTCTTGACTCCGAGATATATCAGAAACGCAAGTATCAGCGGGCTGCATACTATCAGCGTTTCCGCCAGAGACAGCGTAAACCAGCCCGTCAGCTTTGCAAAGACAAACCGCACGCCCGCGGCTATATATCTGTTGAAAAAATCAGAAAAATCCTCGCTCAGCAAAAAAGCTATGTGAAGCGGTACGCTTATCACCGCAAAGGCAAACAGTACGATCGACCATACCGGAACATATTTTTTTATTTTTTTCACGTTCATTTCCTTTCTGCTGTGATCTCATCGGGAATATCAAGTCCGAGCTTCCGCGCGGTCTCTTTCATATCCTCGGGAAGCTTTGCGTATACGGTCATCATTCTGCCGTCTATCGGAGACGGAAAGCTGAGCGAATAAGCGTGAAGAGCGTGGCGGTCGATAAGCTTGCTTTCCTTACCATACATGGTGTCTCCGCATATCGGCGCGCCAAGCGACGCGAAATGCAGTCGTAGCTGGTGAGTTCTGCCGGTTATCGGAAACGCTCTTATCAAAGAGTTATTTTCTGTAAAGCCCAGCCTTTTATACTCCGTTACCGAATAGTCCGCGCCCTCAGAGCTTTCCTTTTCAAATACTCTTTTTACTATGCTCTCCCCTTCGCGCCTGATATATCCTTCGATCCTTCCGCTTTCGTCCGTATTTCCGTCAAGGATCGCTATATACGTTTTTCTGAATTCTCCCTTTTCAAGAGCCATTGACAGCTTACTTGAATACAATCTGTTCTTGGCTATAAGGACCACTCCGCTCGTGTCCCGATCAAGTCGGTTTACCGCTCTGAAAACAAAAGGCTCACCTTTATTTTTCATGTATAGACACACGGCGTTTGAAAGAGCGTCGTCGCGGTGAAGATATGAGGTATGAGTAGGCATAAAAGGCGGCTTATTTACCGCTATCACCGCTTCGTCCTCGTAAAGGATCTCGGGCATCTCGCCTACCGACTCAACGTAAGGATTAACGTCGCCTTCCTTATCCTCCAGCTCCAGAATTACCGTATCGCCCTTTTTAACGATCGCTCTGACCGTGGCATGCTCGCCGTTCACGGTTATTCCCGTCGGAAGCTTTTTCAGCCTTATCAGCGCGCCTCTCGATACTCCGCAATAGCCGCGGATAAATTCCAGAAGTGTTTTTCCGTCAAACTCATCGGAAACCGAAAAAGTCATGTTCAAAAAATCCTTTCAAAATAATAACGCCGTTCTCTGTAAATACAAGAAGACGGCGCTATTTTCAGTTTGGTCAATTCTTTGCGTTCATTTTAAGGAAAGCGTTGATAAATCCGTCTATCTCGCCGTCCATTACCGCCTGGATATTACCGTCCTCAAAGCCCGTTCTGTTATCCTTTGCAAGAGTGTAAGGCATGAAGACGTAAGAACGGATCTGGCTTCCCCACTCGATATTATACTTGGTTCCCTTGATATCCTCTATCTTTTCGAGATTTTCTCTGATCTTTATCTCAAGAAGCTTAGCCTTGAGCATTTTAAGAGCGGTCTCCTTGTTCTGAAGCTGGCTTCGCTCCGTCTGGCATCCTACGACGATACCCGTGGGAATATGAGTGATCCTGATAGCTGAGTCGGTCTTATTGATATGCTGACCGCCCGCGCCGCTGGAACGGTGCGCTACGATGTCCAGGTCCTCGGGACGGAGCTCGATCTTATTATCGTCGTCAAGCTCGGGCATGACCTCAACCGATGCAAACGAAGTATGTCTTCTTCCCGAAGCGTCAAAGGGAGAAACTCTTACAAGACGGTGAACGCCGTTCTCACTCTTGAGATAACCGTAAGCGTTGACGCCCTCTATTCTGATAGTTGCGCTCTTTATTCCCGCTTCTTCTCCGTCAAGCCAATCAAGGAGCTTAACTGCATATCCGTGCTTCTCACCCCATCTGGTATACATTCTGTAAAGCATGGAAGCCCAGTCCTGAGCCTCTGTTCCGCCTGCGCCGGGATGGAACGTAACTATCGCGTTATTTGCGTCGTATTCACCGGAAAGAAGGATCTCTATTCTCTGCTTCTCCTCCTCCGCTTCGATCTCTGCAACTGCCTGCAGTACCTCTTCGGTGCAGGATTCGTCCTCTTCCTCTATCGCCATTTCGGTAAGCACGAGGGTATCCTCAAGCTTTCCCGCAAGAGCCTCGTAAGCCGCGATCCTATCCTTGAGGTATTTTACTCTTTTAAGTATTGGTCCTGACTCGTCGCTTCCCCAGAAATCGTCTGCGAGTGTCTTCTTTTCAAGCTCTGCAGTCTCCGCGCGGAGCTCGTCGAGCTTCAGAGCCGATGCAAGCTCTTTTATATCCTCTTCCTGCTGGAGAAGAGTTCTTTTGGCTTCTTCAAGCTGTATAATCAAAGCTATATCTCCTTCAAAAAATAAATTTATCGTTGCTCTCAAATTCTTTATCTAATATATTATATCACATTTTTTTATTTTGTAAAGAGTTAATTCGTAAATTTTTCTTGTACTGTAAAATAGTTCTGAAATCTATTGACAAATTCTTTAAAATATTTTATACTCACAAATGTAAATAAATCTGAAAGGATGACTTACGATGAACAATTATATTATGGTTACCGATTACATCACAGCGGACGGAAAAACTGACGTTTCCGACGCCATTCAGAAGATTATAGATGACTTTCCGAACAGGACTATCTTTTTTCCCGACGGAACTTACCTTATAAGCAAGCCAATATGTACGCCTGCCGATCCTTCGAAGAGCGTTGATCTTCAGCTTTCAAATTATGCTGTTATCAAAGCTTCTGCCGATTGGAGCTCTGATGAAGCCATGATACGTCTCGGCGGTAAAGACCCATTCAATAATATCCGTATGAACGGAAGCAACTATTCCCTTACAGGCGGTATAATTGACGGAAGCGGCGTTGCAAAGGGAGTCTCTATTGACAGCGGACGTGAGACAGCGGTCCGCAGAGTTTCCATCAAACACGTTCAGGTCGGACTCCACATCAAATGGGGCGCAAACAGCGGCTCCTCCGACGCTGACATCTCCGAAGTACATATTGTCGGAAACAACAAACAGGATTCTATCGGCGTTATAGTTGAGGGTTATGATAATACATTTACAGATATGCGTATCACAGGTGTTTTCATAGGAATGGATCTCCGTGTCGGCGGTAACTATATGCGTTACATCCACCCGCTCTACTCTCTCGACTACACCGACTACGAAAACAGCTGCGCTTTCCGTGATCATAGCGGAAATAACTGGTATAATCAGTGCTACAGCGATCAGTACGGTACCGGTTACCGTATGATGAAGTCGGGAAACAGCATCTTCGACAGCTGTTACTGCTTCTGGTACTCTCCCAGAGGTACCAACCACACCGCTTTCAGAGCAGACGCGAAATTCAACTGCGTCCTCACAAATTTCCGCTCCGATTTCCGCCGCGAAGAAGGGATGAACAATGTTCTGCTCACAGTAGGTGAAAAAGGCGGAAAAGGTGTGTTTGACCGCCTTATCGTAAACGAATCGATCCTTGCAGACGATACGTACAAAGAATACGTTCGAGGCGAGATAATAGGTTAATATAATACTAAAAGCGAGATCTTTTGTCAGCATAAATAGATCTCGCTTTTTTGATATTAAAGTTCTATAAGTACCGGTCTGCAGGGCGAGCCTTCCGCTCCCCCAAGACAGAGCGGTGTTGCGCTGAGCAGATAAACGCCTTCCGGAACCTCTGAAAGACGTACGCCTTCCAAAAGCGCTACGTCTGCTCCCAGCAAAACCAGATGCGTTGCTCTCGGCGCTTCCTCAGGGCCTACGGTCTGAGACTCGTTTCCGTACAGATCGATCCTCTCCTCTGCAAGAACTCTTGAAGCCTCAAGTGAGAGCGTCGATTTTCCCTTTATCAATATCCTCTTTGCAGACTCGGGACAAGCCTTCTTTGCTTTTTCGAGTATCGCTTTGATGTCGTCCTCGGAAACCGTACCCTCGTGGTCAGCCACGTACGCGTAACCGACGGTCTTAGAAAGCGGAAGCTCGTCGATCTTCTTTCCGTCATTTATAAAGTGAAAGGGCGCATCGAGGTGGGTACCGTTATGCGCGCACATAGAAAAATGCGTAAGGTTGATAGCGTCTCCCTTGTCCATTGATCGAAGCGTGTTCTTTACAGGCGCGGGATCTCCGGGAAATACCACGCATCCGAAGACCTCTTGTGAAATATCGTATATCTTCATACCGTTCTCCAGTCTTTTTTCTTCATTATAGCATACTTTACAGATTATATCAAGCATTATTTACAAAAAGTTTAATCAAGTTTTACTCTGCAGTAAATTAAATAATATATAATAATTTTAATTAATTATTTGCGGAGGTTGACTTGTTCGGATATATTCGTGTTTTGGAAGGCGAGCTGAAGATAAACGATTACGGTGTTTACAGAGGCGTTTACTGCGGTCTGTGCAAGGTAATGAAAAAATATACCGGTTCAACTTCCTGCTTCAGCCTGAGCTATGATTTCGTATTCCTTGCGCTTCTTCGCTCGGCTCTTAATAAAGAAGGTTTTAAGGTATCTCCCGGAAACTGCGGTCTTCATCCTATAAAAAAACGTCCCATTTCCGCAGAGAACGAGGCTCTTAAATATTGCGCCGGCGCATCGGCTGTGCTGACGTACTACAAGCTTCTCGATGATAAAAACGATAAGGACACAAAAAAGCGCTTAGCAGTACGCAGCGCTCTCGGTACAGCGAAAAAAAATCTGAAGCGCGCCGTAAAGCGTTTTCCCGAATATAAGCTTAAAGAGCTGTCCGATGCCGTTGCAGAGCAGCTTAACAAGCTCTCCGAGCTTGAAAAGGAGAACTGCCCTTCTCCAAATATCTGCGCCGACGTTTTCGGAGTTCTGCTCGGCAAGGTGTTCGCTCACCTTATAGAAGACGAAAAGGAGCGCGCTCTTTGCTATCAGCTCGGCTACAGGCTCGGCAGATACATATATCTCATTGACGTCATTGACGACTATCACGACGATGTCAAAAAAGGAGCTTACAATCCTCTGATCGCATCCGGTTTTTCCGAGGATCAGCTTGATTACACAGTCGCTTCCCTAGCCCGCGAAAACTACGAGGCATCAGCGGCTTTAGACGCGCTTGAGATCTCCTATTCCGACATAAACAATATTTTAAAAAATATTCTCGAGCTTGGACTGCCAAGCGTTTTAAACAAGATACTCGAAAAGAAATTCGGAAAAGATCCGACAGATTCTTGATTTCAGAAAGGACACGTATTCAACATGGAAAGAGATCCTTACGATATACTCGGCATTAGCCGTTATTCCACAGAGGAAGACATCAAAAAGGCTTACCGCGAGCTTGCAAAAAAATATCATCCCGACAATTTTTCAGACGACAGTATGAGAAGACTGGCTGAAGAAAAAATGAAGGAGATAAACGAGGCGTATAACACCGTTATGCGCGGCGCTCAGAACGCATACTCCTCCGGCGGCAGCAGCTACGCCGCGTCTGAGTTCATTCTGATACGTCAGATGATCAACGAGCACAATTTCTCCGAAGCCGAGGTCAAGCTGGACGCTATGAACGCCTCTGACAGAGGCGCGGAATGGCATTTCCTCAAAGGCTGTCTGATGACTCAGAAGGGGTGGTTCCTCGACGCTAACAAGTATTTTGAGACTGCCTGCAATATGGATCCCTCCAACATGGAGTACAGACAAGCTCTTGAAAGCATGAAAAACACCGCAAACTCCTACTCAAAGGGTTACCGCCATACGCCGACATCCAGAAACACCGAGTGCTGTGACATGGATTGCTGTACTCAGCTTATCTGCGCGGACTGCCTTTGCGAATGTCTGGGCGGAGATTTCATATCCTGCTGTTAATTTATAGGTGAGTGTATGAAAAACAGTATTAAAATCAGCTTTTCAGCTATTCTGACCGCTATTTCGGTCATCATAATGCTGCTTGGCGGACTGATCGGTACTCTTGATCTTACCGCCGCCGCTCTTGCTTCGTTTTGTATCGTGTTCGCGGTAATCGAATTCGGGTACAAGTACGCAGCTCTTATATACGCCGCGGCTTCTCTGCTCGGATTTTTACTGCTTCCCGCAAAGACCTGCGTTCTTTTCTACGCGGCATTTCTTGGATTTTATCCCATAGTAAAATCTATTGCGGAAAAGTATTCCACAAAAATAGCGTATATCATTAAGTACGCGGTATACGCGGTTTCCTACACGGTCATAATCCTGCTTTGGATAGGGCTGTTCGCAAAGGAAACGGAGCCCGTACTTCTGGTCGCGGTCATCCTTCCCATCTCCGGCGCGATAGTTTTACCGATCTACGATATCGCCCTTTCAAAGCTCATTACCCTTTATCTGCAGTCGCTTCGCGGTAAATGGGGTATAGATAAGTATCTGAAATAAAGTTTTTTCGTGAAATTGTAAACAATTGTGAACAAAACCTTGACACGGAAATTTTTTTGGCGTATAATATTATTTATTAACTTATGAAAGGTATTTCGTTATGGCATACAGTATGACGGCTTACGGAAGAGCTACGGGTTCAGCCTCCGGAAAGGACTACATCGTTGAACTTAAATCCGTAAACAGCCGTTTTTTCGACTGCTCTATCAAGATCGCTAATATCTACAGTTACCTCGAGGACAAGGTCAAGACATACCTGCAAAGCAGAGGCATAAACAGAGGTAAGCTCAGCGTTTACGTCGGTATCGACGTGACGGAGAACCAGAATACAGATATTCTTCTCGACGAGGAATACGCGACAAGGTACATCGATGCCCTAAGAACACTTCGTGACAAATTTGGTCTCAAGGATGACATAAGTGTTATGAGCGTCGCTGCCAACCGCGACATATTCTCATTCAAGAAGCCTACCGAGGATGTTGAAAAGGACTGGCAGGATCTGCTCCCCACCCTTCAGGCAGCGACAGACGCATTTCTTGAGATGCGAAGATCCGAGGGCGAAAATCTTCGCCGCGATCTTTGCGAGAAAATGGAAGCTGTCAACGCTTTGATAAACTTTATCCGCGAGCACGCGGACGACGCTCAGGAGCAGTACAGAGCCCGCCTTGAGCAAAAGCTCACCGCCGCGCTTGAAGGCCTTAACTACGAAACGGATGCTCAGAGGATCGTAACTGAGTGCGCTATCTTCGCTGACAAGACCGCGATAGACGAGGAGCTCGTAAGACTGGACAGCCATTACAAGGCGTTCTACGATACTATGAACAGCGAAGAGGCTGCGGGAAGAAAGCTGGATTTCTTATTCCAGGAGGTAAACCGCGAGATCAACACCATCGGCTCAAAGGTATCCGATATCAAGCTGACGAAAACGGTGGTCGAGATCAAGACGCTTCTTGAAAAGATCAGAGAACAGATCCAAAATCTTGAGTGACCGTTCCTATCCTTTCCAAAATTCATAAAGCAATATTTTAGCAAGGAAATACATCTATGAGATTTGTTAATATAGGATTCGGAAACACCGTCTGCGCCGAAAGGATCGTTGCGGTAGTAAGCCCAGAATCCGCTCCCATAAAGCGCCTGGTCATTGACGGCAAGGCAAGCGGAAGCGTTATAGACGTTTCCTGCGGAAGAAAGACGCGCTCCGTTCTTATCACCGATTGCGGAAACGTTATTCTCTCCTCTCTCCAGTGTGAAACGATATCTGCGAGACTCGCAGGCTCCGACGACACTACCGATCCCGAATGATCGCAATTATTTATTACCGCTAACAGCGGAGAAACGGAAACAGTTATGAACACACACGGTTCACTTTTAGTTATCAGCGGCCCTGCGGGAAGCGGAAAAGGCACAATTGTAAAGCATCTGCTCCAAGATCCCGCGTACGCCGTTTCAATATCCACCACTTCAAGAGCTCCGCGCGGAGACGATATTCCCGGAGTTACTTATAATTTCGTTACCGCCGACGAGTTCAAGGATATGATCTCGCGCGGCGAGCTTGCGGAATTTGCCGAGTACGTCGGAAATTTCTACGGTACTCCCGTAAAGACGGTAAGCGAGATGCTCCACTCCGGAAAGCACGTTATTCTTGAGATCGAGACTCAGGGCGCTTTACAGATAAAATCAAAATTTCCGGAGGCGCTTCTGATCTGGCTCTCCCCCCCGGACTACGATACTCTTGAAGCCCGTCTGCGCGGAAGAGGCACCAACACCGAGGAGGATATCGCGCGCAGGCTTTCCACAGCGAAGCGTGAGCTTCAATTCCTGCCCTACTACGATTACATAGTCGTAAACGAGGCGGGCAAAGCCGAGGAATGCGCTGATAAGATCCGCGCTATCGTTGCCGTCGACTCAATGTCCACCAAGCACAACCCGGACTTTACTTCTATATTTTACAAAAAAAAATAATTAACATATAAGCATTTGAAAGGAATATTACCGCTATGATGATCAATCCCGGTATAGAAGAGCTTTCCGAAAACGGAAAATACAACAGATACGTTCTTTGCATCGCTACAGCGAAGTGCGCAAGAATAGTTACAGACGAATACGTCGAGCAGTACGCAAAGGCTGAGTCCATGGTCGCTAACAAGGAAACTGACAAGACCATCGGCGCTATAATCAAAAAGGAGCTCCGCGACGACAAGGCTGTAAAGACGGCTATCAAGCGTCTCGCAAATCACGAGTACGAGATCGACGACGAGTCTATACTTGCTCCCGGTAATAATGTTAGATAAATCAAACACAAACGGCGCTCTTATTGGGTGCCGTTTTCGCCTTGCATCAGTCTATATACTTTCGGCGCCTCTGCACCTTGACAGACAGTTCGACTATATCATACCCGACGGTATGGAGGTCTGCAAGGGGGATTTCGTCGCTGTTCCCTTCGGAGGCGGCAACAGACCGGAAACCGCGCTCGTTTTTGACGTGTGCGAAACAGAGGTTCAAGAGCCTATACGTTATAAACCGCTCAGTTCGGTTCTGAACAAAGCCTTTTCCCTATCAGACGAGGGGATCGCGATGGTTGAGTTCCTTAAAGAACGTACCTTCTGCACTACCGGCGACGCCGTTCGGACCATCGCGCCGGTAGCGTCCTTTTCAAAGCTGGAGCAATGCATCGAGATCCTTAAACCGCTTACGGATTTTTATCCCGACTGCTGCGCCGAATACAAAATATATGAATTTATAAAGGCAACTAAAAACTGCACTAAAGCTAAGCTTTATTCCGCACTCGGAGCAAAGTATGCTTCCGCTCCTCTCGCAGTTCTTGAGGAGCAGGGCTTCGTCTCTATCGATATAGCCGCCCGAGACGTATCAAACATCAAGTATATAACCTGCTATCGCAGGGTATGCAGCGACGAG
The DNA here is from genome assembly GCA_015064245.1 of Oscillospiraceae bacterium. GTDB lineage: Bacteria > Bacillota > Clostridia > Oscillospirales > CAG-272 > SIG673. Next base: position 1,970 of record SVSQ01000050.1, on the reverse strand, counting down.
GAGATAAAAGAGATCGAGTTAAGGGGCAGACTTCGTTCGCAAAAGCAGATCGATATTCTGAAATATCTTGCCGAGTACGGAAAGACTGAAAGGAGCGATCTGCTCGCGGCTACCGGCGCTTCCTCGGCTCAGCTTAACGCGCTCCTTGAAAAAGGACTTATCGAAAGCGAGCAAAAGGAACAGTACCGTATGCCGTATCACTCCAAGGAAGCTAATGAGAATATCGTTTTAAGCGATATCCAGCAGTCCGCGGCGGATAAGATCATCTCTATGACCAAAGAGGGCAGACCTCAGTGCGCTCTTCTCTACGGAGTTACGGGAAGCGGAAAAACTCAGGTAATGCGCGCGGTCATGGAGCAGGTGATCAAGGACGGAAAAAGCGTTATTCTTTTAGTTCCTGAAATATCGCTTACTCCGCAGACAATTGCTTTCTTCTCAAGATGCTTCGGAGAAAGGACCTGCGTTATCCATTCGGGGCTCTCCTCCGGCGAGAGATTTGACGCCTGGAGAAGGATAAAGCGCGGAGAGATCGACGTTTGCATCGGAACTCGGTCGGCGGTCTTCGCTCCATTTGAAAACTTAGGTCTTATCGTTATCGACGAGGAGCAGGAGCATACGTATAAATCAGATTCCTCACCAAAATATCACACGAGAGAAGTGGCGACATTCAGGTGCGGAAAGCATAATTCCGTTCTTCTGCTTGCATCAGCCACACCGTCCGTCGAGAGCTTTCACAAGGCTGTGTCGGGAAATTACACCTTGGTGGAGCTGCCCTCCCGTTACGGCAAGGGCGGTATTCCCGATACTGAGATCGTTGATATGCGCACTGAGACCAAGGACGGTAACTTCTCTCTCTTCAGCACCAAGCTGATAGATAGCATAAACGCGGGACTTGCGAATAATAAGCAATCCATTCTGTTTTTAAACCGCAGAGGCTATCACAGTTTTATGAACTGCCCGTCCTGCGGAAACGTGGTGATGTGTCCGCATTGCTCCGTATCACTTACTCATCATTATTCAAGATTCAACGAAAACGGATATCTTTCCTGCCACTATTGCGGCTACAAGACAACCGTTCCGAGCGAATGTCCAGAATGTAAGACCAAAACTATGAAGTTCATGGGATACGGTACTCAGCTTGCCGAGGAGCAGCTCAAAAAGATCTTTCCGCAGGCTCGTATTCTCCGTATGGACGCGGATACTACGTCTGGAAAGTTCTCTTATGACGAGATACTCAGCTCCTTCCGAAACAAAGAGGCTGACATTCTGATCGGTACGCAGATGGTCACCAAAGGTCACGATTTTCCCGACGTTTCTCTTGTCGGTATGCTCAGCGCGGATCAGTCCCTCTATCTCGACGATTACCGCGCAAATGAGAGGACCTTTTCGCTGATCTGTCAGACAGTCGGAAGATCCGGAAGACGTGACGATAAAGGAACGGCTCTCGTTCAATGCTACAATCCCGAGCACAACGTGCTCGCTTTCGCAAGAGCTCAGGATTACAGAGCGTTTTTTGACAGCGAGATCGCTATGCGGCGCGCTCTTCTCTTCCCTCCTTTCTGCGATCTGCTTTCTCTTACCGTCGTTTCCGACAATGAAAGCGACGCCTTTACCGCCGCAAATAAAACCCTTGAAAAGATAAAAGAATACGTCTCTTCTGAGTTTTCAGACGTTAAGCTCCAGATATTCGGTCCGTTTGAAGCGCCCGTCTATAAGCTGAACGAGAAATACCGCGTAAGACTCGTAATAAAATGTAAGAATAACAAGCGAACACGTCTGCTCTTCCGTCAGACCTTGAAGTTCTTCGGAGACACCATGCCAAAGAATATTCTTGCTTCCATCGACATCAATCCAACCACTCTCTGAAAGGAATAAACCAAAATGGCAATACTTAAAATATTAAAAAATGACGATCCCGTACTTCGCAAGGTGAGCCGCGAGGTCGAGGAGATCACACCAAGGATCCTTAC
>SVSQ01000049.1 GCA_015064245.1 Oscillospiraceae bacterium | reverse complement strand
CCCGGAGGACTTTAACAGCGCCTTCGTCGGCAGAGTATATAAAGTGGCGGGCATGCACGAAACGGAAAAGTACGGAGCCGTCCTTAATGACGATTTCACCCAGAAGACCGCGGAAAATCCCGATGCGCAGGTGCTCCGTGAGTTTACTTATACAACGTATCTTGATAAAGCAGACGTGATCATCAACTTCTGTAAGCTGAAGAGCCACGGAATGATGGGAATGTCCTGCGCCGCAAAGAATATGTTCGGAACTATCCCCGGAGTTATCAAGCCGGAGTATCATTACCGCTTTCCAAAATACGAGGATTTCGCGGATATGATCGTGGATCTGGACGAGTATTTCCACCCCGTTCTGTCAATCGCGGATGCGGTGGTGGGCATGGAAGGAAACGGACCTACCGCAGGAACACCAAAGAAGATGGGCTGTCTTATCGCGTCTCATTCACCCCACAACCTGGATTACGTCGCATCGAAGATACTGGGCTTCGACAGGACCGAGCTTCCGATACTTGACGCGGCGTACAGAAGAGGAATGATCCCCGAAAGCTATGAAGACGTCAAGGTGTTCGGAGACGTTAGCTCTCTGATACTCAGCGATTTCGAAAGAGTGGTAGAAAGAAAATCTCTGCGCTTTTCGGGAGACGGAAAGAGCAAGTTCAGAGTTTTTATCGGAGACGTGCTGGGCAAGCTGCTTGAAACAAAGCCTGTGGTGAAGAAGGATATGTGCGTAGGATGCGGAATCTGCGCGGGCATCTGTCCTGCAAAAGCGATAACTATCGTTGATAAAAAAGCGAAGATCGACCGCAAAAAGTGTATCCGCTGCTTCTGCTGTCAGGAGTTCTGCCCCAAGAGCGCGATAAAAGTGAAGAGAACTGCCATAGCAAATCTCTTCCATTCAGAAAAGAAAGTTAAAAAATGAAAAAGAAGATAGAATTTGCCTTACTCAAAACGCCCTTTGAGGCGGATATGGGCGAGATCCCCTTTTCCGAATACCCCCGCCCCGCCCTAAAAAGGGACTCTTATATTTGTCTGAACGGAAAATGGAGCTTCAAGGTTCTTGGCAAAAAGGGAAAAATAAAAAAAGAAACGGAGATACTCGTTCCGTTTCCGCCACAAAGCCGAATTTCGGGGGCGGATTACGTAACGGATATTTCCGACGTGCTCGTTTACGAGCGTGACTTTACCGTTCCGCAGGATTTCAAAAAGGACAGAGTCCTGCTTCATTTCGGTGCGGTAGATCAGATAACGCAGGTGTTTGTAAACGGCGAAAAGGTGGGAGAGCACGCAGGCGGTTATCTGCCGTTCAGCTTTGATATAACGGACGTTTTGTCAGCTGCGGGTGAGATCAATCGGCTGAAAGTAACAGTCCGTGACCGAATGGACAGAAGCTATCCATACGGCAAACAGCGCATGAAGCGCGGCGGAATGTGGTACACTCCCGTAAGCGGAATATGGCAGACGGTATGGCTGGAAAGCGTTCCGAGCAACTACGTTTCGGCATTAAAGATCGACACCGATACCGAAAAATGCACTGTGACCGTCCGCGGCGGCGAAAAAGCGAAACGTCTGCGTCTGAGGACGGAGCAGGGCGAGAAAATATATGAATTTGAAGGGGAGAGCCTTACGTTTTCTCCCGACGAAATACATTTGTGGACTCCCGAAACGCCCTACCTGTACCGTTTTACGTTGGAAAGCGGAGCGGATAAGGTGGAGTCCTACTTTGCTCTGCGCGAGATTTCAGCGGATATGGGTGAGATGTTCCCGCGTTTACTGTTGAACGGAAAGCCCTATTTCTTCCACGGACTGCTCGACCAGGGCTACTTCAGCGATGGAATATACCTTCCCGCTACCCCGGAGGGCTTCAAAAACGATATCCTTCAGATGAAAAAGCTGGGCTTCAATATGCTCCGCAAGCATATCAAGATCGAGCCGCAGCTGTTTTACTACTACTGCGATCTGTACGGCATGGCGGTGTTCCAGGATCTCGTCAATAGCGGCGGCTACAGCTTTCTCATAGATACCGCCCTTCCAACGGTGTTTTTGCGCCGCGGCGTGACCCACAGAGCGTCAAAAAAGCGTAAAGCTATCTTTGAAAGCTCCGCAAAAGAGACGGTTGAGCTGCTCTATAACCACCCAAGCGTCGTCTATTATACCATCTTCAACGAGGGATGGGGACAGTATGAGGCGGACAGGCTCTACGGCGATATGAAGGCGCTGGACGGAAGCAGAGTTTGGGATACCACGTCAGGCTGGTTCAAGACCAAAAAGAGCGACGTTCAGAGCGAGCACATTTATTTCAAGCCTATAAACCTAACCGCAAGGGAAGGACGCCCCTTGGTGCTTTCGGAGTTCGGCGGATTTTCCTATAAGGTCAAGGACCATTCCTTCAACCCCGTGGAGACCTACGGCTACCGTTATTACGAAACTGAAGAGGAATATACGGCGGCGCTGGAAAAGCTGTACTTATGCGAGATAGTGCCAAATGTGAAAAACGGGCTCTGCGCAACGGTGTTTACGCAGGTCAGCGACGTCGAGGACGAGACCAACGGTCTGCTCACCTACGACCGTCAGATCTTGAAGGTCAAAGAAGAGCCGATGCAAAATATCGCAAAAGAGATATTCAAAGCGTTTGAGGAAACGCATAGTAAATAAAAAATCGCCCCGCTGGGCGATTTTTGTTTTGGATTTTAATTTGGTAAATTTGAATTGGTATCTGCTCGTAACGATGAATTTTAAATTCGAAATTCGCCTAAAATTCGCCATTTCATTGACTGGGCGATCACATAGGAGTTTTTCTTCATTTCATCCATATCTTCGTTAAACTCACCTGCCCAGATGATTCGGTCAGGCTCAATAAAATCAACGTAGGCGGCGAATATTTCCGTGTTACGGCTGTTTATCTGCCATTCAGAAACCTTATCAAATTCAATCTCAACGATAGCGTCAAAAATACTTGTAGCTACTATTTTAATCGTTACCTTATCTTGACCGGGACAAAACCAAAGCTCGTTTTCGATCTTTTCTATGCCGTGATATTCATATTTCGCGTCAAGAATATAGCCGTCATGAAGCATATTGGTCTTATCAAGAAAAAGCTTGATGTCATCCGATGATCTTATTTCGTTAAACAATGCAGTTTCTCCTTTGCGTAATTTGTATGAGCTAAAAGTAAATCAAAATTTTTCCGTTTCTTCGTTTGAGGGTTAGATTATGTACGCACATTGTTAAAAAGGGAGCACGGAATTTTTCCGAAGGCAGGCGAGCGCCTGCAGGCAAATAATCAGTTTTACTGCAAATTAAACAGTACAGAAGTTCTTTTGCCTACTTTTCTTTCAAGAAAAGTACGGTTACAGCACGTTACCGTAAGCAAGCACCATCATTTTGGTGAGGTTTTTGGCTTCAACGATGGAGCAGCCTTCGAGAATGTTGCCGGTGAGAAACTGCTCAATAGGCGCGGGAAGGGCTTCAAGGAGCGGAACTTCCGTAGGCTTTCCGCCGGTGGAAACGGTGGACTTTACGACCTTGCTTCCTTCCATACGGACGTAACCCTTTTCGCCGCCGACCTCAAAGCTGGCGGGATAGCAGTCGGATACGAAGCCCGTCTCGTTTACGGCGATAGCGCCGTCAGCGTAGCTCATAACGGTCACAGCGTTGTCCTCAACTCCGTCCTTGTTCTTCTCCGTAAGCTCTGGCAGAGAGCAGGAGAGATTAAAGACCGAGGTGGCCTTTTCGGGAACGCCGAGTATCCAATCGGTGAGGTACATTCCGTGAGCGCCGAGGTCGATCATCGCGCCCCCGCCGCACTCTTTGGCGTTATAGAAGTGGGCGGGAAGCCAGTTTCGCACGCTTCCCGAATGGCAGTTGCGGAAGCGCAGATAGTTGATCTTGCCAAGCTCGCCGCTGTCAACTACGCTCTTTACGGTGCGCTGTCCCGCGCCGTATTTCTGGAAAAGGGAGATGACGAACTTCACGCCGTTCTCAGCCACAGCCTTTTCAACCCTTTCGCAGTCCTCTTCGGTCAGAGCAAGAACCTTTTCCGTGAAGATGTTCTTCCCTGCATTTGCGATACGGACCATCACGTCCGCGTGAGTGTCTGTCGAGGTGCAGACGATAACGCCCTCTGCTTCGCTTTCAAGAAGCTCTTCAAGGGTGGTGAATTCCTTCAGCCCGAACTTCGCGCAGAAATCCTTGCGCCAAACCGGGTTTTCGTCGTAAACTCCGATCACCTCGGTCAGAGCCATAGCTTTTTTCGTGTAATCGGAAGCGTGAACGTGCCATACTCCGCAAATTGCTGTTTTCATAGTTTTAAAGCTCCTTTTGTGAAATCATATCAGACCAAGAAGGTCTCGGGTTTTTCGCGGTTGAAGATCGAGTGAGCGTTCTTAACGAAGTCGGAAGCCTCGATGGGCCGGCTGCGGGTTATGATCTTGGGCTTGCCTGCTCCTACCTCGTACATAAATACTCCGCTGTAACCGATCTTTTCAAGACCGTCCATTATCTCCGCCCAGTCGTTTTGACCTTCGCCGGGAAGCCAGTGCTTTTCGTCGATCAGGTCGTAGTCGGAAACGTGGAGAGTGATTATCTTGTCTCCCAGCTTTTCCATGAATCTCGCGTTTTTATCCATCGTCAGATGGTTGGTGTCGAAGCAGACGCGCAGTCTGCTGTCGGCTGACAGGAGAGTGAGCATATCCTCAGCGGTACGTCCGAGACAGGTCCTCGGCAGATCCTCTACCGCCATGACCGCGCCGCAGGAAGCGGCGAACTCAGCAAGCTCGGAAAGAGAACGCATGGACTGCTTCATACGCGCAGGGCGATCCTCGTCCGCAATCGGCTCGCGGCTGGGGTGTATGATGAACTTATCTATTCCGATATCGGAGGCTTTCTTGATCAGCGACGTCAGATATCCGACGAAACGTACGCGCTTATCTTCATCGGTTACCGATATATCGATGTCGGGCGCAAAGGGGAGGTGATAAGACCAGAGAATCACGCCGTATTTGTCAGCCCATTCCTTGACCTGCTTATAGTCGAGGGCGTCGCAGGCGTCCTTTTTCATCGACAGCTCCAGCGCCGATATTCCTTCGTTTCGCAGAGTCTTGAAGGATTCTTCTGTGAGTGTAGGGAAAAAACAGGACGATATTCCGATTTTTAACATATTTATGACCATTCCTTTCTTACACCTTGTTTGAAAATTTATTTTCAAACTTCTTTACTTTCGTTACATTCGCCTTAAAATAAAGGTCTGTTTGGTATTAGTATAACAGAACAGTAGTTTTTTGTCAAGAAATTTTTGATCATAACGATTTACATCTGTCGCAATATTGACAAATCGAGATAAAAATGTTATAATTCTCATGAAAGGTAAGAAAGGACGGCGTATTATGTATACTCTCGGCATAGATTTCGGAACTCTTTCGGCGCGCGCGGCGCTGTTCGATATAAGAAACGGAAGCGAGATCGCGAGCTCGGTCTATGAGTACCCGCATGGAGTTATGGACGAGGAGCTTTTCGGACGAAAGCTTCCGAGCGGCTTCGCTCTGCAACACCCGGGAGACTACGCCGACGCGCTGAAGTACTGCGTTTCAAGGGTTATCTCGGATTCGGGGTTAGATGCAAAGGAGATCGTCGGAGTAGGAATAGACTTCACGGCGTGTACTCTGATACCTCTGAAAGATGGCATTCCGCTATGCTTTTACGAGGAGTTCAAAGACGAGCCTCACGCATACGCTAAGCTTTGGAAGCATCACGCCGCCGCGCCTTACGCGGAAAGGTTTACCGAGCTGGCAAAGAAGCGCGGAGATGGATTCCTTGATCATTATAGCGGTATCACGTCTTCCGAATGGATGTTTCCAAAGGTGATGGAGATACTTGACAAGGCGCCTAAGGTATATGAAGCCGCAGACAGCCTAATGGAAGCGGGCGATTACATGGTTTTCTTACTTACGGGTGAGATGAAACGCAGTATCTGCCAGGCGGGCTTCAAGGCAAGCTGGAATATAAAGACGGGTTATCCCTCAAAGGATTTTTTCAGAGAGCTTGATCCGAGACTCGAAAACGTGGTGGAAGAAAAGCTGAAAGGGGAGATATCTCTCCTCGATAAGCCTGCGGGAAGGGTTACGGAAAAGGGCGCGGCTCTTACGGGACTTGCGGTCGGTACGTCTGTGGCGGTATCCTGTATCGACGCTCATTCGGCTCTGCTTGCCTCGGGGATCTGCGATGCGGGTAAGATGATGCTGATAATCGGCACGTCCGGATGCCATATTATGATGAACGAAGAGGAACGCTATATTCCCGGTATCAGCGGAACGGTAAAGGATGGGTTCGTTCCTGGTTACTACATCTGCGAGGCTGGGCAGTCCTGCGTAGGCGACCATTTCGATTGGTTCGTAAAGAACTGCGTTCCCATGTCCTACGCCGAGGAAGCGAGGGCAAAGGGAATAAATCTGCACAAGCTGCTCCGTGAAAAGGCGCAGAAGCTCCGTCCGGGCGAGAGCGGACTTATAGCTCTGGATTGGTTCAACGGAAACAGAAGTATTCTGAACGATTCTGAGCTTTCGGGTATGATCTTGGGCTACTCGCTTCGCACGAAGCCGGAGGAGATCTACCGCGCGCTCATCGAAGCGACGGCATTTGGAACAAAGGTGATACTGGACGCCTTTGAGTCAGGCGGTCAGATGATCTCCGAGCTTTACGCCGCGGGCGGTATCGCAAGCAAGGATCCGATGCTGATGCAGATATATTCCGACGTTACGGGTAAGAAGATATACGTTTCGGATTACCCTCAAGCCTGCGCGCTGGGCTCAGCGATTATCGGAAGCGTGGCTGCGGGGGTATTTGAGAGCTTTTCGGAGGCTTGCAGGAGCATGGCTCAGCCGTGCAGCAGAGTGTATTCGCCCATTCCCGAAAACGCCGAGCCATACTCCCGTCTGTACGAGGAATACAAGGCTCTGCACGACTATTTCGGCAGGGGCGGAAACGACGTTATGAAGAGGCTGAGAGAGCTGCGTTAAAGATTTAGGCTATGTCAATTATGTAACTGATAAATTGTGTTTTTCGGTGAGTATAAAGGATTGCTTTAGCAATTCGTAGGGGAGGGGCTCGCTCCTCCCGAAAAATCTCCATAAAACACTCGGCTTACGCAAACTAATTGATCCTCTGCAGGCAGACGCCTGCCGGGAGGACCAAGCCCCTCCCCTACGACAAATAATGAATTTTTCACCGGATATATTATTTGCCTGCCCGATAAATCAATATTTGAAAAGTACAAAAAATCAACCATTAAAAGTGATATAGCCAAGATTTATTATATTATGTAGTCATAAAGAATGGAGACCGTTATGAGCGTTATTATCAAAGAGGTTGTAACAAAAAAAGATCTTCTGAAATGGGTGAGATTTCCAAACGAGCTTTATAAAGAAAACGAGTATTTTGTGCCTTTTTTGGAGAACGACGAGGTGAATACCTTCACGAAGGAGAAGAATCCGTCTTACGAATTCTGCGAAACGAAGCTGTTTTTGGCTTTCAAGGACGAAAAGATAGTCGGCAGGATCGCCGGACTCATAAATCACGCCTACAATAAAAAATGGAAGCAGAACGCGATACGCTACACGAGATTTGATTTTATCGATGATAACGAGGTCTCCGAAAAGCTTCTTAGCGCGGTGGTCGAATGGGGAAAGGAAAGAGGCTACAGCGAGGTCATGGGACCGATCGGCTTCAACGATACCGATCATCAGGGAATGCTGATCGAGGGCTTTGATCAGCTCAATATGTCCATTACCTTCTATAACTTCCCTTACTACGCAGATCACATGGAGCGTCTTGGACTTACAAAGGCGGCGGACTGGATAGAGTTCAAGATAAAGTGTCCAACCGAGGTCGATACGCGTATCGAAAGACTTGCAAGACACGCCCTTGAGCGCGGAGAATACGTCACGGTTACGTATACCGATAGAAAAGCCCTTTATAAAGACGCCTTTGAAGCCCTGCAGGTCATAGACGAGGCGGAGTCGATACTGTTCGGAACCGTACCGCTTACCCCTGCGGTTATCAAATATCTGATAGACAATTACATATCTATGGTGAATCTCGATTACGTTTGCGCGGTGAAGGATACGGAAGGACGAATAGTCGCCTTCGGCGCTATGGTACCGTCCCTTGCGAAGGCGTTCAAAAAGGCGAACGGGAAAATGTTTCCATTCGGGATCGCTCATATGCTCAAGGCTCTGAAGAGCAGTAACGATACGCTTGAAATGTTCCTGGTGGCAGTCGATCCCGAATATCAGATGTTCGGAGTTCCGGCGATACTTATGGATACGCTGCTGAGAAAGTGCATAGAAAACAAGGTCGAGTACTGCGAGACGGGACCTATGCTTGAAACCAACAAAGCCGTTCACGGAATGTGGAGATACTTTGAAAAAGAACAGCATAAGCGCCGTCGCTGTTACTGTAAAGCAATATAAATAACAAAAACGCTTACTTCGGAATGCTCCGGAATAAGCGTTTTTTCGTTTTAAATCTTATCCTTGTACCGTTTAGCGGTGAGGGATGCGCCGTTTAATTCCAGACGGCAGATGCGCGCGGTGCGATTGTCGCCCTTGATGCGCGGATCGGGGGGGAGATCTCTGCCGTGGTAGATGCAGTAGTACTGACCGTCAACCTTGATAACGCTGTTGTGTCCCGTGCCTGCTTCAAATTCATTCCTTGCGATCAGGGGAGCGTAGACAGTTTCGGATGGCTGTTTTTCAAAACGTATCTTGGTCAGATCGCGCTCGGAGGTGTGAGCGTAGGCGTAACCGAGATAGTAGTATTCGTTTTGATAGCAGTTACCGGAGTAGATCAGATAGTGATCGTCGCCCTCGCAAAAGTAGAAAGCTCCCTCGAGAGTGTGCCAGTGCTGACCTTTTTTGAAGCGGTCGCGCATGAATATCTCCTCGTCAAGCGTCGGCTTTACCGCCGCGACGGGAGCGCCCTCGGCTTCCGTGGGAGTTTTGAGACGGTCGACCACAACGTAAGTTCCGGCTCTGTCCGCATCGTAGTCGTTTACGGAGTAGAATATGAAAAGTCCCGCTTCGTTTTTAACGACGTGAGAGTCGATGGAAAAGGGCTCGATAAGACGCTTTGTTTCGGAAAACGGTCCTTCGGGGGAAGATGAAACGGCGACGTGCATGGTCTGCAGATGGACATCATCATCCTCCTCTTTCATAAAAGAAACGTACATATAGTACTTTCCGTCAATGATGGTGACGCTGGGAGCCCAGTACTCCTTGCAGCCCGCAACCGAGTAAACGGTACCGATATCCTCGTATTTCCCCATAAGAGATGAGGAGCGGAATGCGTGAACTCCGTCGCCGCCCGTAACGTAAAGATAGAACATTCCGTCCTGCGCCTGCAGAATGAATGGATCTGCCTGAGACGGATATTGGTTTTCCTTGTATTCTATAAGCTTCATAAGTAACGCCCCTTTCTTAGTCGAATGCTTTTGTGAAGGCGGAGATGTCCGGTTCTCCGTAAAGCTCCTCGTAATCGGGGCCAAGATAACAGCCGAAAACGGATATGTATTCAAATCCCATATCAGTGTACTCACGTACGTCCTTTTTAGCGGCGTCTGCATCGGCAAACATCTGCTTCGGGGGCTTTTTCCAGCCTGAGAAGAGAGAGTTGTCTATCCAATATTCAAGGACCTTGCTGTCCTTGGAACCGAAATGCTTCATCAGATCGGTAAGCATCGACTTTTCCTTAGCCGCTTCTGCCTCGGCGTTCTTCTTGTATTTGGAGATAGGCGCGTATTCAACGAAAACGCCCTCGTCCTGCTTTACGGCTTCGGGAAGCATCATGGAATCGTAGTACGCAAGATACGCCATCTTCGCGTCGGGACGGTCCTTTCTGATCTCCTTCAGCATGGAGTTTACCACCTTAAGAAGCTGGTCGGAGGGATTGAGATGACGGCACTTCGGACACTGACAATGGATGTTGATACCGTCGTCAAGCCAGAGATAGTAGTTTGGCTCGCTTCTGTAAAGCTTTCCGGCAAGCGCCGCCGCGTTCTTTAGAACGAGGCGCAGCGCCTCTTCGTTTGAAACGCAGAAGTTCATGTCGGGAACACGCTCTCCCTTTTCGTTCATACGGAAGTATTCGGGGTGCGATGCAAACAGTTCTTTTGGAAGCAGATAACCCGCCGCGTGCATTTCATATTCGATCTTGAGGCCTTGCTCTGCGGCGTAGTCGAGAAGCGCGCGGTATTCGGGATCTTCGAGCATTACGAGCATTTTTTCAATATATTCGTGAGCCTTTGAGCCTCCCGGGGGATGAAGGGCGAGAACGTCGATGTTTTCGCGGACCATACGGTCGATCCAGACCTTTGAAAGCTCATCGGGATGGATAAGTATGCTTTTTTTCATAGGTTATTCCTTTGTTTTTAATATTTTGGGGAACGTTTTTGCGTACGGTGTTAAATGACGTTTTGTGTGGGCACGGGAGGACCAAGGCCCTCCCCTACCAAATAGAGCAGAATTTATCGTTTGTGGGTTAGATGATGTACGCACGATTTGAAAGAGGAAACACGTTTTCTAAGAAAAGTACATTAAAGAGAAAATTTAAATGTAAGAGAAGTTTCTTTGCTTACTTTCTTTTCAAAGAAAGTAAGCATTGGTATTAGCGTGTTTGCCGTCGAATCCTGTGACGGTAACGCGGAAATAAACGTCGGTAGGCTCAATTTGGTACTCCAAAGAAGTAACCCCTACGCCGTCTTTTGCGTTTTTGTGAGCTGTGCGGCGGATGCCGGTGTTGACGCGGATCTCAGCGGCAGGCTCGCACTCAACGTGCAGAATGTCGTCCTCGATCCAGAGAGCATTGATGACAGGACCCTCGGAAGCGTAGAAGTTACCGTTCACAAGAGCGTCGGTGATAGCGGAATACTCAAGCTTATCAGCTTTGATCATAGTGAATCCGCCGAAACGGTCTGCGACTCCGTGGTTATCATCTGCGGCGATGCAGAAGATACGCTTGCCGGCGCGAAGCATATCGTCGTAAACGCGCTCGTTGTAGTCGTTGTATCCCATTTTGATGCAAGCGCCGTTTACGATCTCCATAGCGTTCATATTGTTATATCCGATATAATCGGGATAGCTTTCAAGAGACCAGGTTGGGTGGTTATATGTTACGAAAAAGCCGCCGTCTCTGCCCATTTGCATCATCTCGGAGATACGCTCGTGGGTGTATGCTCTTTCGTAGTCGGGCAGACTCTCATCGTTCCGGACGTTTACGCGCTGTTCAACTGCGTTTCTGAAGCAGTATTTCGTTCTGTGCCAGCAGACGGGAGTTACGGTGTCCTTATCGAGCGCGATGAGGCACATATGGCAGGTCTTTCTCGCCTTGGGATTGCCGCCTTCGGGAAGAACGTCGTTGACTTCCATTTCATAACCGTTGAGGGCGAGGAACTCGCCGTCGGTCAGATCGTTATGAATGAGGAAAACATCGTGATCGGTGAAGGCTACGATGGAGTAACCTTCGGCTTTATATGCTTCTTTTACCTCTTCAACGGTGCATTTACCGTCGGAAAGAAGAGTGTGACAGTGGAGATTTGCTTTGTAGAAATTACCGCTTTCGGGAAGAAGAAATTTTTTCATGATAGTTGTTCCTTTCAGTATTTTCAGCTTATTCTGTACCGTGTTTTTTTATTGAATGACATACGGAAATCAATGTCTTCCGACGGAGGATAAAGATCCCAGGCTTCGTCGATGAGCTCGTTCAGCTTGTCGGTGTCGGAGACATCAATACCTCTCTCGTCCGCCATTTTGAGAGCGCAGTATTCAAACCAGATGTCAGTCAGAGAGCATTCGCCCTCGCGAATGTCGTAATGCTCCTCGGAGAAGAATCTCTGCAGATAGTCGGTCTTTCCAAGCTTTACCGCCGCAAGAGCCGCTGAAATGCGAACTCTGTCAACGCAGGAGCAGTTTTCCGGCAGAAACTCAAAGAGATTCCAGAGCTTTTGATATTTTTTACGCTCGTTCAAGAATACAAGATACTCGGAAACGAGAGCGAAATCGTCGAAGACATTCGGAAGTCCTACGGCGAGATCGTAATACTTTTCCGCTTCGTCGAAATTACCTTCCGTCTTTTCAAGTACGGCAAGGTTTCTGTACGCCCATACGGAAGGCTCCGCTTCAACGGAAGCAAGCCAAGCCGCGCGGGCTTTTTCGGTCTGCTCGGCATTTACTTCGTCGCTGTAGACCGAGTTGGCAAGAACTCTGTGATCGCTGTACTCGTAAAGGGAAACTCCGTACTGCATAAGGCTGAACCAGGTCCGTCCGCCTTCCTTTTCAAGAGAGGCTTCGAGTCGGGGCAGCCATTTGTAGCTGATCATGTAGGAGAGGGGAGCGACGGAAACAGCTTCCTTTGGAAGAATTCCGTTGTCGAGAAGATTAAGCCAGGGGTACTGCTCAGAGCCTATGGCGGAAAGCGGGAAGAACATGGATGCGGGAACGCTTCCGTCTCCGTCTTTATCCATTCTCACAGCTTCAAGCGCGCCAAATCCCGAGCCGTTATGAACGATATTCTCCGCGCGGACGGGCATATCCGCCAAAGCAGACAGCTTTTTGTTCAACTCATTGATACCATCCCCGCTGATAAGCGCGGAGAGATTTTTGTCGAAATAGCTTACGGCGTTAAGGTAATTTTCGTCGTAAAGCTTTTCCTTTTCCAGCTTTATTCCGCCGAAGCACTGAGTCCATTCAAATGAAGAACGGGCGGGAAGGATCTTGTCGTGAAGCTGAGAGGGAGCGATGCCCGCCTGTATCTCGGCGTAATAACCAGTTCCCTTACCGTCGGAGAGGAACTCCTGCCAGTGCTTGCCCGCGTGGTGGTTACCCCAGCAGAACAGCTTTTTGTAGAGCAGGGGCGCGGTGGAACGCTCGAAAAATACCAGACCGTCATTATATGCCGCCGCTTCCCAGGTGGATTCAGTTTCGCTGTTAGGCTGAATGAAATAGTCGAAGCTTCGCGTGGCGTTTGATGGATAAGAGACGTCAACGCCTGGCATAGCGTCTATGTACGGAAGCGTCTCGAAGTCGCACTTTCCGCCGACGAAGGATATGACCTGCTTTCCGGACGCGAGTATTCTCGTGTCGCCTTCGTCGGGAACTGCCACGTTGCTCCACCAGTAGGTGGTAGTGTCGCGCTCAAAGGGGTTGACCATCTTGACGTGAACGATAAGAACGGGACTGTCATCCGGAAGATGGAAATCCACCTGCCAGAAGATGCTTTTCAGTCTTTCAAACTCATATATACGCAGGAAATCGTTTCCGTCAGTATCGGTCAGCTTCGCCGCGAAGACGTTATCGCAGGTGGTATAGGTGTGACCGAGAGAGCCGATGTTCCATTCAATACCGCCGGAAAGCCAGGCGTTGCGGTTGGCAAGGTTGCCGGGCTGGATGACGGGGTTGGTGAAAAGCAGCTCTTTTCCGTTTACCTTATCGTAAAGGGAATGAAGGCGTCCGCCGTATTCTGGAAGGAAGACGGCTTTCAGATATTTATTCTCAAGAACGAAGCTTTTGAGCTTCAGAGGTAAGCGCTTTCTGGAATATCTGTCCTGCATGAGATAGGGGAGCACCTTGTTGTAAGCGCCGAGAGTCTCTCTTAGTTTTTCGGGGAATCGCTCGGTTATGGCGAATGACGAGGGCTTTCTGCTTCTGAATTTCGGAAGAGGGTTCAGCCCTTCAAGAGGCGCGCCGAGGATCTCCAGTATTTCGGTTCTGATCTTCATATTCGGTATCGTTCCTTTCCTAAAAAATAAGAAACGGAGCTGCCGTACTCGGAGTCGTACTGTTTTTGTTTCAGTCGATTGAAGCGGCAGCTCGCGGATAGTTAGATTATTCTACGACCGGAAAATCAACAACGTCCTTAGGTTCTCTCATAGCCCAAGCGCCGTTTGTGAAATCGGGAATGGACTGAGGCGCGCCGCCGAGAGCGATTGATTTTTCGGACAGAGCGGTGATACACATCCATGCAGCCGCGTCGTAAACGTCGATAGGCATTTCGCTTCCCTTAAGGATAGCCTTGAAGAAGAACTTGAATTCGATATAGTCCATACCGCCGTGGCCGAGAGCGAGCTTGTCAGAGGAAATGTTTCTCCAGATATCGGGCAGATATGCGTCGTACTTGCTTGCGTTGTTGCAGTTTTCGGCATACTGATGGGTGTTTGTATCTCCTTCGATGGAGACCATGTTCGCTTCCTGGTTTGTAAGTCCCTTGGTACCGCGGACGGTGAACTCACGGGAATAGTACTTGGGGAGCGTGGTGTCGAGGGTGAGAGTGATGGTCTCGCCGCCCGCGCAGGTGATTATCGTGCTGATGACGTCGCCCTGATTGAATCTTTTACCGATCAGAGAAGGATCAGGGTTCTTATCCGTCTTTGCGAAAGCCTCAAGTCCCGCGCTCTTGGAAGCGACGGAGACCAGAGATACCATCTTGTTTCCGCGGTTGATGTTGAGTATCTTGGCGATAGGTCCCAACTCGTGGGTGGGGTAGTTTTCGCAGTTGCGGGTGAGATAATTGCGCAGTCTGTAATGACGGTTCACGTTTCCGCCCAGGATCTCGTCGCGGAGATCGTGGCTGTACGCGCCGTGGCAGTGGACCACTTCTCCCAGCTTGCCCGCGCGGACAAGAGAGGTGGAGAGCAGCTCGAACTTGTCGTAGCAGCAGTTCTCCATGAACATAAAGGGCGTTTTGGTCTCCTCGTATGTATGAACCAGTCTCCAGCAGTCTTCAACGGAGTACGCTCCGCCGACTTCCATGGCGGTGATCTTGCCAGCCTTCATGGAATCGACAGCCACCTGAACGTGCGCCTCCCATGCAGTGCAGACGAATACCGCGTCGACGGAATCGTCATTAAGAAGCTCTCTGTAATCGGTGTATCCTGCGGGAGTGTTTCCGCTGAGCTCCCTTACTTTTTCTATGCTTTTCTGAACTCTGTCCTCGTAAACGTCGCAGACGGCTGTGATCACAGCCTCCTCGCAAGCGTTGATAGTGCGTATAAAGCCGTGGCCTCTTCCGCCGAGACCTACGATAGCAAGTCTTACTTTTTCCATTGTTTTTGTCATCCTTTCGTTAGGATAGGTTTATTTGCACGCCTCTCGTACTATGCGGAGCATCTCGTCGAAGGACGCTTCCATTTCTGCCGCAAGACGGAACTGAGTTCTGCAGCGGACCAGATTGTGCTCGGGATACTTGGTGGCGAAATATGTGTCGCCTGCAAGATAGTCTGTAAGGAAACGTGTTCCGCACTCGATGGTCATGAGGTAAGCGCCGTAGGGAAGAAGCTCCATTTCCTTTTCCGTGATGCTGCTCTTGACCGCTCCGCAGTAGCCCTCGGCGTAAGCCTTGAAGAGATTTATATCGAAATGTACCTTTGTAAGATCTTTTTCGTCCTCAGCTCCCGTGGATGCTCCGAAACGGATAGAGTCTCCGAAGTCGTACAGCATTGAGCCGGGCATGATGGTGTCAAGGTCAACGATAGCTCTCGCCTCGTTGGTCTTTTCGTCCATAAGTATGTTGTTGAGCTTCGTGTCGTTGTGCGTGACTCTCAACGGAATGGAACCGTCGGCGATGCCGTCAACTACCTTGGAGAGGGTGTCGCCGTGAGCGAGGATAAAATCGATCTCCTCCTTGCAGTCCTTGGCTCTGTCGCAAACGTTTGCTTCGAGCGCCGCCTTGAACGCCTCGAAGCGCTTGGGAGTATGGTGGAAATTCGGGATAGTCTCAACCAGCTTGGAAGCGTCGAACTTCGCAAGATAGTTCTGGAACTCTCCGAACGCCTTACCCGAGCTCTTGAAGACCTCGGCGTCGGTAACGATCTGATAAGTTACTGTGTTCTCGATGAAATCGTAAACGCGGTAGCACTTTTCTCCGTGCAGAAACTTTTCGCCTGTCTTGGTCTTGACTACCGTGATGCTCTCAACTCCGTTTTCAGCCAGATACTCGGTAACGTAGCAGATGTTGTTCATCAGACCTACCGGATCCTTGAAGATGGATGTGTTCATGTACTGAAGAATGTAACGTCTTTCCGTTGTAGTTACGAGAAAGGTGTGATTTATATGTCCGTTTCCGTAGGGGATTATGTCTTTGACCTCGCCTACGATCTGAAACTGCTCTGCGATTCCCTTATATTCCTTCATAAAGTCCGTCATTGATGTATCCTCCTATTGCGTCTTTAACTTCCTGAAGATCCTCGCGGTAGGTGATGCCGTACCACTTGTCTGTGTTTTTGAATACCTTTACGGTAGCCTTGCCCGTGTCTACCGCCTTTGAGATCACGGAAGGAATGAAGAATTCGTCCTTCATCAGATCGGCGTTCGCAAGGAAATATGCGTATTCGTCTTTAAGAATGTCGAAAATATCCGGTGTAAGTCCCCAAAGGTTCATGGAAACGGGAGTGTCGCCGCGAAGAGTGGTCTCCTCGCCGCCGAAAACGCAGCTTCCGTCCGATCCGATCTTTGTTACCTCGGTGACCTTTTCAAGATAACCGTCCTTCGTCTCGCAGATACCGCGGGAAACGGTACCGTTCTTTGAAAGGGTGTTTCCGAGATGGTACGCGGTCATAGCGTATTCGCCCTTCTTTGCTGAAGCCAGATGCTTCTGGATCTCGAAGAAGGCGTTATGACCGTAATAGTCGTCGGCGTTTATGATAGCGAAAGGGGTTTTTACCGTGTCAGCGCAGCAGTAGATCGCGTGGCCTGTGCCAAGGGGCTTCTTTCTTCCCTCGGGAAGATCCTTCGTGCTCTGGAAAACGTACTCGACATCGATGGTCTTTGAGATCCTGTTACCGACCAGCTGCTTGAAATCGTCTGCCATATCCTCGCGGATGATAAAGACGACCTTGTCGAATCCTGCAGCCTTTGCATCGTAAACGGAAAAATCCAGAATACATTTTCCGTCCGCGGTGATGGGCTCTGCCTGCTTGAGTCCGCCAAAACGGCTTCCCATACCTGCAGCCATTACTACTAATGTGGTGTTCATAGTGTGTTTCCTTTCTCTTTTGGGATATATTTATATTATATTTTTAAAATTTACTTGACTTTTCACTTTTTGCGTATTATAATCTAACTGAGTTGATTATACTACATAAGAAAGTATAAGTATATATGTTTTTTAATCACTTATCTATAATTTTTGATAATTTTCGGTTGTAATTAAGATAATATGGACAATAATAAGTATAAAAAGTGCCGTGTAGAGCGTCTTTTGAATATAGACGGCTTCTATACCTTTTCAAAGCAGAAATTCGTAAAGGATTATTTTTTCAGAGGCGAGAGCCATAATTTTATCGAGGTCGTTTGCGTTCTTGAGGGACGCGTCGGCGTGACCGCGGGTAAGAACGTATATATGCTCTCTGGCGGTCAGATGACCTTTCACGCTCCCGACGAGTTTCACGCTATCTGGGCGGGCGAGGACAGCGAGCCCGAATCTGTCATATTTACCTTTTCCGCCTCCGCTTTTCCGAAGATGCGCCGTCCTGTCTACCAGCTTTCCGTGCAGATGCTTTCCGAGATAAAGGAGCTTTATCAGACCGCTGAGAAAATATTCGTCTTCGACGGTTATACCGTCGTGTCCGTAAAGCCCGGAATGGAGACCGCTTCCGCGGCTTTCGTGAAGCGAATGGAGTATTTTCTGCTTACCGTCATAGCTGACTCCGATAACGATGCCCCCGACGCCCAGAGATACTGCTCCGAAAACTACACCAGAGTCATGTCCGTAATGGAGCGAAATATCGACAAGGCTCTGAGCGTGACCGAGCTTGCCGAGCTCTGCGGAGTAAGCGTTCCCACCCTCGAAAAGACCGTATATAAATACCTTCGCTGCGGCGCTATGACCTACTACAACGTTCTGCGGATGAAAAAAGCGTCTGATATGCTCTCTGCGGGGAAGAGTGTTAAGGAAACGGCGTTTTCCCTTGGCTTTGCAAACCAGAACTATTTCAGCGCCAGCTTTAAAAAGCACTACGGATATCCACCCTCAAAATTGAAAGACCGTACTTTCTTTGAAAAGAAAGTAGGCAAAGAAACTTCTAAGGATTCGACTCACAAATAAGTAATAGGTTAAATTGAAAGTTCGTGCTTAAAAAATTGGCTATGTCACTTTTAATGGTTGATTTTTTGAACTTTTCAAATTTTGATTTATCGGGCAGGCAAACAATTTATTTGGTGAAAATTTCATTATTTGTCGTAGGGGAGGGCCTTGGTCCTCCCGGCAGGCGTCTGCCTGCAGAGGATCAATTAGTTTGCGT
>SVSQ01000048.1 GCA_015064245.1 Oscillospiraceae bacterium | reverse complement strand
TTACCCCTCAAACAACGGCGAGGTTGCAATAAAGGATATAATCGTATCCGAAGATTTTGCGGATACCAAGATAAAACTGATCTTCAAGGACGGAAGCGAGGTCGTTCTCGACGAAAACGATTATATCGGTTCGGCAGATTCACCGGAAAAGTTCAATGTTGAAAAATAATTAATTATCAATACATTCGGAATATTACTCATAGAAAGGAATATGGACCTATGTTTATCACTGACGAAAAATTCTTTTGCGAAAAGCTGGACAGATCCATTCCCGCGCTTGCGGACATTGACGTAACTTTTAGAGACAAAGGACTTGAAGCCGCGGAAAAGCAGTTTGCGGATTTTGTTCGCGGATATCTTCAGCCGGAAAAGTATTTCCGACGTCCCGAGCTTGGTAAGTACGGCGGATGCGTCCGCGCAGGCGAAACGGATAAGGATATTGCGGAAAGAGCGGTTCGCGGAGAGCTGATCTCCACAGGATTTATGCACGTTTTCCCAGAGAGAAAGATGGATTGGGAGATAAATCCTACGTATAATCAGTATAAAGAATGGACGTGGCAGCTTTCACGTCACCACGAATGGCGTTCTCTCGGTAAATGCTACCGCGAGACGGGAGACGAAAGATACGCGCAGGCATGGGTGGATTACCTTATGAGCTGGTGCGATCAGGCTATCTGTCCCGAAGAAGCTCCGCGAGGCGCGACGAAATGCTGGCGTACCATCGAAGCGGGTATCAGAATGGCTCAGAGCTGGGATTACAGTTTCTATTGCTTTTATAAGTCTCCTTACGTCACCGATCACGTTATAACTACTTTTATGAAGTCGGTCTGGGAGCACGGTTACCGTCTCCGCGGATTTGCATCGGTTGCGAACTGGCTGATAATGGAGATGGCTGGACTGATACATATCGTTATGCTGTTCCCATTCTTTGTTGAAACGAAGGATTGGGAAGCATACGCACTTATGCGCCTTGAAAACGAGATCGACGCGCAGATCTATCCCGACGGTTTTCAGTTTGAGCTTTCAACGGGCTATCACGGCTGCGTGCTCGGTAATTATAATTACGTTATCAGTACCGCGGCGGCAATGGAATACAAGCTGCCTGATGTTATAGTTAAAAATCTCGAAAGAGGATACGAGATGTATATCAAGCTCCGCCGTCCTAACGGTGAGACCCCGAACCTCAACGACGGAAGCAACGCCGCTGCGAAGATATGGTCAAAAAAAGCAGTGAATTACTTCCCGGACAGAGAGGATTTCAGATATTTCGCTACCGATGGGGCAGAGGGTAAGCTTCCCGATTATACAAGTATAGCTATGCCGTACGCGGGAATGGCTTCAATGAAAACAGGTTGGGGCGAGAACGATATGTGGTGCTTTATGGACTCAGGGCCTTTCGGAAGAGGTCACCAGCACGAGGATAAGCTGAACGTGCTTATGCACGCCTACGGAAAAGAGGTACTGAAGGATTCGGGCAACTACGCGTACGACGGTTCTAATATGAGAAAATTCGTTCTCGATACTCGCTCCCATAACTGTGCGATGGTTGATAACCTTTCACAGAACAGACGCGGAAAATATAAATGGGCGGACGATCAGATAAACGCCCGCGCCAATCTTAAATGGAGCTTCACATCGGATTGGGACACGGCAGAGGGCGTTTATGACGAGGGATTCGGTCCGCAGTATCTTAACGTAACCCATAAGAGAAAGCTGATATTCTTTAAGAAGGGCATTGAAGGCAGTAAGCCCTTTGCGATCGTTATCGACAGATTTACAAGCGGCGATGGGCAGGAGCATACCTTCCAACCCTCTTATCAGATGGATGTTCAACCATACACGGCGGACGGAAACGTGTTTACCTGTGATATGGGAGACGGCGTTACGATGAGCATTATCGGCTCTGAAGCCGCAGAGATAATCATAGGACAGTACGAGCCGCTTTATATGGGATGGCGCTCAAGAAAGGGCGCTGACAGCGAGGACTTTGAGCATAAAAAAGCGCCCTGTGTAAGATATTCCATTACGGGCGCAAGCGCAAGATGTGCGCAGGTGCTATATCCCTCAAATGACGGAATCGTTGAAATTGAGGCGGTCAAGCTTTCAAGTGATGTTAACGACACTGAGATCACATTGGTATTCAAAGACGGAAAAGAAATTGTAATAAACGAAAAAGATTACCCCTGCGATGAAAACGCAGATGAAAAATTAAAAATATAATTCTAAGGAGAGTAGAAACTATGTTTACGACTGATGAGAAGTTGTTTTGCGAGAAGCTGGATAGATCTATTCCAGCGCTTGCCGATATCGACGTAACTTATAAAGAAAAAGGACTTGCCGCGGCTGAAAAACAGCTTGCGGATTACGTAAAAGAAGCGCTCAGACCGCAGGATTATTTCAAGATCCCATACTATGAGAGGGAAAACGCCTGGGCGCTTGGCTCGGACGACGATTTTGCGGCGGCTGAAAAGATAATCAGAGGAGAGCTCCGCTCCTGCGGAACTTCGATGAAATTTCCCGATACCGAGCATATAGATTGGGAAGCTAATCCAACATATAACGAATATAAGGAGTGGACGTGGCAGCTTTCTCGTCACCACGAATGGAGATGTCTTGGCTGGTGTTACCGTCAGACAGGAGATGAAAAGTACGCCAAGGCGTTCGTAGATTTCCTTACGAGCTGGTGCGAGCAGGAGCCCTGCCCCGAAAACGAAAGATCCGGCGCAACGAAATGCTGGCGTACCATAGAAGCGGGAATAAGAATGACTAAGAACTGGCATTACGCATTCCACGCATTCTATAAGTCTCCTTATATGACCGACCACGTTATTACAACCTACATAAAATCAATGTGCGACCACGGTTACCGCCTCAGAAATTATCACGCCTCAGGAAACTGGCTGATAATGGAGATGGCAGGTCTTTCCCACATCGCAATGCTCTATCCCTTCCTCATCGAATCAAAGGCTTGGGCAGAATATGCTTTTGCAAAACTTGCGGGTGAGATAGACGTGCAGGTTTATCCTGATGGTTTCCAGTTCGAGCTTTCCACCAACTATCACGACGTGGTAATTCAGAACTATCACTGGGTGCTCTGTACCGCGAAGGCTATCGGTTACGAAGTACCGAAGTCGCTTTCGGATAACCTTGAAAGAATGTTCGAGCTTAATATTAAGATCGTCTGCCCGGACGGAAAATACCCCGATCTTAACGATGGCGGAAGAGCTCCGCTTCAGTTCTGGTCAAATATGGGACTGAATTATTTCCCGAATAACGATCAGATCCGCTATTTTGCCACCGACGGAAAGGAAGGCAAGCTCCCCGAATATACAAGCGTTGCCCTTCCTTACGCGGGAATGGCGGTTATGCGTACAGGCTGGGGAAAGGATGACGCGTGGTGCTTCCTTGACGCAGGACCGTTTGGTAAGGCTCATCAGCACGAGGATAAGCTGAATGTTCTGATGTATGCTTACGGTAAATACGTTCTCAGTGACTCCGGAAATTACGCTTACGATAATTCCAAAATGAGAAAATTCGTACTCGATACACGCTCCCATAACTGCGCTATGGTTGATGATCTCAGCCAGAACAGACGCGCAAAATACAGATGGCAGGATGATATGATCGCTAAAAAGAGCGATATGAAATGGAGTTTTTCGGACGCGGTCGATATTGCTGAAGGTGTTTATAATGAGGGCTACGGACCTGAGTTTGTAGATGTAACACACAAGAGAAAATTGATTTTCTTCAAGCAGGGGTTAGATGGAAGCGCGCCATTCGCTATGGTTATCGACCGTTTTGAAAGCGGCGACGGAGCAGTTCACACCTTCCAGCCCTCCTATCAGATGGGCACTCAGGCTTATACGGATAACGGAAATAAGTTCACCGCTGATCACGGTGACGGAGTTACTATGAATATAGTCGGATCCGACGTTCACGGCATAGTTATCGGACAGTACGAGCCGATATATATTGGTTGGAGAAAGCGCGGCGGCGCGAACAGCGAGGAGTTTGAACATCACAAAGCTCCCTGCGTAAGATTTTCGCTCACGGGTGAGAAAGCTCGTCTGGCAACAGCGCTTTGTCCATATAATGGAGAGAGCAAGACCGTGGTAAAGCTTGAAGCATCCAAAGACATTTCGGATACTAAGATAAAGATAGTGTTCACGGACGGAAGCGAAGCGATTATAGATGAAGCAGATTACCCTTGCTACGAGGATTCGAAAGAAAAACTGATATGAGTGGTTTGTAAATTGCAGTTTAGCGGGGAACGCCCCGCGGCGGCAGGCAAACAATTTAATTGAGTAACAAATGTAACTATATTTTCCACCAAATATCTGCGAAGATTTCGGTCTTTTTCACTGCAAAGCAGTGAAAAAAGTTTCGTCATTGACGAAAAGAAAGCTTCGAGGTGGGGCACTCGTGGTTGTTCGCATAAACTAAGCAGTGCAACTATATTCTCCACCCAACCTCTGCGAAGATTTCGGTCTTTTTCACTGCAAAGCAGTGAAAAAAGTTTCGTCATTGACGAAAAGAAAGCTTCGAGGTGGGGCACTCGTGGTTGTTCGCATAAACTAAGCAGTGCCCCACAAATCAAAATTTGAATACATCAGAAAGGATATAAACAAATATGGAAAAATACGCATGGACGGGCAGAATCGCGCCCGGAATGAAAGAAGAATACGTTAAACGCCACGACGAGATCTGGCCCGAAATGGTTGAGGTCCTGAAAAGCGCCGGAATAAAGAATTACACCATCTGGAACGTAGGCGACACACTTTTCGGTTACTATGAGTGCGAAAATGGTATTGATTACGCGGCTAAGATTCAGAATGAGAGCGAAGTCGTCAAGCGCTGGGACGTCTATATGAAGGATATTCTCATAATGGATAAGGATCCCGTGACGGGGGCTCAGCCGCTTCTCACAAAGGTCTTTGAGTTGGATTAATTATTTTTATAACCTTTAATAACTAAGCCTTCAGCAGAGTAGAAAATCTGCTGAGGGCTTTTTGACTTTGTTACAGTTTTTAAAAGTCAAAAAAGATCAATAAAATTTGATTTGATGAGAAAAAAAGAGTAAATGCTATAAAATGTGTTTATAACTGCCTGTAATGAATTAAATTTGACTTTCTTTGACTTTGACTTTCTTTGACTTTTGTGGTATAATATGCTCACAAGGAAAAAGAAACGTTCTGAATTAATTAACGCACGAAAGGAATGTCTATAATAATGATGATAAGCGACGTAATAGAAAAAATGCTGCTTGAAATGCTCAGCGAGGAGGGCGGAAGCCTTGAGCTTAAGCGAAATGATCTTGCTCAGCGGCTTGGCTGTGTTCCAAGTCAGATAAATTACGTAATAACCTCTCGATTTACGCCCGAAAAAGGATATATAATCGAAAGCCGACGCGGTGGTGGTGGATATGTAAGAATAACGAAAAAGACCTTCCATAAGGACGAGTATCTGATGCATCTTTTCTGCTCAATAGGGGAAGAGATAGACCAAAAAAGCGCGGGACTGTATATACTTGATATGGTAGAAAGAAGAATACTTACTGCAAGAGAAGGAAAGATCGTTAATATGATACTGTCGCTTATGGATGACGACGGTATGAGAGCCGAAGCGCTGAAAAAGACGGTGCTTGCGGCAGTTTAAGAGTAAACTTTTGGTGTAAGAAAGGAATGGTGATGATAATGTTATGTCAAAAATGTCAAAAGAACAACGCTACGGTTCACGTAAAACAAACGGTAAACGGTGTAAAAACAGAGATGCTCCTCTGCTCCGAATGCGCCGAAAAGGAGAATATAGGTTCATTCTTCCCATCGGATAATCTGTTTTCGGGCTTCTTTTCCGACAGTATATTCGGCGGTGAGTATCTAAAGGAGCAAAAGAAATGCCCACTGTGCGGTTCAACTCGCTCAGATCTTGCCAAAACAGGACGCGCAGGCTGTGCAAAATGCTATGAAGTATTTGAGGAAGAGCTGAAAAAGATGATATACGGGATTCACGGAAACGCAGTTCATACAGGCGCAGTTCCGGGAAAGCATCTCGCAGATATTGAAAAAAGAAAAGAGATCGAACAGCTCAAAAAGGAGCAGCAGCAGGCGGTTTTAGAGCAGAATTACGAACAAGCGGCGGTTATCCGAGATAAGATCAAGGAGCTTGAAAAATCAGACAAGGAGGAAAAGTAAGCTATGGCTTGGTATACTGAAAAAGGTAAGATGCAGGACGTGGTGCTTTCAACGCGTGTCCGCTTTGCAAGAAATCTAAGTGAATATCCATTTGCCTCGCGTCTCAGCGATACGGGCGCAAACGAAATAATAGAAAAAGTCTCCGCGGCGCTTCCCGAGTACAGCTGTCACCGCTTTGGAAAGAACAGTGAAGCAAAATGCCGATCATATATGGAGATGCATTATGTCAGTCCGGAATTTGTTTCTGCATCGCACCCCCGCGCGCTGATAACCGGTGAAAACGAGCGTGTGGCGATAATGGTTTGCGAGGAAGATCACCTCAGAATACAGAGCGTGGTTTCAGGATTTGATCCCGAAAGCGCATTTGAGTACGCGGGAAAAGCGGACGATATACTCAGCGAAAAGCTTAATATAGCCTTCAGCGAAAAGTACGGTTATCTGACCCACTGTCCCACGAATTTAGGCGCGGCGATGAGAGTTTCGGCTATGCTTTG
The DNA here is from genome assembly GCA_015064245.1 of Oscillospiraceae bacterium. Taxonomy (GTDB): domain Bacteria; phylum Bacillota; class Clostridia; order Oscillospirales; family CAG-272; genus SIG673. The sequence goes on along the minus strand of SVSQ01000048.1, from coordinate 12,100 downwards.
TCTGCCAGCTCTTACTATGAGACGTTCCATTGACCGATACGCTCAGGCGATGAATAAGATGGGAATAACTATCCGCGGGATTTATGGAGAGGGAAGCCGAGCATCGGGCTGTCTTTACCAGATTTCTAACCGCGGGTCACTTGGAATCGCGGAATCGGAGATAATCAAGCTGATAAGCGAAGTGGTAAAAAATATAGTCGAAGCGGAAAGAACAGCGCGCAAGTCGTTGTTTGAAGCTAATAAGCTTTCAATGATCGATAAGACAGCGAGAACTCTCGGCGTGCTTCAAAACTGCCATATTTTATCATCAGAGGAATTTACAGAATGCTTTTCGACTATAAAGCTTGGTGTAGCTTTAGAAATAGTGGAGGGAATCACCGACGAAAAGCTCAGCGAGGTGTTTATAGCCGTTCAGCCCGCAACTCTTTCGCTCAGTAGTGAAGGGCTTGCTGATGACGAGACTGCAAGAGATGTTGCGCGGGCAACACTTATGAGAAATATGCTGAAAAACGTAACGGTATTACATTAAAAATACAGACTGAAAGGAATGATGCTTGATGAAGCCAATATTTTCACAGAATGCGAGACTATCCATAAGCGCCGCAGTGAAAGAAGCGGAGTCGCTTGGACACACCTGCATAGGAAGCGAGCATATTTTGCTCGGAATTCTTAAGCAGACGGAATGCGGAGCGTCAAAACTGCTTAAAAAATTTGGTATAGATTACGAAAACGTCCGCGCGGACGTGAAAGAAAGACTTGGAAGCGGAGCGCCGACATCGCTTGCGGAGTCTGCGCAAACGGAAAGATTTCGCGCAATTATAGAGCGCGCCGCATACGAATGCGCAAAGCGCGGAGGCGAAACAGTGAGTACACGTCACTTTCTTCTGAGCATACTATTGATGGGTAATAGCGAGGCGGTAAAGTCGATTATAAGCCTTGGCGCCGATATATCTCAGATAGGAAAAGCGCTCATCGATGAGATGAATTTGAAGCCGTCCGGCGCACCCGCAAACGCTGAAAACAAAAAATCAGAAAGTAAAACTCTTTCAAACCTTGAAAATCTGAGCAAGTTCGGCAGAGATCTTACAGCACTTGCAAAAGAGGGAAAGCTTGACCCCGTTATCGGCAGAGAAACGGAAACGGAGCGACTTATTCAGATACTTTCGCGCAGAACAAAAAATAACCCTTGCCTTATCGGTGAGCCTGGTGTCGGTAAAACGGCAGTCGTTGAAGGTCTTGCAATAAAAATTGCTACGGAGAATATTCCGGAAACCCTGAAAGATAAATCCATCGTATCCCTTGATGTCTCTGCTATGATAGCAGGAACAAAATATCGCGGCGAATTTGAGGAACGTATGAAAGGCGTTATGGAAGAGGTGATGCAGAATAACAATATCATTCTCTTTATAGATGAAATTCATACAATAGTCGGCGCCGGATCTACGGGTGAGAGCAGTATGGACGCGGCGAATATCATAAAGCCTGCGCTGTCAAGAGGAGAGCTGCAGGTGATAGGCGCAACTACCATTTCGGAATACAGAAAATATATTGAAAAGGATGCGGCGCTCGAAAGACGTTTTCAATCGGTGAACGTAGGTGAGCCGTCTCCCGAAGACGCGGTTAAGATACTTCTCGGACTTCGTCCAAAATATGAAGCTCATCACGGACTTAAAATAACCGATGAAGCCATAGAAGCTTCGGTTCAGCTTTCAAGACGGTATATCGGAGACAGATATCTGCCCGACAAAGCCATCGACCTTATTGATGAGGCGGCGTCAAGAAAGCGGATAGGCGCACAGCTGGTTCCCGAGGATATACGTAAGCTGAGTCTTGATATAAAGTCTGTTGGCAAAGAGAAGGCTGATGCGATAAACGCTCAGGATTATGAAAAAGCGGCAGAGCTTCGTGACAAGGAAAAAGCGCTGACCGAGGAGTACGAGCAGAAAACTGCGGAGCGCGCAAAAACTCAATCTCCCGACAGCGGAGAAGTAACAGCCTCGGATATTGCGGAGATAGTTACTCAGTGGACGGGAATACCTGTTAAAAAGCTGGAGGACGAGGAGGGAAGCCGACTGCTTCACCTGAGCGAGCTTCTGCACGAGCGTGTCATCGGTCAAAACGAAGCTGTTGAGGCTGTGGCAAAGGCGATACGACGCTCAAGGATCGGACTCAAGGATCCAAACCGTCCCGCAGGTTCGTTCATCTTCTTAGGCCCAACGGGTGTGGGTAAGACCGAGCTTTCAAAAGCGCTCGCGGAGATACTTTTCGGTGACGAAAACTCTATGATAAGAATAGATATGTCAGAGTATATGGAGAAAGCAAGCGTGTCTAAAATGATCGGCTCGCCTCCCGGATATATCGGATACGACGAGGGCGGTCAGCTCACTGAAAAAATACGCAGAAAGCCGTATTCTATCGTTCTGTTCGATGAGATCGAAAAAGCGCACCCCGACGTATTCAATCTGATGCTTCAGATACTTGATGACGGTATCCTTACGGACTCTCAGGGCAGACGCGTAGATTTCAAGAACGCGGTCATAATAATGACGTCAAATCTTGGAGCAAGAGAGCTGACAGAACGTACCCGCAGTCTCGGATTTGCCTCAGATAGCGGAGACGGAAGCGCGGACAGAGAACGTATGAAAGAGCGCGTTATGGGGCATTTGAAGGAAGCTTTCAGACCTGAGTTTATAAACCGTATAGACGAGGTGATCGTTTTCGATAAGCTAAGCGACGAGGATATTCTTCAGATAGCTTACAAAATGACTTCTACCGTTGCAAAGCGCATCGAGGAGCTTGGTGTAAAAGTAACGTTTGAAGAAAGCGCGGTGAAGTATCTGGCAAAGGAAGGAACGGATCAGGTATACGGCGCACGGCCTCTGAGAAGAACGATAACGCATATGGTTGAGGATTCTTTTGCTACGGGAATGCTGGAAGGCAGATTTGCAAAGGGCGACAGCGTTACGGTTACAGCTGATGATAAAGGACTTGTGTGGGAAAAGAACACAGATGAGGCAATAAAATAATATTTGATGACCGCAGAAGTGCAATTTGTGCTTCTGCGGTTGTTTTATAAATTGCAGTTTAGCGGGGAGCGCCCCGCGGCGAAATAATTTATTTGCGAAACAAATGTAACTATATTATCCACCAAACATCTGCGAAGATTTCGGTCTTTTTTCACTGCAACGCAGGAAAAAAGCGCTGACATTGTCAGCGAGAAATGTTCGAGGTGGGGCGCTCGTGGTTGTTCGCACAAAACTTGCAGCGCCCCACAAATCAAAATTTGAATAACTATGTATATCTTTATAAAAAATTCTAAAACATCTTGACAAGGTAATGAAAAAGCATTATAATGGTTAAGATAAGTATTAATATTTAGTTAAATAAATATTAATTAATAAATGCTGAAAACTGAAAGGAATCCGTCAATGCTCGAAAATGAAGCTTCAATACCTAACAGATACGTTGTGTTCGACCTTGAAACTACGGGATTTTCCCCCGAGTACGCCGAAATAATAGAAATAGGAGCGGTGAGAGTTGAAAACGGAATCATAATCTCCCGTTTTCAGACGTACGTCAAGCCGTTTAAACGTATCCCGAGCAACATTACTGCTCTGACGGGAATTACCGAAGCTGATGTCAAAAATGCGCCGCGCATAGACGAAGCAATAGTGAAATTCCTTGAATTTATCGGGAATGACATTCTTGTGGCGCACAATTCGGCGTTTGATATGAGATTTGTATGCACGGTGTGCATCCTGCTCGGTCTCGATATACGTAATAAAGTGATAGACAGCGTAAAGTTGGCAAAAACATACATAAAAGGAACGAAGAATTATAAACTTGAAACACTGAAAGAGCATCTTGGGATAAGACTTGATTCTCACAATGCATCCGACGACTGTACGGTCACATACAAGGTTGTTGAGGAGTGCAGAAGAATAATGCTCGGTAGCACATCGAAAATATAAGCAAGAAAGGTAAACAGTATGGATAAAAAGGCAAAATGGATATGGTATTATGGAGACTATGAGATATTTCACAGTCTCTTGCTTCACGAAAGAAGACAGGAGTTCGGAAACGATTATCCTTGCTTCTGGAATCAAAGCCACGTATACCCATCGGTATATTTTTACAAAAGCTATGTTCTCCCCGTTCAAACCAGCTTCACCGCTTACGTAAACGGTGTGGGTTACGTAGTAGTAAACGGAACAAAATACGCCACGGGCGCACCTATCAAATGCGCGGCGGGAGAGAATAAAATCGAGGTGCGCGTTTCAAACGCCCGAGGACTTCCCGCAGTGTTCATTGAAGGCGAAACGGTGTTTACAAACGAAACCTGGTGCGCAAGAATCGCGGATGAGGAAGCCGCAGTGGGTGCTCATCCCGAATACACGTCAAAGGACGATAACGTAGAGGTCTTTCCCTTTTCGTACAGAAAATTTGAATATGTTTCGGTTGAAAATACGGGAAACGGCTTCTTATATGATTTCGGCCGTGAAAGCTTTGGAATGCTCATCATGAAAGGCGTTAAAAATGATACGGGCGTTTATTACGGAGAAAGCCGAGAGGAAGCGCTTGATATGGCAAACGCGCTGATACGTGAGGATATTCCGGCTTGTGACGAAATAGAGCTGAGATCCAGAGCCTTCAGATACGTATTCTTAAAGACTACGGAAAAGCCTGAAAACGTATATCTGAATTACGAATACCTTCCGCTTGTTGATATCGGTTCTTTTTCCTGCAACGATCCGGACGTTGAAAAGATTTACGATCTTTGCTCATACACCTTCCATCTGAATTCAAGGGAATTCTTCCTTGACGGAATTAAAAGAGACCGTTGGGTTTGGTCGGGGGACGCTTACCAATCCTTCATGGTCAACCGATATTTGTACGCAGATAAGGAAATAACCAAGCGCACCATAAACGCGCTTCTCGGAAAGCCGCCGTATGTTCAGCATATCAATACCATAAACGATTATTCGTTCTATCTGATGATCTCGGTCTATGACTATTGGTTTGAAACTGCGGATACAGCGTTTGTTAAAAACGTTTACGACAGACTATACGGACTTTACGAGTTCTGTGTTTCCAGACTTGACGAAAACGGCTTTGTACATAAGGTATGCGGAGACTGGATATTCGTGGATTGGGCGATACTTGATAAGCAGGGGCCTATGTGCGCAGAGCAGATACTTCTTTGGTACGCAACGAAATGTATGAAAAAGCTTGCAAAGATTGCGGGCAAAAAATGCGCGTGCGCTGTTGATACGGATGCGCTCAAGGAGAAGATATTTAAGTATTACTACAAAGCAGAGCGTGGAGGATTTATAGACGGATACGAGTCCGGCAGAAATATAATTAACCGTCAGCAGAACGTTCTTGCGCTTCTGTACGATTTTACGGACGAGGAGCAATCCAAGCTTATAATGGAAAAGGTTTTGAAAAATCCCGATGTTCCTCCGATAACAACACCTTATTTTGAATTTTTTGAGTTGCTTGCAATGTGTAAAAACGGAAACGTAGAATATGCGCAAAATATGATAAGCAGCTATTGGGGCGGAATGAAGGCATTGGGTGCCACATCAATATGGGAGCAGTTCGATCCTACGGAAACAGGTGCAGAGCATTACGCAATGTACGGTCAACTTTACGGCAGATCACTTTGTCACGCTTGGGGTAGCGGACCGATCTGTATCCTCGGAAAATATGTGGCAGGTGTCCGTCCAACCTCAGAGGGAAGCAAAACTTATGAGGTAAGACCTCACCCCGGAAAGTATAAGAGCTTTACCGCTACCGTTCCGATCGAAGGCGGCAAGGTCACCGTAAAATACGGAGAAAATGGAGTTACGGTAACATCTACCAGAGACGGTGGAAAATTGATATACGCTGAGAAAGAATATGTTATCGAAAAGAACAGAGCGCTTTCTGTTAAGTGATACGTATAAAAGGATTTGCCTTAAATGCAAAACGCTTTTAGTTTAAGAAAGGAATGTTCATAAAAGTGAAAAAAACTGTAAGTACCAAAAGCTTCGGTGGTTACGTTAAGCCGCAGCTTCTTATAATGGCGGGAATAATGGTGATAAAATTTGCGGGAACGTTTGCGGAGCTTCTGCTACCGTCGCTTCTTACGCATATGGTAGACGACGTTGCGCCGAGAAAAGCCGTAGGTGAGATGTTCATTTACGGAGGAGTGATGCTGGTCTGCGCGGTCATCGCGCTTGTGTGCAACGTGGCTGCCAACAGAAGCGCATCAAAAGTGGCAAGCGGAATAACCAGACAGCTTCGTCACGACGTCTATAAAAAGACCATATCGCTTTCGTGTGAGGAAACGGACCGTTTTACCGTTCCCACACTTATATCAAGACTGACCAGTGATACATATAACGTACATAATATGTTGCTTATGGTGCAGAGAATAGGAGTGCGCGCTCCCATCCTTGCCATAGGCGGAGTTATAATGACAGCTACGCTTGATCCCGTACTTACGTTGGTTTTGGTCACACTTATGCCCATCGTCTTTATATCGGTGTTCATTATCTCAAGAATCGGTATAAGGCTGCATACAACAGTTCAGAAAAATTCCGATAATATGGTCAGTATGCTCAGAGAGCATATGGAGGGTGTCCGAGTCATAAAAGCGCTTTCAAAGACGGAATATGAGAAAAAAAGATTTAACGAAATAAACTCGGGTATATACAGATCCGAGCGTAAGGCGGGTATGATAACGGGACTTTCCGGACCTGTGCTTAATCTCTGTCTTAACATCGGTCTTGTGGCGGTAATAGTAATCGGCGCGCAAAGAGTTTCGGATAATCTGATGAAGCCCGGTGTTATAATATCTTTTCTCAGCTATTTTACCATCATTTTGCATTCGATGATGATGATAAACAGAATTTTCATCAATCTGACCAAAGGTCTTGCCTCTGCGCACAGAATTAATGAGGTCCTTGCGGCTCCCGATGAAACTGAGTGCGATGAGGAGGACATTAAGGATAGCGACTATCATATCTCCTTTGAAAACGTAACTTTTTCATATCTTAAAGCAAAAAGCAATATTGAAAATATGACCTTTGGCTTGAAAAAAGGTCAGACCTTGGGAATAATCGGCGCTACCGGATCGGGAAAGACCACGATAGTAAGCCTTCTTCTGAGGTTTTACAGAGCCGATAGCGGCGCCGTCAGAATAAACGGACGTAATCTCAATTCAATTCCTAGAGCGGAGCTTTACTCAAAGTTTGGTTCAGCTCTTCAGACGGACTTTTTAATGTCGGATACAATATACGAAAACATCAGATTTGAAAGAGAGGTAAGCGAAGAGCTTATTCACGATGCGGCGGTTTGTGCGATGGCGGATGGCTTTATCCGCGAAAAGAGCGACGGATATAACCATCTTCTGAACGTAAAGGCAGCAAACCTAAGTGGCGGACAGAAGCAAAGACTTCTGATAACAAGAGCGCTTGCGGCAGAACCGGAAATACTTATTATGGATGACTCCTGCGGAGGACTTGACTATAAAACGGATTCACTTCTCAGACAAAATCTAAGAGAAAGATATTCGGAATGCACCAAGGTCATCGTCGCTCAGAGAATCAGTACCGTAAGACAGTCCGATCTGATTATTGTTATGGAGGACGGTCAGGTTGCGGGAATGGGTACGCACGACGAGCTGATGGCAAGCTGCGATATCTATCGTGAGACGGCGAATGCTCAGATGGAGATCGAGGAAAAAGTTATGTCGGAAGGAGGTATTGCGCAATGAACGGACCAATGGGTGGACCTAACGGAATGATGAAAGGACCGCGCGGAATGGGCGGAGCGGATAAGCTCAGCGCGCCCAGAAGAAAAGCCGTGCTGTTCCGTCTGGGAAAATATTTGGGACAAGTCAAGATCCCGCTGATATTCGTTGGAGTTTTAGTAGTTATCGGTAACCTTCTTTCGTTGGTAGGACCGGCGCTTACAGAGCCTGCAATAAATGCGATACAGATCGGAAACGTGGATTTCGATACGGTGTTTTATTACGCAAAATTAATGATGCTGTGTTACGTGCTTTCTTCGCTGTTTTCCCTTTTGCAGTCCTTTTTGATGATAACCCTCAGTAAAAAAATCACGTTCAATATCAGACGCGACCTCTTTGAAAGACTTTCAAAGCTACCCGTAAAATTCTTTGATACTCATCAATCGGGTGAGATAATCAGCACGATGTCTTATGACGTCGATACGGTCAATGCGTCTCTTTCGGCAGACCTTATTCAGATATGTACGGCGGCAATAACAGTTACGGGTTCGTTTATAATGATGCTCACGATATCAAGACTTCTCGTTTTGGTATTTGTTATCACGATACCTATCTCGATCTGGTTTTCAAGATGGAGAGCAAAGAAGGGAAGACCGCTATTCAGAGAAAGATCGGGAAAGCTGGGTGAGCTGAACGGCTTTGCAGAGGAATCCATCGGCGGCGCAAAAACGATAAAAGCGTACAACAGAGAAGCGCAGTTCGTTGACCGTTTCGAGGTTAAAAATGAGGCGGCGGCAAGCGCTTATTATCGCTCTGACAGACACGCCTGCCTTGGCGGTCCTTCGGTAAACTTTATAAACAACGTTTCTCTTGCTCTTATATCGCTTTTCGGAGCGCTTTTGTACCTGTATTCTCCCGAAATGATGACTTTGGGAGCAATTTCATCGTTTGTTTTGTATTCAAGAAAATTCTCGGGACCTATAAACGAGATAACCAATATATACAGTGAGATCCAGTCGGCTATTGCGGCGGGCGAAAGAGTTTTCAAGCTTATGGATGAGCCGACGGAGCTTGAAGACGCTCCGAATGCTGTAGCCGAGCCAATAACTCGCGGTCTGGTGGAATTTGAAAACGTCAGATTTGGATATACCGAGGATAAGACGATCATACATAATCTTAACCTGAAAGTCGAGCCGGGAAGTCTTATTGCGATAGTAGGACCTACGGGCGCGGGAAAGACCACGATAGTAAATCTGTTGATGCGATTCTACGACGTAAATGAGGGTTGTATAAAGATAGACGGAATAGACATCAGAGATCGCAAGAGAGCGGTTCTGAGAAAAGCGTTCACTATGGTCTTGCAGGACACGTGGCTATTTAACGGTTCCGTGTATGAAAACATAGCATACGGAAGTGAAGGTGTGACCGAGGAGCAGGTGGTCGAAGCGGCGAAGGCGGCGAAAATGGACGGATTTATTCGTCGTCTTCCGGAAGGCTATAACACAATGATGACCGATAACGGAACCAATATTTCAAAAGGTCAGAAGCAGCTGCTTACCATCGCAAGAGCTATGCTTCCCGAAAGCGTGATTCTGATACTTGACGAGGCTACATCAAACGTAGATACGCAGACGGAAGCGAAGATCAGCGAGGCTATGAGAAAACTGATGGAGGACAAGAGGGGATGACGATCATCTACGCACTGATTATATTCTGCCTGCTCATCTTCGTGCATGAGCTCGGGCATTTCATGGTGGCGAAGGCCTGCGGGGTAAAGGTCAACGAGTTCGCCATCGGCATGGGGCCCGCCCTGTTCAGCAGACAGAAGGGCGAGACCAAATACTCCGTCCGGGTCTTTCCCATCGGCGGATACTGCGCCATGGAAGGGGAGGACGAGGACTCGGACGAGCCGCGGGCGCTGAACAACCAGCCCGCCTGGCAGAGAGCCTGCATTCTGGCGGCCGGTTCTGTCATGAACTTCATCACCTGCGTGATCCTGCTGATCATCATCGCCTTCTGGGTAGGCACCGCGACGACGACCATCGATTCGGTCGCCGAGGGGTCTCCCGCGGAAAAGGCGGGGATCGTCAGCGGCGATGAGGTCGTGCGCGTGGATGGAAAGGAGATCGGCGCCTGGAACGACCTCATCCAGGCCGTCGGATACAGCAAGGAAGATACCGCCGAGGTCACCGTTCTGCGCGACGGCAAAGAGGAGACCCTGACGGCGGAACTCGAATATGACAAAGACGCAGGGCGGAACATGATCGGCATCTCGCCGGTCATGGAGCACAGTCTGGGCAGCGCCATCACCGGAGGGGTCCGCAACACGGGCGCCATGACGGTGATGATGTACCAGGTCCTGAAGCAGCTGTTTACAGGGGAAGTGTCGGTCAAGGAGCTGTCCGGGCCGGTGGGCATCGTCTACGCCACCAGCGAGGCGGCCAAGTCCGGCATCATGTATGTGATCTACCTGGCGGCGCTTCTGTCACTGAACCTGGCCATCATCAACATGCTGCCGTTCCCGGCGCTGGACGGCGGGCGGCTGCTGTTCCTGGTGATCCGGCTGTTCACCGGCAAGCGCGTCTCGGACGAAACGGAGGGCAGGATCCATTTCATCGGCATCTGCCTGCTGTTCGCCCTGATGATCTACGTGACGTTCAATGATGTGATACGGTTTATCATACCGATATTCTGACGATGAAGAAACAAGTCAAAGCAGGAAATGTATATATCGGCGGCGGAGCCCCCGTCAGCATCCAGTCCATGTGCAACACGAAGACGGCCGACGCCGCGGCGAGCATCGAACAGGTGAAGCGCCTGGAAGAAGCCGGCTGCGAGATCGTGCGCCTGACAGTGCCGGATCAGGACGCGGTGGAGGGCTTCCGTGAAGTCAAACGCCACGCGAACATCCCGGTCGTCGCGGACATCCACTTCGATCACCGCATGGCCATCGCGGCCATGGACGCGGGCGCCGACAAGATCCGGATCAATCCGGGCAACATCGGCTCCGAGGAGAACGTGAAGGCGGTCGTCGACAAGGCGAAAGCCTGCCATGTGCCGATCCGCGTAGGCGTGAACGGAGGATCCCTGGAGAAGGACATCCTGGCCAGGCACGGCCGCGTGACGGCGGAAGGGCTGGCGGAGAGCGCCCTGCGGAACGTGGCGCTGCTTGAGAAGTTCGGGTTCGAAGACATCGTGATCTCACTGAAATCTTCGGATGTTCAGATGAACTACGACGCGTATAAGATCGTGGACAGGGAGTCGGACTATCCGCTCCACATCGGCGTGACGGAAGCGGGCACGCCCTCCCGGGGCAGGATCAAGTCCGCGGCGGGCATCGGCGCGCTGCTGCTGGCCGGCATCGGCGATACCTTAAGGGTCTCCCTGACGGCGGATCCCGTCGAAGAGGTGTACTTCGCCCGGGAGCTTCTGGCGGCGGTGGGACTGCGCAGGAACGGACCGAACGTCGTTTCCTGTCCGACCTGCGGCAGGACAGAGGTGGATCTGGAGCGGATCGCGACGGACGTGGAACGGCGGCTGGCGGATCTGTACAGAAAGGATCCGGCCGTCGGTGATCTGACGGTCGCGGTCATGGGCTGCGCTGTGAACGGGCCGGGCGAGGCCAGGGAAGCCGATTACGGCGTCGCCTGCGGGAAGGGCGAGGGACTGCTCTTCGCCAAAGGCGGGATCGTCAGGAAAGTAAAAGAAGAGGACATTACAGAGGAACTGCTGAAACTGATATGCAAAAGATTCTAACAGAATCCATCGATTTTTCAAAAGCGCCGGATTTTAAGCCGGAGGATCTTGAGGTCGAGGTCATGAGCGCGGCCGTCGACTGTGACAGTCTCGTGCTGAACATCGCACTGAGGCTCAATTTTATTGTGAGCGCGGAAACGGCGGAGACCATCCGGACGCGGATCAGACGTACGGTGCCCGACATCCGGGACGTGGATCTGACCCTCACATACAAGGACGTCAAAGGCAGCGAACTGCCTCCGCCTGAGAAGAAGACCAGAAAGCCGGCCGCCGCAAACGGCAGCGGCGCGGGCGGCGGCGCAGGCGGATGGAACGGCGGGGGCAAAGGCGGCCGCAAACGCAGGGGGTACCGGCCGGTCAAGGGCAACATCATCCTGGGCAGCGCCATCAGCATGGAAAACGTGGCGCTGGACGAGATCGATTCCGAAAGCGGCACGGTTGCCTTTGAAGGAGAACTGTTCAAAAAAGAAGCGCGGACGATCAGCGAAGACCGCAAGCTGGCCAGCCTTTATGTGACGAACAAGAAGACCAGCATCTGCGTGAAGGCCTTCGTGCACAACCAGAAATGGGATGATTTCGAGGAGCACCTGCCGGACGGATCCCAGG
>SVSQ01000047.1 GCA_015064245.1 Oscillospiraceae bacterium | reverse complement strand
CACCCGCAATCTCTAAACAGAGAAAGGAACATATATCATGAAAGCAAGATTACCTAAGGAATACACAGCAGGTCCCTCAAGTATGCAGGGAATGCTCAAGCAGGCTCAGAAGATGCAGGAGCAGGCTGCTCAGCTTCAGGCAGAGCTTGAGGCGAGAGAGTACGATATCAAGGCGGGCGGCGGAGTGGTCGCTCTGAAGATCAACGGAAAGAAAGAGGTTCTTTCTCTGGAGATCAGTCCCGAGATCGTTGATCCCGACGATATCGAGACTCTTTCCGACGTCATCGTCGCGGCTGTAAACGAGGCTATCAAGACCGTCGAGACCGACGCGGCTAACGAGATGAGCAAGATCACCGGCGGTATGGGCGCTATGATGCCCGGACTCTTCTGATATGAGTGAATTTATCGCGCCCCTTGAAATGATGATAGAGGCGTTTCGGCGTTTACCGGGCGTTGGCAGAAAGAGCGCCGAGCGTATGGCTTTCGGCATCCTCGATATGACCGAAGGGGAGACCGAGAATTTCCTTGCCGCTGTTTCTTCCGCTAAAAAATCCATACGTCCCTGCTCCGAGTGCGGTAATATAACCGCCGAGGAGCTTTGTCCCATTTGCGCAAATCCCGAGCGCGACAGAAAGATCATCTGCGTCGTTGAGGATTCCAAAGCGGTGATATCCTTTGAGAAGATCAAGGAGTTTGGCGGCGTGTATCACGTCCTTGGGGGTGTTATCTCGCCCCGAAGCGGTAAAGGCCCCGATTCCCTTAACCTGTTCTCTCTGTCCGAACGTATCAAGAAGTGCGGAGCCGAAGAGGTCATGATCGCAACCAACGCTACCGTCGAAGGCGAGACTACCGCTATGTATATCAGCCGTCTTATTAAGCCTACGGGCGTCAGGATCACCCGTCTCGCCTACGGTATTCCCGTTGGCGCTGACATTGAGTACGCTGACAAGCTCACCCTCCTCCGCGCTATCGAAGGTCGCCGGGAGTTTTAAAGGGGAGACGTTTTTCCGCTTTCTGAAGAAAGCTTGGCAAAGACTTCTGTTACATTGACACCGCGAGGGCATCAATGTAACAGAATAGTTTGTATGTTTTCCTTCGGAAAAAGGTAAGTGTTCCCATTTTAAAAGAGTGCGCACAGGGATACCGTGTACCTTGTGCAAACATCTGCTGGTATCCCCGCCTTTGCGGAAGCTATGTACCCAACCCCCGAGCACACGGAGTGTGTTACGCGAGGGGGTTCAGCGAGCCGTTCCGTACTACCACGGTCTTTCTTTCTTCTTTTTGCGAGCATTTTTCTTCTTTCTTTCTCGAAAGAAGGAAGAAAAACGCGAAATCTTTAACATAAAGAATATATAAAAAACTAAAAATTCACTCAAATAAAATATCCTGCGGTATGACCGCAAAAATAAATAATTAGCCCGCGGGTGCTACCCGCAAGGAATCACTATGTCAAATCAAAAATTCATAACCGCAAAGCGCAACCTTTTCGATAAACTCTTCGATAACCTGAACGAAAAACAGCGCGAGGCGGTATTTACAGTTAAAGGTCCGCTTCTCATTCTTGCGGGAGCAGGAAGCGGAAAAACAACAGTTCTGGTCAACAGAATAGGCTATATGATCCGTTACGGAAACGCGTATCTGTCCGAGGAAACTCCCGAATGGGTAACGGACGAGCATATCGCCGAGCTTGAAAACGCGCTTACTCTGCCAAAAGAGGAGATCGAGACGGTTCTTGATAAGTACGCAGTCTCTCCTATTCCGGCGTGGAGCATACTCAGTATCACCTTTACAAATAAAGCCGCGAACGAGATGAAGCAGCGTCTTGAAAAAAGAGTCGGCGATAAGGCGGCTGAAATATGGGCGGGAACCTTCCACTCTATATGCGTGCGGCTTCTCCGCCGCTTCGGAGACCGTCTCGGCTACGCTCAGGGCTTTACCATATACGATACGGACGATCAGAAAAAGCTGATAGTCTCCGTGCTTAAAGATACCAATACGGACGATAAGATGTTCCAGCCAAAGTCCGTTATGAACTTCATCAGCTCCGCAAAGGACAGGCTCAAGACGCCCTCTGAGGTGGCTTCCGAGTGCAAGGACTTCCGCGAAACCAAGATGGCTGAGCTTTATAAGGAGTATCAAAAGCGCCTGAAGACCGCCAACGCCGTTGATTTCGACGATATCATTATGCAAACCGTAGCTCTGCTTCAGCAGGACGGCGAGGTGCTTTCCTACTGTCAGAACCGTTTCAAATACGTTCTTGTGGACGAGTATCAGGACACCAACCACGCGCAGTTCGTGCTGACCAAGATGATAGCGGAAAAGCACCGCAATCTCATGGTAGTCGGAGACGACGACCAGAGCATCTACCGTTTCAGAGGCGCGGATATTGAGAACATTCTGAATTTTGATCGCGAGCTTCCTGACGCCAAGGTCATCAAGCTGGAGCAGAATTACCGTTCCACAAAGTCTATCCTTGATACGGCGAACGCCATTATTAAAAACAACACGAGCCGTCACGGCAAGAGCCTGTGGACGGACAAAGAGGGGGGCGCAAAGGTCTTCCTTCGCCGTCTGGATACGCAGAACGACGAGGCGAAGTTCATCGTTGACGCCATTCTGGCTATGAAGCAGAAGGAAGGCAGATCGCTGAACGATTTTGCAGTCCTTTACAGAATAAACGCTTTGTCGAACAGTCTTGAGGGTGCTTTTGCCCGAAGCGGTATTCCGTACAGAATACTGGGCGGTCTGCGATTCTACGAGCGCAAGGAGATCAAGGACATTCTTGCATATCTTTGCGTTATCAATAACCCTTGCGATAATATCCGTCTTATGCGTATCATCAACGAGCCTAAGCGTAAGATCGGAGATTCCACTATAAACGCGGTCTACGAGCTGGCAAATTACTACGAGGAGTCCATGTTCGACATTCTCGCCCGCGCCGAGCTTTACCCATCGCTTGCAAAGGCTCAGAGCAAGCTGAAGGATTTTGCAAATCTCATTTTGGGACTCCGCGAGATCGCGGCGGTCGAGCCTATCGACGTTCTTATCGACAAGGTCCTTGACCTGACCGGCTACAGAGAGATGCTCCGCGTCAACTCCGAGGACGAGGGAGAGACGCGTCTTGAAAACGTAAACGAGCTTATTTCCAACGCCGTTGAGTTTATGAGCAGTCACGAGGATTGCTCTCTGAACGCATTCCTTGAGGAAGTTTCCCTTGTTTCCGATATCGATAACTACGATCCCGAGGCTGAGGCGGTCGTGCTCATGACCGTTCACAGCGCCAAGGGTCTTGAGTTCCCCGTCGTTTTCCTGCCCGCTCTTGAGGACGGGATCTTCCCTTCTCAGCAGTCCATTTACGATCCTGCCGAGCTGGAGGAGGAAAGACGTCTCGCCTACGTCGCCGTTACCCGCGCGAAGCAGAAGCTGTATATCACTCACGCCCGCGAGCGCCTTATGTTTGGTAAGACGTCGTATAACCATCTCTCGAAGTTCGTTTCCGAGATCCCCGAGGAACTGCTTGACCGTCCTCAGTCCGAGGTCGAGCGCTCTAAGTACAGAGCGGGGGATATTCCCCGACCGATGAGCCGTAAGCCTCAGGTCAGCGAAGAGATGATGAAAAAGCCCATGTTCCGCGAGCAGACCAGAACCGCCGTCAGAGAAATATTCTCGCCCGGCGACGTGGTCGTTCACGATATTTTCGGAGAGGGTATGATCCTTTCTGCCAAGAGCGTCGGTCCCGATATTCTTTACGAGATCGCCTTCGATAACGTCGGTACTAAAAAAATGATGGGTACTTATGCCAAAATCAAACGCCGTGTGTAGTTACATTCTCTTTGAAAAGGGGATACGTTTTTCCGCTTTCTGAAGAAAGCTTGGCAAAGACTTCTGTTACGTTGACACCGCGAGGGCATCAACGTAACAGAACAGTTTGTATGTTTTCCTTCAGAAAAAGGAAAGTGTTCCCTTTTTCAAAAAGAGCATACATCTTCTTTCCCCGCAAAATTTACACAAAATACCACGAATATGCGAGCGTTTTGCGAAGCATATTTTCGAAATGATCGCACAAACAAAACAATATATCCCAAAACCCGAGCGCACGGAGTGCGTTACGCGAGGGGTTTCAGCGAGCCGTTCCGTACTACCACGGTCTTTCTTTCTTCTTTTTGCGAGCATTTTTCTTCTTTCTTTTGCGAAAGAAGGAAGAAAAACGCGAAATCTATATTAAAAGAAATATTTAAGAAAAATTATAAAATATACGCTAAATATCCCAGTAGCGTAAAACAAAAACATTTACACAAATAAAATATCGCCTGCAGGTGGCGTAAAATAAAACATTCTTCTGCAAGAAAGGAACGATCATATTATGACTGATCGCCAATCCCACATCAGAAACTTCTCTATAATCGCCCACATCGACCACGGTAAATCCACCCTCGCCGACAGACTTCTGGAAGCTACGGAAGCAGTCACAAAGCGCGAGATGGAAGAGCAGCTGCTGGATAATATGGACCTTGAAAGAGAAAGAGGTATAACCATTAAAGCAAGAGCCGTACGAATGCTCTATAAGCATACAGACGGTCAGGATTATATCCTCAACCTTATCGACACTCCCGGTCACGTTGACTTCAACTACGAGGTCTCGCGTTCACTCAACGCTTGCGAGGGGGCGCTTCTTATCGTTGACGCGACGCAGGGCGTTGAAGCGCAGACGCTTGCAAACGCCTATCTGGCTATCGACGCTGACCTTGAGGTAGTTCCCGTCGTAAATAAGATGGACCTTCCATCGGCGGACTTGGAGCGCGCAAGAAACGAGGTCGAGGAGATAATCGGTATCCCCGCAGAGGGTTGTCCCGCAGTCTCCGCCAAGACGGGACTTAATATTCCCGACGTTCTTGCCGCGGTGGTTGAGCAGATCCCCGCGCCATCGGGAGACGAGAACGCGCCGCTTAAAGCGCTGATATTCGACTCCTATTACGATTCTTATTTGGGCGTAGTCATCAACGTAAAGGTCGTTGACGGTCAGGTAAAAGCGGGCGACAAGATCAAAATGATGAGTACGGGCGCGGTATTCGAGGTTACGGACGTTGGATATTTGGAGCCCTTCGGTCTCTCGAGCGCGGAGTGCGTAAAGGCGGGCGAGGTCGGCTATATCACCGCGTCCATAAAGACTCTTTCCGAGACTCAGGTGGGCGATACGGTCACTCTTGCCGATAACGGCGCTACAGAGGCGTTGCCCGGATTCAAAAAGGTCAACCCCATGGTCTTCTCGGGTATCTACCCGGAGGACGGCGCGAAATACGAGGACCTGCGCGACGCTCTTATCAAGCTTCAGTTAAATGACGCGGCTCTGTCATACGAGCCCGAGACGTCCATAGCTCTCGGATTTGGATTCCGTTGCGGCTTCCTCGGTCTGCTCCACATGGAGATCATTCAGGAGAGACTTGAAAGAGAGTTCAACCTTGACATTATCACGACTGCGCCGAGCGTTATCTATAAGATAGAGAAGACGGACGGCAGTACCGTTTACATCGACAACCCGTCAAACTACCCCACGGGCGACGAGATCGCTAAGTCCTACGAGCCCATGGTCAAGGCGAGCATTATCACGCCCACGGACTATATCGGCGGTATTATGGATCTTTGCCAGGAGCGGCGCGGCGTTTTCATTGACATGAAGTATCTGGATACCACCAGGACCGAGCTTCACTACAATCTGCCCCTTAACGAGATAATTTACGATTTCTTCGACGCTCTCAAGAGCCGAAGCAGAGGATACGCGTCCCTTGATTACGAGCTTTTAGGTTACTTTGAATCCAAGCTCGTCAAGCTTGACTTCCTTCTCAACGGCGACGTTGTCGACGCTCTTTCCTTTATAGTTCACGAGGAAAAGGCGTACGCAAGAGCTCGAAGGATCGCCGAAAAGCTGAAGGAGAACATTCCGAGAGCGCTCTTTGAGATACCGATCCAGGCGGCGATAGGCGGAAAGGTCATCGCCCGCGAGACCGTCAAGGCTATGCGTAAGGACGTCCTTGCCAAGTGCTACGGCGGCGATATTACCCGTAAGAAGAAGCTGCTTGAAAAGCAGAAAGAGGGTAAAAAGAAGATGCGTAAGCTCGGCTCCGTCGAGGTCACCCCCGAAGCCTTTATGGCTGTCCTCAAGCTGGACGAGGATTAAGGCGACACTGAAAGCGTGCATTCTTCGAATGTATGCATTCAAAGAATGCTGTGCTAACATAGCTTTGTGTCGCCCCTCGAATATCCCTTTTCGACGAGGTCGAAACTTTTTCCTAACGAAAAAAGACGGAATATTCGCAGAGATTTGGTGGAAGAATAGATTACATTTGTTTAGTAAATAAATTATTTCGCCGCGGGGCTTGCTGCTCCCGCCGTGTTAAAAACTTACACAAAACATCCGAAATTCACAATGAAACATTCAAAAATCGGCATATACATTCACGTTCCGTTCTGCGTATCGAAATGCGCGTACTGCGATTTCTATTCGCTCAGACAGGCGGGGCTTGAAGGTCTGAAGGACCGTTACGTTGACGCGCTTTGCAGGCAGTTCCGCGAGGCGAAGAGACGCTTTGGCGATCTGACTGCTTCAAGCGTTTTTATGGGCGGCGGTACGCCCACCGCTCTGACCGCAGAGCACTTTTCCGCCATATTCAAAGAGCTGAAAAGCTGTTTTGATCTCACCCCCGACGCGGAGATCACCGTTGAATCCAACCCTGCCACCTTTGACGCCGACAAGCTTTGCGCCATGCGTTCCCTTGGCGTGAACAGGTTGAGCATGGGCATTCAGAGCGCAAACGACGCCGAGCTGAAGCTTCTTGGCAGGATACACACCTTTAAAGATGCCGAGGATGCCTTTTATCTCGCCCGCGGCTGCGGATTCAGTAACATCAACCTTGACGTTATGTACGGTATCCCGTCACAGACCTCGGAGAGCTTCGGTAACACCTTGACCGCACTAACTGCCCTTTCCGCCGAGCATATCTCGGTTTACGGGCTGCAGCTTGAAGAGGGTACGCCTCTTTACGAAAAGCGGGAAAATTACGTTTTTCCCGATGAGGACGCCGTTTGCGAGCTGAACAGGCAAGCGCGCCTTTTCCTTGAGTCGAAGGGGTACGGACGTTACGAGATCTCGAACTACTCCAAGGCGGGGTGCGAGTGCAGGCACAATCTGCTGTACTGGAATCAGGGCGAGTATCTTGGCTTCGGAAGCGGCGCGTACTCCTTCTTTGATAACAGACGCTTTTCCTTTCCCGAGAACGCCGAGCTGTTTTCGGGAGCTGATAACTTCTTTGATCTTACTCATACCGACGAAATACTGACGAAAGAGGATGCTGAACGGGAGTACGTTATGCTCCGTCTCCGTCTTTGCGAGGGGCTTTCCCTTCATCCCGATCCCGAAAAGCTTAGCGACGCATCGCCTTATTTTAAAAAGGCGGAGAGGTATGTTAAGGCGGGGCTGATGGAGATAAATGACGGTCGGCTTTATTTCACCCCCGACGGCTTTAACGTGTCGAACGCTATTCTGAGCGAATTGATTTTCGACTGATTTTTCAGAAAGGACAAAACCTACAATGGCAGACCTTAATCTTGTTCTCGTTGAACCCGAGATACCGCAAAATACGGGAAACGTCGCCCGTACCTGCGCCGTAACGGGCGCGGCTCTTCATCTTGTGAAGCCCATGGGCTTTGAGATCGACGACAAGAAGCTGAAGCGGGCGGGACTTGACTACTGGGACAAGCTTGATATAACTTATTACGACAGTCTTGCCGATTTCCTCGAAAAGACCGCGGGCAGCGAGCTGTTCTTCTTCTCCACAAAGGCGAGCAAGACGCACAGCGAGGTCGTTTACCCAAAGGGCTGTTACCTTCTCTTCGGAAAAGAGACCGCAGGTCTGCCCAGGGAGCTGATCGCATCTAACCCCGAGCGCGCCGTTCGTATTCCGATGCGGGACGAGCTGCGCTGTCTCAACCTTTCAAACTCCGTTGCCGTCGGCGCGTACGAGGCGCTTCGTCAGTGGGGCTATCCGGATCTGAACTGATATCTGCGCGTGTTTCGTTAAATATTGAATTTCTGTTTATCCGCCAGCAGCACCAGCATATTCCAAAGCTCGCCGTTCACTCTGCCGTTCTCGGTCATTCCGATCTTGTTCTGCAGTTTTCGGACGGCTTTTTCTGTTTCCTCGTTGAATACGCCGTTGATCTCCACGAAGAGATCGTTGTCATCCAGCGAGACGGCTCTGAGCAACAGCTGAAGGACGAAAATATCGTCTAAGACGTCCCCGGGACGCATCTCGCCCTCCGTGTATTCCTCGAATTTGGGTATGAAGCCCAGTATTCTCGAGGCTCTGATAATTCTTAAATATTCACTGTAAAGGCTGTCAAAGGTCTCGCGGTCGATGTTGCCCGTGACCTGCAGCCCTTTTTTTCTTTGGAAAAACGCTACCGCCTCTGCAGTTTCGCTTCCGTATATTCCGTCTATGAACACCTCGGGGAAATCTGGATATTCTCTTCCTATCGTCCTCAGCCATTTCTGGACGTCCTTTATCACTTCTTCCTTCTGATCAATAAAATTCATATCGTTACCTTTCAAGAGAGTACGCGTTTCGAAAAAGAAATTATCTTAAAAACGATAGAGCGGGGGCTTGCTACCGCCGCTGCGCTTACTGCAGATCCATACTGTACTGCCCTTCGGCGACTACTGAGCCCTTTACTAAATCCTCGTAGAGTGAGCCGATAGCGTCCCAGGTGGAAAATCCGGCGTTACCCGTAACGGGGAGACCGAAGGTCGACTGAAACGCGCGGACAGCATTTGCCGTAGCAGGACCGAAAATGCCGTCGGCGGCGATCTCGGGGATCTGCGGATAGGTCTGCGCAATGACGTTCAGGTACTCCTGCAGGGCGAGGACGTACTCTCCGCTTTGCCCCTCGGTGACCACAAATCCCGGAAACGGCCGCGCAATTCCGATAAATTGGGAGTCGGGGAGAGAATTCAGTATGCCGCGGTAGGCGTCGTACAGAACGGAGTAGGTGAGCTCGTCGATCACGCCTGTTTCGGGGATACCTGCGAGGCGCTGGAAGGCGGTCACCGCGTCGCGGGTATTCTGACCGTAGATCCCGTCGATAGCTATTGGCGGAACGGCGGTGGAGTAGGCGGCGACGTAGTTCAGAAAATACTGGACGAGTCTGACCTCGTTGCCCTGTGAGCCGACGCTAAGCTCCTCGGGGAACTGACGCGAGATCTCGTCGAAGGTCAGTCCCTCGGAGTTCAGCTCGCTGAGGCGCTTTACAGCGTTGAAGATGAAGAGTATTCTGTACCAGGTGGCGCGTCCCACCACGCCGTCCTGTGTCAGTCCGAACACCCGCTGGAATTCCAAAACTGCTTGACGGGTGTTTTCACCGAAAACTCCGTCTACGGGTGAGATCTTAGGAATGGCGGGGTAGTTGGTCGATATACGGTTGAGCCGCACCTGGACGGCTTTGACGTCGTCACCCGTGCTGCCCAAGGTCAACGGACGCAGGGGGACGCTTTCGGTCACGTTCTCCACGGGAACGTCCGTTACTATTTCAATATCGTTACCGTAAAAGCGTCGTAGTATCTCGATGGGGGAGAGTCCGTCCTCGGCGAGGGGAACGGTCCCCCACTGGGAAAGACCGTCGCAAACGCTGGTGGTGCCGTTACAATACTGGGTGAAAAGGGGCTCGAAGCTGCCTTGTCGGACGACGTAGCTGTCGAATATCTCGTCGACGATGCGGCTGATGTTTTCAAAAATATCTCTGTTCGGGACGAAGAACTGATCAGTGGCGGTTGAGTTCGTGATGTCGAAATTGTAACCGCGGGAGCGATAGAACTCGGTATAGATGCGATTAAGGGCGAAGGAGATCTGGGCGTAGATATTGGCGCGGAGCGCGTTTTCAGGCCAGGTGGGGTAGATCTCGCTGGACGCTACGTTCTTGATGTAGTCGGGGAAGGGGAGAGTTACGTTACCGACGTTTGCGTCGGGCGGACCGAGGTGGACCGTGACGCTTTCGGGAATGACGGGAAGACTGAGGGAAGGATTCATTATATCACCACCATTCTTTAAAGGTCGGGCGGAAAGCCCTCGTTATAGATTATATCGCCGTTTCCGTTACCCTCGTTACCCTCGCTGAGCGGAATGAGCTCCACGGTCTGGACCGAGGTTATTCCCGGATAGACGGGGACGTCCACGTCCCGCACGCTTATATAACCCTCTTTGTCCGTGTCGATGTTGTAGGCGTAGAACGGCGGCAGATCTGTTCCCGGGGACTGTGAGTTGCTTTTGGGCGGCGCAAGCACCTTGATTTTCTGCGTAAGTCCGCTTGCGTCGGTGAACAGGACTGAGATTATCCTATCCTCAAGGTCGCGCACCGTGACCACCGCCCGTTCTACGGGCAACGCGCCGTTCGCTGTCGTGGCTTTGACGATTATGTAACCGTAATTTATGCCGCTTAGATTCTGATCCATAAAAAAATTCCTTTCGCTATACTGTCGGAAATTCAGCCAAGGCGAACTTGAGCCGAACTTTGTTTCGTTGGGGTCAAGCAAGCCTTAGCATAAGAGCTTCTGATCAAAGTATATGCGGAAAGGAATTTTTTGGTGCGGGAAATTTTTGTCCCGCGGAAAAGGTGTGTTTTTTTTGAAGGCTATGTCACATTATGTAACTGATAAATTGTGTTTTTCGGTGAGTTTAAAGGATTGCTTTAGCAATTCGTAGGGGAGGGGCTTGCTCCTCCCGAAGAATCTCCATAAAACACTCGGCTTACGCAAACTAATTGATCCTCTGCAGGCAGACGCCTGCCGGGAGGACCAAGGCCCTCCCCTACGACAAATAATGAGATTTTCACCAAATAAATTGTTTGCCTGCCCGATAAATCAAAATTTGAAAAGTTCAAAAAATCAACCATTAAAAGTGACATAGCCTTTTTGAATTTTAAATTATTTCGATATCGTTTGCGCTTGGGAATTCGGGATATTCGTCCTCGAGATTGTCGGAATACCAGTACGCAACGGATGAAATGTCGTCCTGAAGCGGAAGGTATCTGCCATCGCTTCTCCAGCCAAGCGCCTGAATAGTGACCTTCAGATCGCTTTTGAAGTAGACGGGATCGGTGATGTGCCAGCGGTACATATTGAAGTATCTCTGAGCGCGGTAAGTTTCATCCGTCTTGCCGACCTTATACATTCCCGAATAAGGGGTGGTGAATTCGGTGTATTTTCCGTCGACGTCGAAGTTATACGCGCCGCAGATGTAGTCTTCTGTTCCCGTTCCGCAGATTGTGGGAAAATCCGTGTCACCATCTAAGAAGAACTTGATCTCGCCCTCGCCCCACCAGCCGTTGGATTTGACGCCCCAGTAGAGGTATGTGCCGACGTACTGACCGTTGCCCTTTACGTTATCGAGTATGACGTAATCCTGCATATACGGCAGAGGGTTCACGCGTCTGAACTGGGCGTGGAAATACAGGCTGTCCGCGGGTATCTCCTTTTCCTCGCAGTCTATCTGATAATAGATACTGCAGGGACGTGTGCCTCTGTTCTCTATCTCAAAGCGGAAGCCTTTGAAATACGGCATCTCAAAGTAGCAGTTGAGTCCGCGCTTCGGGTTGACGCAGATGGCAAGACTGCTGAGCTGACGGTATTCGGTATAAGCGGCGTTACAGAAGAAATCGGAGAGGGGGACGCAGACGGCAGGGTTCTTCTGACCGTCGAAGTATATGCGAAGGATTAGGAGCCTTCCCGCCTGAGCGCTGTCGGTTATCCAGAAATGCTTGACGGCACCCTGACCTTTGATGTCGGCGAGGACCGTGGTTTCGCCGGGCTGTGAGACGAGATAAGGGTTGACCTTCCAGCCCTGCCCCAGCTCACGCGCGGCGTGAGAAGCGGAGCCCGTTACGGCTTTTCCGCCCTGTCCCTTTTCGCCCGTAAGGTTTT
This sequence comes from Oscillospiraceae bacterium, assembly GCA_015064245.1. Classification (GTDB taxonomy): domain Bacteria; phylum Bacillota; class Clostridia; order Oscillospirales; family CAG-272; genus SIG673. The sequence continues at coordinate 7,398 of SVSQ01000047.1, read as the reverse complement.
CGGGAGAAACGGAAAAGGTTCTGATGTTCTTTTTAAGGGTGAGGTTACTTAGCATATTTATGACCATTCCTTTCTTAAGCCAAATAGCGTTTTGTGAACAACTTTGCTCACGCAAAGTTGTATGATACTTTTGATATAGTTAAAATATTCACTATATACTCTTTACAAAAGAGTTTGCCCTTTGGCAAATTTGAGCCATGGTCTACGGCTCAAAAGGCACAAAAGGCGTGTTTGAAAATTTATTTTCAAACTTTTTCATCCTTTCATTTTGTTATGAATATGATTTGATTATAGCAAATTTGAAAATTAAAGTCAAGGTTTGAGGGCTTTTTTGCGGATTTTATTTTTAGATGCGCTATATTTTGATTTTTTGTTTGTGTAAGACGGATATTTTTATTAAACTTTATAATTTCTTTTTCTACGTTACTTTCTTTCTCTTTTTCTTTCGAGAAAGAAAAAGGCAAGAAAGTGACCAAAGAAAGCAAAAAGAAAGACCGTGGTAGATTTGGAACGGCACGCGGAAAATTCGCTCAAAAGCAGGAGCGAATTTTGGGTTGTAAAAATGATGCTTCTGCGGTCATTTCTACAAAAATGCTCGTAAAACACTCGCATTTTCGGGATGTTTGTTCCGTTTTCCGCTTGATTTAATGCTTTGGGGAGTTGCGGAAGCAACTCAGTAGTATTTCATGTACCCAAAATCCGAGCACACGGAGTGTGTTACGCGAGGATTTTTAGCGAGCCGCTGAAAATTTACCACGGTCTTTCTTTTTGCTTTCTTTGGTCACTTTCTTGCCTTTTTCTTTCTCGAAAGAAAAAGAGAAAGAAAGTAACGTAGAAAAAGAAATTATAATATTTAAGCGAAATATCCGTCTTAAACCAATTTTGCAATTAAAAGTCCGCGTGCAACGCCCCGCTAAACACCAATTTGTGAAAAATCAACCGTTTAATGTGGCATAACTTTTTTATTTGTGTAACCAAGTCTGGAATTTAATCTTTAACCTTAAAAAGAATAAAAATAACAATTTATGCATTATGAATATGCAGGGTGCGAAACGAGGGAAATTACAATTTATTATAATATATATGCGAAATGCATAGTAAAGGTTGAAAAAATACTTAAAATATGTATAAAAATACTATTGAAAAATGAATATAAATGGTATATAATATATGTAACATAAATTTATAGCGAATACGCGCTGTAAAAAATCACAAAAGGAGAAAATGAAAATGGCATTTTCAAAGAAAATTTTGTCGCTTGTTCTCGTTGCTGTTATGGTCTTTTCGGCTGTAAGCTTCGTTTCTTGCGGCGCAGAAACAAACTATGCGGCTAACAATACGGAGTTCTACATCGGTGTATCCGGTCCTCTTACGGGCGGAGCTGCTATTTACGGTATTGCAGTTGAAAACGCTGCTAATATGGCTGTTGAAGAGATCAACGCTGCAGGCGGTATCAACGGTATGAAGTTCAAGCTCGTCGCTAAGGACGACAAGCACGACGCAACAAACGTATCCAACACATACTCCACAATGTACGAAGAGGGTATGCAGGTGTCTCTCGGCTGCGTTACGACAAAGCCCGGACTTGAGTTCTCCAAGCTCTCCGCTGAGGACAACGTATTCTTCCTTACACCTTCCGCTACAGGCGACGACATTCCGAAGGTTGCAAACGGCTACCAGATGTGCTTCGCAGACAGTAACCAGGGCGCAGAGGCAGCTAAGTACGTAAACGAACTTTACAAGGGACAGACGATCGGTGTTCTCTTCCGCTCCGACGACCCGTACTCAACAGGTATCCTTGCAAAGTTCAAGGAAGGTCTTGACAGCTCCATCACACTCACAGAGGCAAACTTTGCAGGCGAGACTGTTGCATCCTTCGACGCTCAGATCGATATCCTCAAGGGTTGCAAGTTCATCTTCATGCCCATCTACTACGATCCCGCTTCTCAGTTCATGGCTCAGGCTAAGGACAAGGTAGCTCCCGACGCAGTTTACTACGGCTGTGACGGTCTCGACGGTATCGACAGCATCGACGGTTTCGATATCACAACGATCCCTCAGGGCGTTTCCTTCATCTCTCACTACAACTCTCAGGCAACAGAGGGCCCCGCTAAGGAGTTCAACGATAAGTATATCGCTAAGTACGGCAAGGATAGCCTTAACCAGTTCGGCGCTTCCGCTTACGACTGCGTTTACGCTATCTACAACGCAATGAAGGAGATCTACGAGGCTGATAACTCCAAGATCTACGTTACAATGAGCGCTGACGAGCTCTGCGAGCTCCTCAAGGCTAAGTTCAACGGCGGCTTCAAGTTCACAGGTATCACAGGTGAATACAAGGACGGCGTTCAGTCTTCTATCTCTTGGGAGTCCACAGGTTACGTCAACAAGCAGGCTATCAAGTACGACGTAAAGGCTCCTACAGCTCAGTGATCTGAGTAGCAAATAACAAAATAATCAATTACAGCAGGTCTGCCTACCGATTTCGGGGGCAGACCGATTGCTGATTTTAAGGCAAATCCGGTTACCGATAAAAATGCGGCGCGGCGGTGTCATCCCCCGCTTCGAAGGTAAGCTAAAAAGGAAATTTAACTATGGAATTTATCTCGACTTTAATCAACGGATTGAGTCTTGGCGGAATATACGCGATGATAGCTTTGGGCTACACGATGGTATACGGCATAGCCAAGATGCTCAACTTTGCCCACGGCGATATAATCATGGCGGGCGGATATGCGATATACGTGTTCTTGCTGCTTTCGGGTAATCCGATCGTGGCGGCGGTAGGCGCGATAGTTATGTGCGTGCTCCTCGGAGTAGTCATAGAAAAGATCGCTTACAGACCTCTCCGCGGCGCGTCTCCTCTTGCGGTGCTCATTACCGCTATCGGCGTCAGCTACTTCCTTCAGAGTATCGCGCAGATAGTTTTCGGCTCCGCTCCTAAAATGATAATCGTGGCTCAGCTGGGAATAATCAAATTGGGCGGCGTCACTATCGATGTTTCCGCTCTTATCACACTCGCCTGCTCCGCAGTCGTAATGGTGGCTCTCACCTGCTTCGTCAAATATACGAAGGTGGGACGCGCGACCGTTGCGGTTTCTGAGGATAAGGGCGCGGCTCAGCTCATGGGTGTAAACGTAAACAATATCATAACGCTTACCTTTGCTATCGGTTCGGCTCTCGCGGCTCTTGCGGCGCTCTGCTATCTGCTGAAGGCGCCCAGTATGTATAGTACGTTCGGCTCGCTCCCCGGAATAAAGGCGTTCACCGCGGCGGTAATAGGCGGTATCGGCTCAATTCCCGGCGCTATGCTTGGCGGAATCATGATGGGCGTGGTGGAGAGTATATGCAACTCCGTTCCCGTCATCGCTCCTTATACGGACGCTATCGAATTTTCATTACTTATCATAATCCTTCTTGTCAAGCCCACGGGCTTCCTCGGCAAGAAGAGAAGGGAGAAGGTATAATGGGAAAGAATCTCCTCGCGGGCTTCAAATGGAAGCATTACGTCAACTATGCCGGAGTGGGTATCTTCGCTCTGGTGTTTACCATCATGTCCCTTACAACGGGACTTCCTTCGTCCACGCTCTACCTTCTCGAAAAGATCGCTATCAGCGTGATCCTTGCAGTCTCTCTCAGCCTCGTAGTAGGATTTCTGGGTGAGCTCTCCCTGGGACACGCGGGTTTTATGTGTATCGGCGCGTATATCGGCGGTAAGCTCTCCGCTGTTCTCGAGGGCGTCCTCGGAAACGGCGTTCTGACGCTCATACTCGCGATCATCGTAGGCGGCGCTTGCGCGGCTATCTTCGGAATTGTCATCGGTCTGCCTGCGCTCCGTCTTAAAGGAGACTATCTGGCTATCGTTACCCTCGCATTCGGCGAGATAGTAAAGACTATCTTCAGAAATACGTCGAACGAGTCCTTTGGCGGTACTCTCGGACTTCCTACTCCCCGATACGACAAGAAAACACTATTCATCTTCGCATTCCTGATGGTGCTGGCGTGCCTTGCGGTAACCCAGAACATCATCAGAAGTAAGCACGGACGCGCGATAACCTCTATTCGTGATAACGAGATCGCCGCCCGCGCAATGGGTATCAACGTTACTAAATATAAGCTGATGGTATTTACGGTAGCTGCGTTCTTCGCGGGAATCGCGGGAGTCTTCTACAGCTACAGCCAGTTTAACGTTCAGAGCGATAAATTCGGCTACAACTATTCCATCGAAATACTTGTTATGGTAGTGCTCGGCGGTATGGGAAGCGTAAACGGCTCCATCCTCGCCGCTACTCTCATAACCTACCTCAACACAAAGCTCGCCACCATGCTTACGGGTGAGATGGCGGTGCTTCAGAACCTTATCTATTCGCTGATACTGGTGCTCATAGTTATCTATAACAACGCGCCGGGTCTCAAGGGATTCAGAGAAAAATACAATTTCGGCATCCTTATGAATAAGATAATCAAGAAAAAACCGGAACACGAACATCACGAGGGAGACGATTCCGCTCAATGGCACCGTATCCCGACTAAGATAAAAATGGACGAGATCATTTCCACGGATATCGTGGTTAAGGACTATACCAAGCCCGATCGCGCGAATAAGGGAGACAAGGGGGATGAGTGACATGGAATACGTACTTGAAACCAAGGACCTCGGTATCTCCTTCGGCGGTCTGAAAGCCGCAAGCGGCGTCAATCTTAAAATAAAGAAGGGCGAGATATACGGTCTTATCGGACCGAACGGCGCGGGAAAAACAACGATATTCAATCTCCTTACGGGAGTTTATATGCCTACGGAAGGAACGTTTTTCCTCGAAGGAAAGGAGCTCCGCGGCAACACTCAGGAGAAGATCAACCGCGCGGGAATTGCCCGTACCTTCCAGAACATCCGTCTTTTCAACAATATGACGGTGATCAGAAACGTTATGGTCGGTCTGCATAACCGTCCCGAATTCAGATGCAGTATGATAGAGAGTATGCTCCGTTTGCCGACGCATTTCAAGGCTGAAAAGGCTATGAAAGAGAAGGCGGGAGAGATACTGAAGATATTCGGTCTTTATGATGAGAGAAACAATCTCGCCTGCAACCTGCCTTACGGTAAGCAGAGAAAGCTGGAGATCGCAAGAGCTCTTGCGACAGATCCCAAGCTTCTGCTCCTCGACGAGCCCGCGGCGGGAATGAACCCGATCGAGACGGACGACCTTATGGCTACGGTCAAGCTCCTGCGAGAGGAGCACGGAGTCACCATCCTGCTGATCGAGCACGACCTCAAATTCGTTTCCAACATCTGCGACGAGATCACGGTGCTGAATTTCGGAACCGTTATCGCGCAGGGAACCGCTCAGGACGCGCTCAACGATCCCGAGGTCATCAAGGCTTATATCGGTAAATAAACAGCCTTAAACTTCTGTTTTGGCAAGAAAGGAACTAAGAATACAATGGCACTGCTTGAAGTTAAAGATCTTGAAGTGTATTACGGAGTCATTCAGGCGCTGAAGGGTATCTCCTTTGAGGTAAACGAAGGGGAGATAGTCACGCTTATAGGCGCGAACGGCGCCGGAAAGACTACCACTATGCAGAGCATAATGGGGCTGATCCATCCCAGAAGCGGAAAGATCGTTTATGAAGGTCAAGTTATAAACGGTATGCCCACCCATAAGATAGTTCATCTCGGTATGACGCAGGTGCCCGAGGGAAGAAGGATCTTCTCCGAGCTGACGGTATATGAAAATCTGGTCATGGGGGCGTACATTGAGAAGGATAAGAGCAAGGTAAAGCAGGACCTTGAGGAGATATACACGCTTTTCCCCAGGCTTGGGGAGAGAAAGACTCAGATGGCGGGAATGCTTTCCGGAGGTGAGCAGCAGATGCTCGCTATGGGACGCGCGCTGATGAGCCATCCTAAGCTCCTGATGCTCGACGAGCCCTCTATGGGACTCGCGCCGATCCTTGTTCAGCAGATATTTGATATGATCAAGCATCTGCACAGTATCGGTACCACGATACTTCTGGTTGAGCAGAACGCTGAAATGGCGCTGGCAGTCGCTGACCGCGCGTACGTTATGGAGACGGGTGAGATAACCCTTTCCGGTACGGGCTCAGAGCTGGCGCAGAGCGATATGGTCAAGAAGGCGTATTTGGGCGTTTAGTAACACCGTTAGATTTGAGCGAACATATCAAGGTGGCGGGGAACGCCCCGCGGCGGATAATTTATTTGCATAAGACGGATATTTGTTGAAATTTCCTCAAAAACGGTAGGGGAGGGGCTTGCTCCTCCCGTCGCGTTCTCGATTTACGCAAAATAACCTTAAACATTGTAGGGCGGGGGCTTGCTCCTGCCGTTTTTGCTTATATCTAACAAAGGAACGGTAATTATTATGAAGTTGACAAATTACGCGCAATTTCACGAAGATCTGAAGAGCCGCGGAATAGAGTACGCCGCGGAGCATACGGTCGAGATGGGGTTCGATTCCGTTGAATTTCTCGGGCTGACCAAAGCGGCGCAGGATACGTCTCGAACTGCTCGAACGCTTAAAGGACTTGGGCTGACCGTAAGTTGTTTTTCGGAAGGAATAAATCTCCTGGATACGTCCAAACGCACCCGCGAGGAGATGGAGATTCATCTTTTCAGATGCGCGGATATAGCTGCGGAGCTTGGCTCGCCCTTCCTTCATCACACCCTTGTTTTACCCCTTTCTCTTCCGATGAACGCACCCCCGCTGGCTGATATTTTCGAAAGCATAGTGAATTCTGCGGAGAAGGTGGCAAACTACTGCGAGAAGCTGGGTATAGTCTGTCTGTACGAGCCCCAGGGTATGTACTTCAATGGGTGCGGACTTGAGTTGTTCTACGACGAGATGAAAAAGAGATGCGGGAATATCGGTATCTGCGGCGACGTTGGAAACTCGCTGTTCGTTGATCACTCCCCGAACCTCGTGTTCGACAGATTCGCGTCGGATATCAAGCACGTTCACCTCAAGGATTACTACGTGATCGACTCCCCGAGAGACGGCGTCAAAAACTACAAGACGCTTGGCGGGAAATATCTCAGCGACTCTGAGCTTGGTGTTGGCGCGGTCGATATCCCATACTGTATGAATAAGCTTAAAGAGGTCGGCTACGCAGGAGCGTACTCCTTTGAGATCATCTGCGGAGACGAGGAGATGAAAAACGCGGTCAGGTATTTTGAAAAGGTGATAGGTAAATAAAAAACGAGCCGAAGGGTTCGTTCTCATAAGGAAGTTTGCCTTCAGATGTGAATTTGACTCGCAGAAAACAAATAATAATCCCCGATAGATTTTAAAAAATCCATCGGGGGTTCGTTATTTATTTAGTGTGTAAAATTTCGATATTCCCATCTACAAATCCAACGCCAACACCATCTTTTGATTTCAG
>SVSQ01000046.1 GCA_015064245.1 Oscillospiraceae bacterium | reverse complement strand
GGTAAATTGAAATTCAATTTACGCCGTTCCGAAATATTCCTCGCAGTCTAAACAACTGCGTTCCGCAAGCGGAAACGGAATATTTCCAAAACAAAGTGCAGACCGAAGCTTCCGTTTTTATTGATGTGATTTCAGAAATTATTTGCCCTTATTAAATGTCTCGAGCATCTCGCTTGCTTTTGCAAGTGAAAGAGGAATAAGAACGCAGTTGCCTCTTACAAACTGAGACTGCTGAGCTTCATCAATGTAGCCCTGAATAGTTGTATCCTCAGCCAGAGCCTTCTGAAGCTCCTTATCGGAACCGAACTCAATAACAAGCGCGTCATAGTCTCCGCCGATCACAGCTCCGAGAACTCCGTCACGAGCCTTTACAAAACGATGAGCTGTAACTGAAAATTCACCTTTTTCAAGAGAAGCAACGATCGTATTGGTCTTGTCATCAGGATCTGCGAGGGTGTATCCTGCTTCTTCAAAGTTCTTCTTTATAGCATTAAAGGAAGAACACGAAGCCAGAACCGTCAGCATCATAACTGCGACGAGAGCGAATGCTAAAAATCTAAGTGTCTTTTTCATAAGTAATTCTCCTTTTGTTTGTGTAATAAAGTCTTACGACTTTATTACATTATATCACAATCTGCCCGAATTGTCAACAGATTTTGGGTGAATTTTTCTTAACGCGCTCAAACTGCTTCGTCAGCCGACTTTGGCTCATAGAATGCTGCGGCTCTCTTATTGACCGTAACGCCGAGACCTTTCTTATAACACTCCGCAACTGCTTCTCTCGCCTTGATATAACCAGCGTTTGCCGCTTTGTAATAATACATGAACGCTTTTGAGCCGTCGTGCTCCGTTCCAATTCCGTAATAATAGCATCTTCCAAGCTCGTAATATACGTCTGGAGACGGCTTCTCGCCGTAGGTTCTCTCCTGCGCCGCGATATTCAGCCACTTAAAGCCCTCAGCTCTCTCCGCCGCGTTGTTCTTATCCTTTTTATCGGGCTTGGGATTAGCGCCGAGCAGTATCATAGCGTACTCGAACTGAGCCTCGGAAATTCCGTTTTCGGCTGATTTCCTGAAATAATACGCCGACTTTTCCTCATCCTTCTGGACTCCGATGCCGTCCTTATAAAGCTTTGCCAGCATCAGAAGCGAATCTATATCGCCGTCCTTTGCCGCTTCGTGGAAGTACTCTGCCGCTATCGCTTCGTTTTTCGCGACCGTATCGCCGTTCAGATATCTGTACGCAAGAGGCAGGTACGCTCTTCTGTCGCCGTTCTCAATTGCCGCGAGATACCATTTCGCCGCTTCTTCTCTGTCGAATCTGACGCCGAGTCCTTTATCCAGCATTTCTGCAAATCTGAACTGCGCGTCCGTTATTCCCTGTATAGCCGATATGGAAAGATAAGCCGCCGCGAGCTGGTAATTCTGTGTAAATCCCTCACCGTCCGCTATCATGCATCCGAGATGATATATTGAATCGGGGTTTCCCAGCGCCACCGCCGACTTGAAATACGCGACTGCCGCTGAATACGAATCCTCTCCTGCTCTCGCCTTTCTGAGCGCCAGCTCGCCGAGGAAGTTCAGCGCCGGATGATACTCGTTCATGGCCGCGTACTGTATCTTTTTGAATGCTTCATTCATATTCTCAACGCTCGGAGATGCCGATCTGAATACCGCCATGCCGCTTTCGTACATTTCTTCTGCGTAATTTGCGGTCACTCCTTTTGTCGCCGAAAGCGCCTGACGAACTGTATTCGACGTATTGAAGGGCTGTTCCCAGGTGCGGAGAACTATACAGTTAGTCACCTTTCTATGGAGCTCGTTAAGATATTCTCTGACCACTCTCGGCTCTTCCGTCATATAAACTATCAGAGAGCTTCTCTTTTCGACCGTATGCTCAAGAACTATATCTACAAGTCCGTCGCCGATCGAATTCTCCGTAAGGACCAGAACGGTCACCGCAGACATTTTCGCCTTTCTGTGGATCTGGTCGAGTTCTTTTTCGTTCGGTGAAATTTTGGCGTTCAGCCAGTAACGGTATCCCCCTGCGTCCAGACTGTCCAGAAGCTCGTCCGCAGCTTTAGCATCCGCATAATTGAACGCAACGTATGCAAACGGTTTATTTCCTTTATATAATTCACGAATCTTCATTACTGACCTTTTTCCTTTCCGAAAGACCTGATGCTTTTTTATTCTGTCGTAAAATCCATTTATACTATTTAATTATATCACACAGCAAATTGAATTGTCAAGTCATTTCAAGATTTTTATATCGACAAATCGCAATTTTTAACTGGTATTCCACAATTATGAGTAAATAAATATATATTTGCATAAAAAAGAGATCGGAGTGTCCGATCTCTTTTTTACGCTTAGATTCAATTTGCTTCCTTAGGAACGAGGTACATACCGTAATCGCCCCAGAAGTAGTCGCCCTGATAGCCTTCGTAATGCTCTGCCGATACGTAGATCTTAAGATCGGGATTACATCCGTCGATTGCCAGTACGCCTGCCATGTTATTAGGTACGGATATCTGATCCGCAGCCTTTGAATCGGGAATGATGACCTTAACGAGGTCGTTTGCTCCCTTGAATGCGGAAGCCTCGATATTCGCGATCTCTTCTCCGACGTAAAGCGTTGTAAGCTTGCCGCCGCTGAAGGCTTCGCTTGCGATATTGACAACGGGAAGTCCGTCGACCATCGCAGGGATCGTGATCTCGTCGAGAAGCTTACCTGCGTCAGTAAGTCCTATAACTACCCACGACATCTTGCCCATCAGCTTCTCCTGTCTGAGCTTGAGGTAGATGTTCTCGCAGGTTATGAAGCTCTTATATGCGCTGTAATCCGCTGAGGTTACGTAGTCTTCGTAATGCGCGAAGGATACGAAGATCTTGAGCGCATCGCTGCAGCCCTCAGTCATAGCCGAGCCGCTTTCTGTGGGGACCTTGATATCGTTCGGACCCTTACCCTTCGGGAAGATCACCGTTTCAAGCTTGGGCGAATTACTGAACGCCTTCGCTCCGATCTCGGTTATATTAGCTCCGAGAGTGATCCTTACAAGGTTTTCGCATCCGCTGAATGCGTTTTCACCTATTACCTTAACGGGAAGTCCCATATAGTAATCGGGAACCGTAAGCTCCTCGGAAAGCTTGCCGTCCTCGTTTACGCCCTTTATGATCCAGTATTCGCCGCTGTTTGACGTTACCTTCTCAAAGTCGTAATTGAAGTATTCGGATGACAGGTACTGTCTATAAGGCTCCCAGCCTTCATCATCCATATAGCTGTCATAGTACGCGCTGTCAACGAATATCTTGAGAGCGGGATTGCATTCTGCGATAAACGTATTGAAGCCTGCACCCGGGATCTCGATATCGCCCGGCTTCTTGCCGTCCGGTATGATGATCCTTACAAGAGAATCAGCTCCCGTGAACGCATAGGTCTCGATCTTGTTGATATACTTACCGAGAATTACCTTCCTCAGCGACTTAGCCTGGCTGAACGCGCTTTCGTAAATAGTCATAACGGGGAGATCGCTTATCATATCGGGGATAGTGATCTCTTCCATTGTGAGACCTTCTTCCGTTACTCCGGTTATGATCCAGTATCCGCCGTCATCCGACTTCTCTATCTCGAGGTACGGGCTGTAAGGCTTAAAGCCGGGAGCCGCAGGCAGATCGTTTACGGGGATAGTTACGGACGTATCTCCGAGCTCTCTCTTGATATCGTCGATAAGCTGTACTGTTCTGAGAGTTACGCCTGCGTTATTCAAGTGGAATTCCGAATCGTAGAAATATCCTTCGTCGAAAATGTAATCGTAAACGTTACTGATAACCTTACAGTCAAGATCCTTACAAAGCGACACGAAGAAGCTCTTGATGCTGTCCTCTGTATTCTTATTGGACATAGCCGCGTAATTCATAGGACAGAAGCTGAAATATACCTTCGCTCCTCTTGACTCGCAGTATTTAACGTAATCGTTTACATATTCGATATACTGCTCGAAATCAGAATGGATACTGTCGATGTAGTTCGTCTTGAAATTGAGAGTGATGGTGTTCTGAATAGCCGTCATCTCATTATAAGGTCTGTCGTAAACGTTATCTCCGTACTTATTGAAGTTCTGCTTCTTATAAGCGCCCTCGTTCATAGGTCTGTTGCCGGTTACGAGGTAGCTGAGCTTATCGCAGGTGAACTTCCACGAAGCTCCGACAAGGGACTCGTAATTATCGCTGTCGATGTTAAGAAGCATTCTGAGATTTCCGTCCAGAGCTTGTATCGTCGTTTCCGAGTTGAAATACAGCGAAAGCGTCTGGCTGTTCATCTCGGGCGCAAGAATGATGATGTCGCCCTGATTGATGTTTGCCTTGGAGAGGTCCATCATTACCTTCGTTCCGAGGTTTGCGTACAGACCGAAGTTTACGACCTCCATTCCAAGCGTCTCTTCCATGAGCGCGCTATCGAGTCCGAACGCTACCGAGCTTCCTCCGACGACGACTATCTTATCATCGTCAATTGAATTAAGTCTGTCGTATTTCGCCGCCAGCTCGCCAACGAAGGTGTTGTCGTAAACGGGGGGAAGAATGAATACTGTCGTAAATACCACCAGAACGGGAAGCATGAACAGCGCCAGCATTGCCGCGAAAGCTCTGATAAACCACTTCTTGTTTCTGAAGCAATCCTCCACGATCTGCTCGGGAAGCTTTTCTTCTTCCTTTTCCTGAACCACCGTCTGTTCGACCACGGTTTCCTGAACCTGCTCTTTTTCCTCGGGGATATATTCCTCGATCATGCCGATACCGGCGATGGCTTCTTCTTTTTTACGTCTCTCTGCCGCTTCTTTTCTGATCTGCTGGATGAAGAGATATTCGTCCTCGACCTCTTCAAGCTGCTCGTCCGTGTAAACACGGCAAACTACGTTGAATGCGTCTATGAAGTTTCTGAGAGCGAGGATCCTGACTCCGGGAACGACTCCCAAAAATCTGTAAGAGTCTACGTCTATCTCGAAATCGACCTGTCTCTCTTTCAAATATTCCTGCCATAATCTCAGCGTCTTCATATCTCTGAGAATACCGTAAACACCGAAGGTTATGATGGTGAGGAATATCTCGTTGCCCGTAGGCTTTTTCATCACTTCTCTGCCGAAGGCTCTGTTCGTGTCCTCCGCAACCTGATTCTGAAATATAAAGTGGTAAATACCGAAGGTGAATATCCAGAGAAGCACGTATGTCATTGCTGAACGTCTGTAATTTAGAAACATTTTACGCCGCCTCCTTTACGTTCCGAAGGATCGGCTTTTTTGCTATTATATTTTTTATCATGACCGTCTCCTATCAGAATTGGAAGTAAATAAAGGAGCTTGCCGCGTTTGATGCCAGGAGTATGAGCCACGCCGCTGCTATTGCCCAACAGAGATATACGTACGCGCCCGCTCTCTCCAGAGTGATGCCTCTGTCCTTATGAAGATCCTCCAGCTTCATCGTGATCTGCTTATCAAGCTGGTTGAGTATGTAAACTGAGAATATGATCGTAACGATGGTCATCAGAGGAAGCTCCAGCGCCGCAAGTGAAGCTGTCAGACTGAATCCGCTCCAGCCCGTAAACAGCATCTTGAAGAGCGTCCAGAAGTCCGTGAGCGAATTTGCTCTGAACATCATCCAAGCGATGCACACGAGAACAAACGTTCCTACTCGTCTTGCCCACTGCATTACGATTCCGTTCTCGTTGACCTTCATCTTCTGCCAGAATCTTGAACGGTAATCCTTCGTGAGATTTCCGACTATCTGGTATATACCGTGTATAACGCCCCAGAGTATGTACGTCCAAGCCGCTCCGTGCCATATACCGGAAATAAGGAATACAACGAAGATATTTCTGTAATACTTAGCCTTTGAGCAACGTGAACCGCCGAGGGGAATATAAACGTAATCGGTGAACCAGGACGTAAGAGAGATATGCCATCTTCTCCAGAAGTCCTTGATGTTCGTAGCCGTATAAGGGTTATTGAAGTTCTGCATGAGCTTGATACCCATAACTCTTGCGCATCCGATAGCTATATCGGTATATCCCGAGAAGTCACAGTATATCTGTACCGCAAACAGAACCGTCGCCAGAGCTACGGTAAAGCCGTTTACGAGGTTTCCGTTTATTGTGTCGGGATTGTTATACACCGCATCGACGTACTTTGATATCTGGTCAGCCACCGCTATCTTCTTGAAGAAGCCCACAGCCATCATCTTAAGTCCCGCCGCAGCGTCGTACGCGGTGAAGGGGTTCTTCGTCTTGAACTGAGGGAGCAGATTCTCAGGTCTTTCGATAGGTCCCGCCACCAGCTGCGGGAAGAAGGAAACGTACAGAGCGTAATATCCGAAATGCTTTTCCGCCTTTATCTCACCTCTGTAAACGTCGATAACGTAGGACAGCGTCTGGAATGTATAGAACGAGATACCTACGGGAAGGATCAGATTGAGTGTGAAATCTCCGACTCCGAGTCCTATAGCGTTAAGCAGTCCCGTAACGTTCTCCGATATGAAGTTGAAATACTTAAAGAAGAACAGCACTCCGAGAGACGCTATCAGCGCAATCAGAAGATAAAACTTCTTTTGCCGTTTAGTAAAGGCTGTCTCTATCTTTCTTGCGCAGATATACGATACCACCGTCGTAAACATAATAAGATAGATAAGATCCGCCTGCCAGCTCAGATAAAATATGTAGCTGAATATAAGAAGCATTATCCATCTGAATTTCAGCGGAATTATCTTATAAAGCAGGAATACCAGAGGGAAAAACCAAAGAAAAGTCAGTGAATTGAATACCATTTTCTTTATTCCTCCCTATCGAAATTCGTTGCTGCCAGAGCCACGGCTGTGCTGAGCATCGTTATAAACAGCATTTCCTGAGGCGACGCGCTTATTACTATACATACCACGAATATGGCTACGTGTACCGCCATATTTGTGATCGCCACCGCTGCCATTACCTTTTTCGTTAAAACCTTAGCGAAAATCTTCGCAAAAAAGCTCGATACTTCGTCGCTGTCTTTTGAAAACTTTCTGAAGATGACTCCGACTATATGCAGTACTACCGTCAGCACGATAAGTATGCACAAAAGCGGTGATGAAAAAATTACGAGTTCTTTCATAAAATTTCCTTTTATCCTTTTTATTTATTGGTATATGCCGTTAAAATAGTTTATCAGATCGTTTGCCAGATCTCTTGTCCTCTTCTCTGCTCCCGCAGTTGAACAGTGAGCCTCTGAATCCCACATCAGCTCATGATCCATAAGGTACGTTTCGATCTTTGAGATGACCGGGTAATCAAGCTTGTCGGCGCAATACTTATTGAAGCTGTCATAGGTCGCTTGATTTCGGTAAATAGCGTTGACAAATTCAATATCGCGCGTTCCGAAGCTGAGCACCATAGTCGCTCCCCGCTCCTTGAGCATATCGTTGATCTTATGGAGACGGTTTACTCTGCTTGCTGAACTCAGAACTGTGTTTTTTATGTGTCCGCCGGGATTAGCGGGGATAGACTTTTTAGGTCCGGGACGGTTGCTCGTCAGATCTCCGTATTTATTCAAGCTGTTCTTGGTTTGATAAGGGACGGGAGTTTTTAGCGCGCCGGGGTTGCCTTCGCACTCCGTCATGAAATCGTTCCATGCTTTCCAGAAATCCTTGAAGTTGCGCATATCCACTTCTCTGAATATGTCAAATCCCTGGCTGTTTCCTCTGAAGTGTCTCCACACTATCGCGTTATCGCCCCACTGAGCGCCCGAGGTGTATTCCGGAGCGTGGACGACTATATCGCCCTGCCCCATATATTTCATGATCGCTTCCATATAGAACGCCATGCAAACGCCCGCGTTCGTTCCGTAATTGATCACGTTATACTCATAGTCCAGATAACCTTCAAGCTTATCCGAAACAAGTCCGTACAGTGATGATGATCCTGAAATGACGATCAGCTTCTTCTGATCCGCGAGCATTCTCGCTCTCTGGTACTTGATCGTGAAGTCTCCCTCTCCGCCGCGGTAGATCGTTGATCTCTGCGCGTTCAGCACTATCGTGCTTACGCATGACGGAAAGCTGCTGTTCTGCACGTTCTGCAGGCTGTCAAAGAATACTACCTCTCTGAGCTTATCGCAAGCCGTAAACGCGCCCGCGTCTATCTGCAATACGCTCTTTGGAATAACTACTCTCTCGGTAAATCCGCCGAAGGCTTTTTCCGCGATGCCGATGACCGGCTCGCCGTTTATCTGCTCCGGAATGACTACGAGCTTTGATGAACCGCTATACCGCTTTATAAACCAGCCGCTTACGGTCTTGGACTTATATTTGTCGCCCTCGCCCTTTACACCGTCAGGCGCGAGTATCTTTATCTCTCTTTTTTCGTAAATAAAATCCGTTACTTCACTGTTCTTTGCCCATACCACATACAACTCCAGCGAATCGTCTTCACCTACGGCGCACAAGCCGCCCATATTTGAAAACCCTTCGATATCGTTGACGCCCGCCACGTCTTCATACATAACGGGTGAAGTACTGTATCCTATAGCAGTATGGTCAGCCCGAAAAAATTCGTATCGGGATGGTTGGCTTCCATCGTGTTCTGCATCATGAAAGCATCATTATATTTATTTGTCTTAATCGCGACGGTCTCGCCCGTCTCCCGTACTATTCCGCCGTTTCCGTGATAGATCAGCGCGTATTCGCCGTCTTCAACGGAATACTCCGGAACATCCGGCTTTTTATCCACTATATCGGTATTGTTATCTTCCGCTCCGCTCTGTCCCAGGTAAGCCATAAGATCCTTTGTAAGGTCTTCTGTTCTCTTATCAGCGCCTGCGTTGGAGCAGTGCCATGCGGAGTTGAACATAAGCTCGTGCTCCATGATATACGTTCCGACATTGGATATTACCGGATAAGGAAGTCTGCTTGCACAATATGATGTAAAGCTTGCAAATTCCGCTTCATTAAGCTGATCCTTATTGAAGGAAGCCTTATCCGCCGTACCGAAGCTGAACAGAAGCGTTCCGCCCTTACTTGTGATCTCTTCATTTATCATAGTAAGCAGCTTTACTCTGTCATCATTCAGAATACTGTAATTGAAGGATATTTTTCCCCAAGAAGCTGCATTTGGTCCCGAACGGTTGCTTGCAAGGTCTCCGTACAGGTTCATTCCCGTAGACGGATGCTGATACTCTTTTCCTGTCTTCATAGCCGCGGGGTTACCCTCTCCGTCTGTGGAGAAGGTGCAGTACGCGCCCCAGAAGTTCGCGTATCTGGTCATATCGACCTCACGGAAGATATCATAGCACTGATTGTTACCTCTGAACATCTTCCAATGAAGCGTTTTATCTCCCATAGGCGCCGATGACGTAAACTCGGGCGCGTGGATGATTATATCGCCTTCTCTTATGTAATTGCCTATAACGTCAAGGTAGAACGCCATCTGGGTTCCTGCGTTGGTTCCGTAGTTGACCACCGCGTATTCTCCGCCGAAGTTCTCCTCCAGCTTGGGAGAATTAAGTCCGTTAAGAGTTGACGAACCGGAAACAACCACCAGCTTTTTCTTTTTCAGAGTTCTTACTCTTTCATACTTTATACAGAAGGAACCCTCCGCGCTTCCTGCGTAGATAGGCAGCTTTTGGGAGTTAAGAACCACCGTTCCTACCGTGCTCGGGAAGCTTCCGTTTGAAACGTTCTGCAGACTGTCAAAGAACACTACCTCTCTGAGCTGCTTGCATTTACTGAACGCACCGTTCGCTATCTCGTAGACGGATTTCGGAATGACCACTCTTTCTACCTTGCTGTTGAAAGCTCCGTTTGCGATTCCTATTACCTTAACTCCGTCGATCTCCTCGGGAATTACGACTATTTTATCGTCTCCGCTGTATTTCGTAATGAAATATCCGAAGACGTCCTTTGATTTATACGCGTCGCCCGATTCCTTTTTACCGTCGGGAGCAATGATCCTGATCTTTTTCTCCACGACCGTGAACTGCTCTGCAGGAGTGTTCTGCGCCCATACGACGTAAAGATTAAGGCTTCCGCTTGCGCCGACCTCACAGACACCGCCCATATTGGAAAATCCCGGGATCGCGTTTGCGGTAGATACCGCCTCGTACTCCATAGGCTCCGTACTGTATCCGACTGCTGTGTAGCCGGGACGGACGAAATTCGTTTTCGCGTTATTTGCCTCGAGCGTCTGCTGCATGGAGAACATCTCGCTAAACTCACCCGTTACCATGTGAGTGGTTCCGCCGGTCTCCGCTATCGTTCCGCCGTTGGCGTCGTAAACTATAGTGTAGCCCTGCTTGTTGGAATAGTTGGCGTAGATCTTGGTAGTCTTTGAAGTGGGAATAAAGGAATACGTGGTATCCGTGCTGACTATCTCCGCGCCCTCATAGGCAAATTTGTCAAAAGTCCAGCCGTCGAAGGAGTATCCCGAAAAATAGCTTGCCTTCAGAGTTACCTGCGCGGCGTGCTGCATATATTCGGAGCCTTCAACGAAGGAAACGTAACCGTAATTCAGATTCTGAGCGACCTCGATCTTATACATCTCAGATTTCGGAACGAGTATGAAGTCTATCGTAGTCGGGAAGAAAACTCTGGAAAGAGTTACTCTTCCGGTCTTTGCGTTATAGCTCGCTCCGGCAGTATTGCCGAGATAGTAATAATCCTCGTCGATCTTAGCCTCGAACTTTACCGTTGAGCCCGCGGCTACGGTAACGTAGGTCTCCTCGGACGTGATGGTGAGTCCCTCACATTCTCTGATCATTACTCCGATCTCGTATGTTGTATCATCGTTCCTTACGTTTGAGTCCGGCAATATTTCAAGACAACCGCACAGTCCGATCATCATGAGCACCGCGCAAACCAGCAACGATATTTTAAGCACTTTACGCTTCATAGGCAAAACCCTTTCAAAAAATTAACATTTAAAATAATTATATCTTATTTCTCCTTTTTTGTCAATATATTTTTTCTTTATATAATATTATTTTATTATAAAAAAGCAATATTTTTATTAACAAAAATATTTGATTGTTATATATCAACAAACCGTTGCCCATTTTTTCGTAACATTTAACAAAGCATCTATTAGAAAAAAAATCGGAAGCCCTCGCCCTCTACGGCGTAAGCCTCCGAAATCTTATATCATGCTTTTGTTTTGAACCTCGACGTCATTATCAGCGCCGCCAACACCGCGCACTGATGCCATACTATCGTCACGTCCGCTATTCCCTGCGTAAGGACCTGGACTGTCAGCAGGACCGACAGCATAAATCCGTTTCCGTCGCCTTCGCGGCGTTTTCGGTAAACGATACCGTATATTCTCGCCGCAAGCAGGGCGTACAGCGCCGTTCCGATAATACCGACGTTTATAAGCGAGTCAAGCAGAAGATTATGGGCATGATTCGCGACGAACAGCCCTTCCCTTTCCATAACGAAATAATAGGACATAGGGCCTCTGCCGATAAGCGCCGTATACGGACTTTGCGAAAAGGATCTGAAGGCGTTTGCCCATATGACCGTACGCTCCGTGAATCCGTACAAGAGCGAATTCGACCATGAAAAAAAGCTCGGACTCAGCCAGCCCGTCAGCCACATCGCGACGCCTCCCGCAACCGCGATACCGCAGTAAACGTATCGCTTTTTCAGCATCAGAAGCGCTATTACGCACGCCGTAAGTGTGAGGAGCGACGAGCGGCTCTCGCTAATAAACAGGGATACGGTATTGACCGCAAGCACGCCCATCCACCATAGCTTCGACGTATCACTTCGCCCGCTTTTTTCATCATCAAAAAGATGTACCAAGGCGACGAGCGATGCCATCACCGCTATCGCGCCGAAATAGTTGGCGTTAAACGCCCCCGCCGTCGGGCGGTACAGCTCGCCGTCGGGAAAAATAACGTATTTCTGAAACAGCGCGGCGAGCATCGCGACCGCGCTTCCAAGAGATATCACAGTCTCCGCTCTCCGAAAAAGCTCCGCGGTCATATTTGCCTTCAGATAAAGCAAGATCATAAAGAAACAGAATATTCCCACCGAGACCGCCGCGCCGATCAGATTTCCCGCTACGATTGCGCTCAGCATCGAAAACGCGGATATTATGGCGCATAGAGCAAAGCTTTTTCTGTCCGACGCCACAGTTTTTATAGCACTTTTATCGAAAACTATCGCACCCGCAACGGCTAAAAACACCGCCGCGCCCGAAACGTAATCTATAAAGGGAATGGCGGACAGCAGCAGGATAAATATCTCGCTTTTCTTCCTTCCTTTGGTATTTTGAGGCTTCATTCTTTTTTAGTTTCCGCGGAGTACGCTTCGTGGACGTCGGAAGGCGCTCCCTCCATCTGGATGCGTCCGTCCTTTATCCAGTAGCTCTTTTCGCACAGCTCCTCGATCTGAGAAAGGGCGTGGCTGACTATTACAATGGTAGCTCCGTTTTTCTTTATCTCGCGGAGAGCGTTCATGCACTTCGCCTGAAACTCCCCGTCTCCCACCGCGAGTATCTCGTCTATGAGCAGAATATCCGCGTTCACGTTGATGGCAACGGAAAAGCCAAGACGCATATACATTCCCGAGGAGTACGTTCTGACCGGGGCGTCTATGAAATCCGCAAGCCCCGAGAAATCTATTATCTTTTCCAGCTTTTCGTCTATTTCTCTCTTTGAAAGACCGTATATCGAGGCGTTCGTATAGATGTTCTCTCTTCCCGTCATATCAGGGTGAAATCCCGCGCCAAGCTCGATGAGTCCCGAGATGCGTCCTCTCGTAACTATCTCCCCGCTGTCAGGATATATTATTCGGCTGATAAGCTTTAGCAGCGTGCTTTTTCCGCAGCCGTTTTTCCCGATAAATCCTACCGCCTCGCCCTTGCGTATCCTTACGGTCACGCCTCTTATCACTTTGTTTTCGGTGTAACTGTTTCTCTTTCTGAAAAGTATCTTTTCCTTCAGCTCCGAGCCCTTGTCTCTGTATATTCTGTAACGCTTATATACGTCGTTTATCTCCACAGCGTATTCCGCTTCCATAGACGCGTTTTTCCTTTCGTTTTAAACCTTAAAGCTCAAAGCTCTTCGGCAAACCGCCTTTTAAGTCTTGTAAAGGTACACCACCCGACCATTAATACTGTCAGTCCCAGAGCCAGCGCCCATAGGAGAGTTTCAAGCTCGGGAACTCTCGCCTCGTACAGTATCGTCCTGTACGCGCCGATCACGGGTGTCATCGGATTTAGCGAAAACCAGAGCTTATATTGATCCGGAATGATATCGTAGCCGTAAAGCACCGGCGTAAGATACTGCCACGCAAGCATTAATATGCCGAGAATATGCTCCATGTCTCTGAAATACACCGTTACCGACGAGGCGATAAACGCCATTCCAAGCGCCAGTATGTATTCCACGATCCATACGGGTACAAGGCAAAGTACGGCGACGGCGTCAAGCTTCGTCCCGGATATTACCACCACCGCAAATATTACTATAAAGCACAGCAGCATATTAACAAAATTCGTGGTAACGTGGGCGATAGGCAGTACCTCGCGTGGGAAATATATCTTTTTTACCATGTCTTTTTGCGCGATAACCGAAGAGGCGCTTCCCGTTACCGATGACGAAAAGAATATCCACGGTATGAGAGCGACAAACAGAAACAAATAGTATTTTTCTATTCCCTGCTTCAGTATCGTTGAAAAAACTATGCTGTAAACACAAAGCTGCAAAAGCGGATTAAGAAAAGTCCAGAAAAATCCCAGCGCCGAACCCTTATATCTGCCTCGCAGCTCCCTTCGTACAAAAGAGATTATCATCTCCTTGTATGCGTATATCTCCTTGACTGTCTGAAAAAAATCATCCCGCTGTCCCGTTCTTTTAACGGTCAAGGCTTCTTTATTCCGAGAATCTTCCTTTTGCATCCTTTTCATAGTCCTTGCTTAGTTTTTGTTCCAAAAGCTCTTCGTAGGATGAAACGAGTCTTCGCTCCATCTTCTCAAGGCTGAATTCCCTGCAGCGCTTTTTGGCGTTCTCGCCATACTTTTTTCTCAGTTCCTTATCGTCCGTAAGCCTTTGTATCGCACCCGCAAGCGCGATTTCGTCCGCCGGAGGAACCGTCACACCCGTTTTTCCGTCTATGCTTACCCTCGGAACAGCCGTTGGAAGAGAGGTGTTTATTACCGGCTTTCCGTACGCCATCGCCTCAAGCTGGACCAGTCCGAAGCACTCCGCGCGGCTGACTGATGGAAGGATGAAAACGTC
Organism: Oscillospiraceae bacterium; assembly: GCA_015064245.1. GTDB lineage: Bacteria > Bacillota > Clostridia > Oscillospirales > CAG-272 > SIG673. The sequence goes on along the minus strand of SVSQ01000046.1, from coordinate 5,321 downwards.
ACAGTCCGAAAACGCGGAACGCAATTGTTCCGTGTCGGCGCGTCCCATAAAATGTACCTTTTCTTCCAGTCCCAGCTCCCTTGCGGCTGACCTGAGAGCATTTTCCTGCTCACCTCCGCCGATTACAAACAGCTCTGCGTTTCTGACCGAAGCCATGGCTTTTATTAGGATATCTACGCCTTTATAGTAGACAAGCCGTCCCGCAAACAGCAATTTGACGTTTTCCGAATTATTGAGTCTTGCCGTAAGAACCGGCTTTCTTTCCGCCTTTTCGTATTCCTCTATCGGTATTCCAAAGGGAATGACCTTCACCTTATCTTTATATGGCGCCAGATATTCCGATTGCTCCGCTATCGAGCTGTCGGCGACGTATATTCTGTTCACCTGCTTCAGCGTCCATCTCAGAAGAGGCTTATATAATAGCTTCATTCTCTTTTGTCTGACCGCGTCGCAGTGATACCACACGGTCTTTATCTTATCTCTCCTTCCGCCGCACAAGAACAGCGCCAGATCTGAAAGCGGAAACGGAGCGTGGAGCTGTATAATGTCCGCCCTCTTCGACATTCTCGCAAACGCGAATATATAATCAAGGGAAAGCGGTGTGGAGCAAAGCTTAAAAAGCGTTTTCGCCCTGTAAAGATACGCCCCGCTCTCCGTTCTTTCTATAATTCTCTTTTTGTTTCCCGAGCAGACCAGTATCTCGGTCTTCGCTATATCGGATACCGCGCCCGTTATCGATTTCGCCACCGTTTCTATTCCGCCGACCTCGGGATGATACCATTTCGCCGCCTGAAAAAAACGTATATCGGGTCTTGCATTACCGACCTCAACCTTTGTTTCCTTCATAACGGCTTTTCTCCCTATCCTATTCGTCTTTTTCGCCAGGTAGCAGCGTTTTATAGATATCATACAGCTTGTCCGCTTCCTTTTCCCAGCTGAACGCCTTTGCCCGCAGAAATCCTGCCTGCACGAGCCTTTGGCATAGTCCGCTGTCCGTAGCAAGGGCATACATCTCCTCGGATATCTCCTCTTCAGACTCTGGATCACATATCAGCGCCGCGTCTCCCGCTACCTCGGGAAGCGACGCAGCATTCGACGTCAGAACCGGAGCTCCGCAAGCCATAGCTTCGAGCACCGGTATTCCAAATCCTTCGTAGAGTGACGGAAACACAAAGGCTCTCGCTCTTGAATACAGACATATCTTTTCGTATTCAGACAGATAGCCCGTCAGAATTATGCGCTCCTCTATGCCTTCCGTTTTTATGCGCTCAAGTATCTTATCGTAATACCATCCCAGCTTTCCCGCAAGAACGAGAGGATACGCCTCTTTTCCCTCGGATACAAGCCGTTTTACCGTCTTGGCGTATGCTCCGACCAAGGCGTATATATTCTTTCTCGGCTCTATCGTTCCGAGGTACAGAAAATATCCTTTATCCTTCAGCCCCTTCTCTTTCAGTATTTCCGAGCATCTGCCTTTATATTCCTTATTTTTGAATTTTTCGGTATCAACTCCGCAGTAAACCACCGACATCTTCTCTCTCGGCACTCCGTAAAGCTCCGTAAGCTCCCGCGCGGTGAACTCCGAGACCACTATGATCCTGTCGCTCCTTTCTATCGTCCTTCTCAGTCTTGCTCTCAGCATAAGACGCGTTCTTACAGTCACCGTTTCGGGATATCTGATGAAGCCGAGATCGTGGATAGTGACTACCCTTTTTCCCTTTACTCCCGGCGGGATCAGAAAATTAAAAAAGTGTGTTACCTCGTTCTTTCTTCCGAACATAAAGCTGTACGGAAGCGGAAACACACCTTGAATGAGCTTATATAGCCCTGCGCTGAGATAGGAAAAGCTTACGGCGCTTGCGTTTTTGGCTTCGTAAGCTGCCATTATGCCTTTCTTTGTGCTTTTCCCTCTCAGCGCAAAATATACATATTCAAATTCATCCTCGGGATGGCGCGCGACCATTCGGCGGCAAAGCTCACTTTCATAAGTTCCTATGCCTGTCAAATAACCGTCGCAAAGCGGATTTCCGTCAAACTGTATCTTCATAGAAAATCCGATCTCCCCGATATTCCCTTGGTCACCTCTTTTATCCTCTGGGCGTAATCCTTGTGGCAGACCAGTATAGCGTTGCCCGATTCTACCACTACCATATTTTTCACCCCAAGAAGCGCGACCATTTTGTTTTTTGATACCTCTACTATATTTCCCGAGCTTTCCAGCGCGACCGCCTCTCCCGTGATATAGTTTCCGTTTGAGTCCGGGCGCTGTATATCGGGGATAGCCGCCCAAGTTCCAACGTCGTTCCAATCAAAAGACGCCTGAACGGTTACGCTTCCCTCTATATGCTCCATGACCGAACAATCGATGGATACCGACTCCATTTTCTCAAACATCTGTCGGAGCACAAGTCTCTCGTTCTTTTTGCCGATGCTTTCTCCGATTGCCTCAAGACAGTCATAATTATGAGGATGAAATCGCTTTATGCATTCAAGCATATAGCTTATCGGAAAAACGAACATTCCCGCGTTCCAAAGATATTCCCCTGAGGCAACGTACCTTCTCGCCGCTTTCATTTCCGGCTTTTCCGCGAATCTTTCCATCTCCCACGCCTTTTCAAAGCTCTCTACAGGTCTGTCTTTACAGAGCTTTATATAGCCAAAGCCGGTTTCCGGTCTTGTCGGCGTTATTCCCACCGTTACGACCGTCCCCCGCTTTTCCGCTATCTCACAGCATTTTCCCAGATCCGCCGAAAACGCCGCAACGTCCTTAATCACGTGATCTGATGGCGCCGCTATCATTATTGCGTCGCCAAATCGTTTTTTTACGATCTGAGCCGCAAGTCCGATGCACGCTGTGGTATTCTTGCCCATTGGCTCGCAAATGATATTTTCTGCCGGAAGCTCGGGAAGCTGGTCTCGGGTTATATCGCAATACTCCTCGCCCGTGACCACAAAGATCTTCCTGATATCCGTAAGATCCTTCATTCTTTCAACTGTCGATGCTATAAGAGATCTTTGTTCTCCGCACATAGAAAGGAATTGCTTGGGAAAGCCCTTTCGGCTCTTGGGCCAAAGACGCTCCCCTCTGCCGCCTGCCATTATCACGGCTACTCTTTCCATAACGATATCCATTCTGCTGTCCTCAGACAGCCGCGAAATTTGTGGCAGGACCTTTCTTTATACCGTTAAAAACCGAGCGCTCCTATATCAGCCTTCAGCGCTTCTACCGCGCAAGAAGCCTCCTCCGCCGTCTTTCCCTTAGCGGAGATATACGCCTTCATCTTAGGCTCAGTTCCCGAAGGACGGACGATGATCTTTCCGCCGTTCTCTGTTGAGAATTCAAGAACGTTGGAATCAGGAAGTCCGGTGTCTGAATTGTACTCGCCTTCCTTGAGACCGTCTTTATGGTAATCTATGATCTTCACTACCTTTGACGCTGCAAGCTCCTTGGGAGGATTGCTTCTCATTCCGTCGATAAGGCTCTTCATCTTGGTAACGCCCTCAGCGCCCTCAAACGTGAAGTTCATAAGGTCCTCTTTGAAATAACCGTGCTTCCTGCACAGCTCTTCAAATACGTCGTGAACCGTCTTGCCCTGTCTCTTGTAGTACAGCGCCATCTCCGCGAACAGCATGGACGCGTCAACACCGTCCTTATCTCTTACGTAGCTTCCTGAAAGGTAACCGCAGCTCTCCTCAAATCCGAGAATATATCTGTCCGTTTCTCCGTCCTTCTCGAGAAGCGCGATCTGCTCGCCGATGTACTTAAAGCCTGTAAGGACTCTGCGCATCTCCACTCCGTACTCTGCGGCGATGTAGTCTACCATTGCCGTTGAAACGATGGTGGTTACCGCTACGGGGTTCCTTGGAAGTATGCCAAGCTCCTTCTTTCTTCTGCACAGATAATCCAGAAGCAAAACACCTATCTGATTTCCCGAAAGCGCAACGTACTGACCGTCCTTCTTTGCCGCCGTACGGCATCTGTCGCAGTCCGGGTCTGTGGCGATCATGATATCAGCGTCCGTCTCCTCGCAAAGCTTTATTGCAAGCTTGAGAGCATCGGGGTTTTCGGGATTAGGATAAGTACAGGTGGGGAAATTGCCGTCAGGCATCTCCTGCTCCTTGACCACGGATATGTCGTAGCAATCCTCTGAGGAAAGCACCGTCATTACGGAACGTCTGCCCGCACCGTTGAGAGGCGTGTAGACGATCTTGAGCTTTTCGCCCTTTCTTATATCGTCCGTAAGGAGCGATTCCTTCTTTACGTTCTCGAAAAACGCCTCAAATACCTCTGTATCAACGAGAACTATCGTTCCGTTCTTTACAGCTTCGTCGTAATCCGTGAGCTTGACGCCGTCAAAAATATCCGTTTTGCCTATTTCCGCAAGGATAACGTCCGCAAGGGCGGGACCGAGCTGACAGCCGTCGTCTCCGTACACCTTATATCCGTTATAAACTGCGGGGTTATGGCTTGCCGTTACGCAGATACCTGCGTCGCATCCGTAATATCTGACCGCAAACGAAAGCGCGGGAGTGGGAGCAAGCTCGGAATATACGTAGACCTTTATGCCGTTTGCAGCCAATACGGAAGCCGCTCTTCTCGTAAAGAGCTCGCCCTTATTTCTGCTATCGTACGCGATAGCGACTGAAAGCTGATTGCCTGCTTTATTATTCTGAATAAGACAGTTTGCAAGCCCCTGCGTCGCTCTGCCTACCGTGTATATGTTCATTCTGTTTGTGCCTGCGCCGATCAGACCTCTAAGTCCGCCCGTACCGAATTCAAGATCGCAGCGGAAACGGTCAAATATCGCTTTTTCATCATCCTTGATCGAGATGAGCTCCTCCGTAAGATCCGGATCATCGAGCTTATGGTTAAGCCAATTGTTGTATGTGTTCATAAAACCTCCAAATATAAGTACGCTCCGTTTACAGTATAACGGTTTGTTTCGTTTTTTATTACTGAATTTTGTTAAATATATTTACTCTGCCTTTATGCACGCTTTATTATTTGCGTTTCCTATCTCTTTTATTCACCCTCGCAAATAAAAACCAAAGAAACAGAAGGTCACGCGATAAAAATATTGCTTGACCTTCTATAATTCAGTTAATATCAGCCTTTTGCAAGTATCTCCAGCTTATTACCGATCTCGGTATCAAGATTGCTGAGATTAGCGTCTCTCTGAGATACCCAGTTACATTCAGCGCCTGTTGTACAGTTTCTGATAATATTATTGATATCCTTAATATTCAGAGCGCACGCAAGGTCGAATACACGGTTATCGAAGATGATATCCAGCATATCCCACGCGTCGTCGTCACGGGTA
>SVSQ01000045.1 GCA_015064245.1 Oscillospiraceae bacterium | reverse complement strand
AGGATAGGATCGTTTTCGTTCTTTTTCAGACCGCTGGAGTTGGCGCGGTCGATGAACGCCGAGCCGGAAAAAGCCGTTCCGTGCTTATCGGGAAAGAGGAAAAAGTCCTTTTCTTCAAACAGCACAAGATCGTCGCTCACCGCGTGTCCCCAGTGCATATTTCCCCAAACCGTCGAGCAGGGGTTATATTGATAGAAGAGATGATACTTACCGTTGTACTTGAAAAGACCGTTTGGATCGTTGTTCCAGCCGTTTTTGACGGTGAAATGGTAATCGGGGCGGTACTCCTCGCCGTACTCGTTTTCAAGAGTGAAATCGTCCGTTTCACCGATATGTATAGGCATCTCGGGAGACACTGACAGCGTGACCGTCCTGCCATGCATACGGCTTACGTCAACGAACGCGGTAAATGTAGGGGAGATATTGTCAAGGGCTATATCAAGGTCAAATATCAGCTCTCCGTTTTCGTGAAAGCACACCTTTTTAATCGCTCTTTTCGGGTTTACGGGAAAGGTGAGATATTTTTTTGTTATCTCAAGAGTCGCCTTAGATTTCATAAATTTTTCCTTTACTGATCATTTAGAATTTTTGTCCGCGAACTTCTGGATAGTCAGCGCCTCTCTGGTGGACGCAAATACGTCTTCCATGGGAACGATAACGTCCTCCTTGCCCGCTACGAGATCGAGGAAATCGGAAACGTAGTCCGTTCTCTGAGCCTTGAGCGGAACGGTTATGCCTTCCGTTTTGCCTTTTTCGTAATATGTAAGCTCCTTGTCGGCGTAATTAAAGTGAACGGTGCCGTTCGTACCCCAAAAATAGAAGTGCCAGTAGTAGGGCAGAGCAAACTCCACGCCGTCGGGGATAGCGTAGGAGACGTCGCCGATAACGCCGCATCCGTCCTCAAGCGTCGCCATGTACTGAGCGCTGTCCTTGAAGCTCGGAGCCTTGGGAGCGTAGCAGTTCCATTCTCTCGCGGCTTCTATCTTTGCAAGAGGCGGACAGCCGATGAAACGAAGTATATCGATCCCATGGATTGCGATATCGTTTATCGTACCGCCGTGAAGCCCGTCTTCAAAGTACCAGTCGGGGCGTCTGCCGTATCTCAATGGGTGCTGACCGCCGTAGGTCACGTTGTTGATCCTTCCCAGCGCGCCGGAATCAACGAGCTCCTTGAGCGCGACGATTATAGGCTCGAAACGCATGGTAAGCATCACGCTTACCTTCTTTCCCGTCTTGCGGGTGAGATCTTCGATCTCGTCAAGCTCTTCAAGAGAGGTGCAGAGCGGCTTGTCAGCGATGATGTGCTTGCCTGCTTTCAGCGCTTTTATGGCGTACGCGCCCCTTTCTCCAAAGCAACCTCCGAGAACGACGGCTTCAACCCTTTCGTCAGCAAGAAGCTCACCGTAGGTGGAGTAGTTGCAGATGAGTCCTTGCTTTGCGGCGTCGTTGCGAGCCGCTTCGTTATCCTCGAAAGCGCCGAGGACGGTGTAACCCGCATTGTTAGATACGCCTTTGAATATCTCATATACGTGTCCGTGTCTGAGACCTGCGAATGCTACGTTCATTTTCGTTATTGTTCCTTTCTTATTACACGTCGTAAACGGACGGCATGGTCTTTTCACATTCCTTTGCTATCCGAATAGTTTCCTTGTCTCTTATGAGCCGAGCAGCGTCGCGTGTTCTTGACCAGGACGCAAGAGGATTGGCGGAAGCGTAATCGTTTGATTCGCCGCCGTAGTAGCTCCAGGAGATGATGGTACGCGCACCTGCGTTGTAGGCGGCGAGCGTTGCAAGAACTATATCGTCTTCAGTACCTGCAGCGATACCGTACGCCTTTATCCAGAGGTTGAGCTCCTTTCCGTACTTTTCGCAGAGCTCGACTATCACCCTCGTCTTTTCGTAAACGTACTTGTAAACGTCGGGATTGGGCGACGCGCCGGGAACGGGACTCCAATAAGGGTCAGTTCCGATGTTATCAAGGTTAGGAAGCTTGAACAGTCCTTCAAGCTCCTGTGGCGTCATTGTTTGCGGCATGATGCAGGTGGCGTTCTTTAGACCCTTTGAAGCGGCGTAGTCCGTCACCTCGCGCAGATATTCAATGATGCTGTCCGTACCGAACTCGTCAGTTTCGGGAGTTGCGAGCTCGGGCATGGGATGACCGTATTTCTCCTCAAAGGCTTTTTTGCAACGCGGACAGCAGCAGGCATAGATTTTCTTGCCGTCGATCATTTTTGAGGGCATGTGAGGCTCGTCCCAGAATACGGTCTTTCCTCCGCAGGAAGCGACCGTGTCAACCCAGCCTTTGATAAACTCAAGCAACGCGGGATCCTTCAGGCAGGCGTGAACGGGAGCGAGATCGCCGTTTGAATACACCATATGGCTTTCGGGATGGTATGCGAGGAAGTGTGAAACGTCGCCGGGCGGGCCGGAAAGTCCCCAGCAATCCACCCAGACCTCCATTCCGAGCTCCTCGGAGAGAGCGAACATTTCTTTCATTTTGGTTTTATGGCGGTTAAGGTCCGTATGGGAGAGCATATGTACGACCAGATTCATTCCGTACGATACCATATCCTCAAGATCCTGACGGGCGTGATGAAGCATTCTGTTTCCGTGATAAGCAGTACCTATTTTGAGCGGTGGAAGCTTGTTCATAGCATTGTTTCCTTTCAAAAAACTTTGTAAGTAGATTATATCATATTTATTAAAAAAGTCAAGGGGGAGGGGGAAAAAGAGGATTTTAATTTCAGTTTAATTACAGTTTAGTTTGGATTAAGAAAAATAACCATCTTATCCGGCTAAAAAATTTTTTCAAAAAAATGTCAAATATACTTGACAAAATCGAGTTTGTGTGCTATAGTAATGTCAAGTATATTTGACAAAAGGAGCAACCGTATGAATGACAGAATGAGAGCGGCGCGTCAGGAGAAGGGACTTTCACAGAGCGAGCTGTCGAAATTGGTCGGCGTTTCAAGGCAGACAATAAATATGGTGGAAAGCGGAGAGTACAACCCAACGCTTGCTCTTTGTATAAGAATATGCGAGGCGCTGGGTTGTACGCTAAACGACATCTTTTGGTACGGAAGAGAAGAAAAATAAGAAGGGCGAGGTAATGAAAATGATTTTAAATGAATAAGCGAGGCGAGATATTAAAAATGTTTTTGGATGAAAGAATAAGCGAGGCGCAGGGCAGGACCTTTCGCTTTACCGTGATATTTGCATGGGCGGTCACGGTGGTATACGGAATATTACATTTTTTGATGCTGATGGCTTCGGGACCGATCCCGCTATCATCGCTTTCGGTGGAGCTGATCTGCGGCATAGGCGGAGCCGTAATTATTGGTAAAGGCGAGTTGAGCAGATGGAGCAAGACGAAGGACGAGATGTGGGCGTACGAGCGGAATAAGTACTACAGCAAGGCGTTTTATATATTTCTGTATATGCTGCTCTTTGCGTACTGCTGTATCAGAGTTCCCGCGTATATCGTGCTTTCTCCCTACGATATGCCGCCAAATCAGCTTCTGATTCTTTTGGAGCTGACGTGCTTTATCGTACTTATAACAAGATTCAAATTAAGTGACGTACCATTTAACTATACGTTCATCTCCGAGGAGCGACGAAGCTACGCAAAGCAGGTGCTTGTAAACGTTGGTAAGCTTGGGGGCGCGATACTGCTTTTTACGTCGCTCAGCTTCGTGACCTTGTTTTTTATTGGCGGAGAAGCGATAGATATGCTCTCCGTGCTGTTTTCGGGATTGTTTACTTTCCTGTCTCTTAGCGGTCAGTATATTCTGTTTTCAGTCGCGGAATGGCTCAGCGACAGAGCGCAGGAAAAGGGCGTAATTTCAGTCTCAACGCTTTTCTTCTTCTTTTCTGCGGCAGTCTTCGCCGTCGGAGCGGCGGCTATCGGACTGTATTGCTCCGTCGATAACGGTCATCTTATAGTAACAAGCGCCCACGCGGTTCTCATCAGCTCGCTTTTGAGATATTTCGCTCTTATGGAAACGGCGCTGCTTGCGGTCTTCGCCGCCTATCTTTACAGCGAGACAGGACGCATAAATGCTTCAAAGCTGAGAAGGTCGGTAAATCTGTTTGCTTTTGCAACTGTGCTGGAAATAACGGTATCTGAGTTTTTCAGACTGTTATCCTCAGCGGTAATGAACGGTCAGAATGAAGCTGCCCGCGGTTTGTTTACGGTTCTGGGTTATACTAATCAGTTCTTTTCCCTTGTGTTTACCGTCCTGACGGCGGTTGCGGTCTATATGGGCGCGAAAGCTCTGTCTGAAAAAGGACTTGCGCCAAAATGGACGGTCATAATACCTATTTTGAGGATAATACAAAGCGCGGGCTTCTTCGTATGGAAGATCGTTTTGCAGTCATGGGCGGCGACGATAGGAGACTACCTCGTAGTATTCTTCTTTATGGGCGTTTACACCTTTTGGATGATCGTGGGCGCGATGAGGATTAAAAAACTCGCAGCTGCAAACGCGGAGAAAGAGGAATCAAAGTGAAATACTTTTCTTTAAAAAGATATTTTAGTATGAGTATGGGTTACCTTGCGGGATTTACCTTTATTCTTGCGTCGGTGATAATCTGCTCGATAGCGGATGTGGAATCGGTGAAGCTGGCGTCTGCCATTGTTATACCGATATGCGCTTTTGCGTTGCTGCTTCCGGGGGCGTATTACCTATATCGCTTTTTCAGCTGTAAGAAAAAGGCGGAGGGCTTACCTCGTCTGAGAGGAGCCGTGTGCAATTGGGAGCTTGGCGCTTTTACCAGATATTACGCTGCCGTGTCCGTTATCTCAGAGGGGCAGGAGTATTCGACCTCTCATTATATCAGCTATGAATACGCAAGAGAATTGGTCGGGCGGGAGATCGAATATTGCATCATCGACGATATTCTGTTTATTTTTTCTGTCCGGGACTAAAAAACTATTGACAAAACGAGTTATATGTGCTATACTAAATCAAACGATGCAAAACGCTTGATGTAAAACGTGAAAGGGAACGGATATGCCACCAAAACCGAAGTTTACAAAAGAAGAGATCGTACAGGCGGCTTTAGAGCTGGTGAGTGAAAAGGGAATGGAGGCGCTGACGTCGCGAGAGCTTGGCGCGCGGCTCGGAAGCTCGGCGCGGCCGATATTCACCGTGTTCACGTCTATGGATGAGGTTCAGGAGGAGGTAAGGCTCGCGGCAATGGTACGCTTTGAGGAGTACGCAAAGAAAGCGGAGCATTACACCCCCGCCTTCAAGCAGCTTGGTATGCAGATGATACTTTTCGCCAAGGAAGAGCCGAAGCTGTATCGGATCGCGTTTATGTCAGAAAACCGCGGCGCGGGAAGCTTTGACGATATTTTCGAGCGGCTCGGAAGCGTTGCAGTCCAAAGCCTTGAGATGATCCAAAAGGATTACGGTCTGAGTGAGGACGAGGCGAGAAAGCTGTTCGAGCACGTCTGGATCCACACTTTTGGCATAGGCGCTTTATGCGCCACGGGGACCTGCAGCTTTTCCGAGGAACAGATCATCGAGATGCTGGGTAAGGATTTTATAGCAATGATGATGCTGATAAAATCGGGAGGCTTCGACAGTCCTACCGTTCATCCGAAAAATACTGCAGAAAAGTAAGAGATTGCATCGTTTAAGCAAAAAAGCAGAGTATTGAAAGGAGAAAAAGTTATGCAAAAGATACTTTCTGTTTTTACAAAAGCTATAGCGATCTTGCTCGTTATCGTGTTGCTTATCGTCACTGTATTTATCATCGGGAGATACGGCTGGAAGATCCGAGGCTTTGACGCTTGCGGAAGCGCGGCTATAGAGAGCGTAGAGGTGAGCGAGGGCGAGGTTCGGATAAAGGGATATTCTCCCGGATTTTTCGCAAAGGGATTTTTGGGCTATCACGCTGAAGAGAAGGACGGAAAATTATACATCGGGTTCAAATTCAGCGACCTGTTCGGAATATTCGAGACGGGAACTGTGGATGTTACGGTCAAGACCACGGGAGAGATCAACGAGGTCGTGATGAAGACCGCAAATGACGAGCGGGTGATATGGCCGAAAGAAACCGAATAAAAAAACAAGACCATCGGATTGCCCGGTGGTCTTGACACTTTTATTCCATTGTATTTATCAGGATGTGCGCTATTCCAGAAGAGCCGGTATAGGTATGAGTCTCAACGTCAAAGCTGCCTTTGTCGGTCTTGAGTTGCGCGGTCAGGATTATCAGATTTTTTTCGTCGAGTTTCACGGTTTCAAATTTAAAGCTCTTTAGCTTAAAGCTCGATACTCCTTCAAGTGTAGCTGACAGCTCCATATACATAAGCTCGATCTCGTCGGGGGCGTAGTACTCTTTGAGCAATTCAGCGGCGGCGGTCTGATCCTTGTTTATAACTGCGCTGATGATCTCAGAGGTGCTTTTTTTAAGGAGCTTTTCGGTATTGTCCTTGCAGGAGCACAGAGAAAATGCTAGGGTGAAAAGCAGCAGAACTGCTACAAAAATTTGAAAACTTGATTTGCGGGTGCGATCGTACATTTTAAAAACATCCTTTCGGGGAAAATACTTGATAACAGTATATCACTTTATTCTCAAAAAGTCAATATACGTGCGCGCTTGATATTTGTAAATTTTAGACTGAGCGTTGACTTTTCAGGCGTAGTATGCTATAATATTAAAAAAGATCTGATGCAAGGGTGGAAAAATATGGAGATATTCTTTGGATTTTGGTTCGTATTCATTTTCGGGATAGTAATATTCGTTTTTGCAAGCAATATAAAGCAGTGGCATAAAAACAACAATTCTCCGAGACTTACGGTAAACGCGCAGATAGTGGCGAAAAGCTGCTCCTCGCATCACCATCATAACGGAGGAAGCACGCATTCCTATTACGTAACTTTCCAGTTTGAGAGCGGAGACCGCCTTGAGCTTCACGTTCCGAGAGGGGAATACGGACTTCTGGTGGAAGGCGACCGGGGTGCGCTTACCTTCCAGGGAACGAGATATCTTTCTTTTGAAAGGGTTTATTAAACAAAAATTATAATTGAATATAAAATTACCGCAGACGGTATTTCTCCGTTTGCGGTAGTTTTTTGTTTCATTCGCTAAAAATTACTTAAACAGCTCCGCCGCATATGTGATAGTGTACTTGTCGGCGATCGCTTTTTCTTCAAAATTGGGTAACGGCGTTTTTGCGGTGTCGGAATAAACGCTCGGAGTGTCGGGAGTGAGATAACTGTCCGCAAGCATATATACCTCTAGCCCTGCCTTAATATCACTTTTGAGCTTATTTTGAAATCTGAACATTAAGTCGAGAAAATGTCCTTCGTACATAGCAATAGCGGCATCTGAATCAACGGCGAGTGTTATTGATTCTCCTTCACCGGCTACGTTATTGATCTGCGGTGTTTCGAGCTCGATTACGTCGTAGCCTGAGATTTTTCTGTCGCTGACCTCAAAAAGCTGATAGAGCGCCGTTCCGAGGTTAGTGGTGGGCGAAATAGACATTCTCATTAAGAGCAAAGTGCCCTCATCATTTACAAACAGCTGATAATAGCCCTTCCAGGTTATATGAGTCATAACGGTGCCGTCTTCGGAAAGAACGTCAAAATACAGGGCGTTTTCCCCGTTTTCCTTTCGCAGAGCAGCAATACGGGCGTCTCTGATCACGGTTCCTTTGTCTATCGTGACCGGTATAGTCAATTTTTCCGTTTTAATTACCGTGTATCCTTCTTCGATAGCCATTTCGGAAGAGGGGGGCTCGGTATTGTCGTTTTTCCCGTTTTCATCGCCTTGATCTGCGCTGCCGCTATCAGTCTTTGGCACGAAGCTTTCCAAGGTGAAGGTAAGCGGAGCGGGAGCCAGCATATTCTCTTTTGTGCTTAAAGAAATGCTGTTTCCATTGTTGCTGAGCAACATATACGCATTATATTCGGTATCGTTTTCTCTGATGCTTTCGTTGATGGCTTCTACCATTACGCCGAATGGAATATTGCCGCTTGCAATGTTAGCGCCTTTAGATATGTCAAACGTTTTATTTTCGCGTTTGCTGTAAATTTCTTTTCCGTCCGGATCGTAACTGAAAACGCTGTAGGTTAAGGCTAGTTTTTCGCTGTTCAAATAGACGTGGTTCCAGAATACCAGCTTATCCGGATAGTTTTGCTTTCCTATCTGCAGATAATACGAGCCGATCTTTCCTTTGCTTAATTTGAGAGTGTCCGTCATAATTTGCGTTTCATCCTTGCCGCTTATGATTGTGATGGTGGCGGAGGTCTTTTCTTCATTATCGTAAGTTATGAAGATATTGTCATCTGTTCCGTCGTTATTGAGATCGGCGAGGATAGGCGAGGCTTCCTTGGGTGTTTCGTCCTTTTGATCGGGCAGTGGATCATCGGTAGCATTTTGCGGAGTATCGTTTTTGCAAGAAGCAAATACAAGCATAAGCAGTACCGCTGACAGTGTGACTAAGATTGCTCTGAGTAGTTTGGTTTTCATTTTAATATGACTCCTTTCGGTAAATAGTAAAAAACGCATAAGAAGCTCGGAACTTCTTGTTCTCTGCATCCTATGCGCTTGTTTTTTATTTTACGCCAGATAAAATATATGAACTTGATGGCGGTTGAATTACTCTTCCGTTATTTCAATTTTAAACGGCTTTATCTCACCGCTCAGCACACGGGCAACAAAATCTTTTTCGTCCTTTATCGGAGTTTTGGACTTCATTCCGCCAAACTTCTTTTGCTTATCTGCAACGTGATTGTCCGAGCCTGCGAATTTAAGAAGCCCGTAGTTTTTGGCGTACTGAAGAGCCAGAGCGTTTTCGAAATCCGTACGGTTGGCGTTGTAGACCTCGACGCCCTGAATACATCTTGGAAACAGACGTATATGGTCTATATATCTCGCCTCTCTGAAGGGGTGAGCCTGGATGACTAACGCGCCGTTCTCCATGAAGTACGGCAGCTGCTTGCTTTTTGGCATTTCCGCGATCTCGGGGTGCGACAGATACCACTCTTTATCAAGCCCGTAAACGAGAAAATCAGTTCCGCCGCAGGTGGTCTCGATGCCGAGGAAAACGTCAAGACCGAGCTCTTTTCCGATCTTAACTCCTTCTTCGTAGTCCGAGAAATAGAACTCCAAAAGCTCGTTATAAGAGGAATCCTTGTCCGCGCTGATATTTCCGTCTATAAAGTGGTTGGTTATGAATACGCCTTTGTAGCCGCGGCTTTTATAGAATTCAAGATTATCCCTTACAGACGCCTTGGCGCACTTACTGACGGGAGAGGTGTGAAGATGAGTTTCGTACAGATACATTTTTAATAAATCCCTTTCTCAGTGGAAACCAAACGTTTGGCAATGGGTTCCTTTTTAGTGGAAACTGAATGTTTTAAAAATCCCTTTCTCAGCGGATACCGTAATTTTCTATAACGTAGTCCATATCCTTGTCGCCTCTTCCGGAGAGGTTGATGAGGACGGAGCCGTGATCCATGGTCTTTGCCAGCTTCATACCGTAAGCCACTGCGTGAGCGCTTTCGATAGCGGGGATGATACCTTCAAGACGGGAGAGCTTGAAGAAAGCGTCGATGGTCTCCTCGTCATCGATTACGTCGTATTTGACTCTGCCGATCTCCTGCAGGAACGCGTGCTCGGGACCGGAAGAGGGATAGTCCAGACCGCTTGCGACGGAGTAAACGGGAGCGGGCTCGCCGTTCTCGTCCTTCAGCATGATGCTGTTGAAGCCGTGCATGATACCCTCTGTGCCGTATTTGAGGCTTGCCGCGTGGTCGCCGAGCTTAGGACCTTTTCCGAGGGGCTCGATACCGTAGATGTCGACGGGATCGTTGAGGAATCCCGAGAAGAGTCCCATAGCGTTGGAACCGCCGCCTACGCAAGCGACGATAGACGTGGGAAGGTGTCCCGTCATATCGATGAACTGCTCTCTTGCCTCGATACCCACAACGCTCTGGAAGTCGCGCACCATCATGGGGAAGGGATGAGGACCGAGGACGGAGCCGATGCAGTAGATAGAGTCTTTGTATTCCTTGCTGTACGCGTCGAAAGCGGCGTCAACGGCTTCCTTGAGAGTCTGCAGTCCGTGAGTGACCTCAACGACGTTTGCGCCAAGTATCTTCATTCTTGCGACGTTGGGAGCCTGCTTTTTGATGTCGACCGTACCCATGTAGATATCGCACTCCAGACCGAAGTAAGCCGCGGCAGTAGCGAGCGCGACGCCGTGCTGGCCTGCGCCGGTCTCAGCGATGACCTTCTTCTTGCCCATATACTTTGCAAGGAGCGCCTCGCCCATACAGTGGTTGAGCTTGTGGGCGCCGCTGTGATTCAGGTCCTCGCGCTTTGCGTAGAGCTGGACCTTACCGCCAAGCGCGTCCGAAAGTCTTTCGAGGTGGCTGACGGGGGTAGGTCTGCCCTGGAATTCCTTTCTGATCCGGCGGAGCTCTGCGATGAATTTTCTGGACTGGCAGATAGAGAAGTAAGCCTCTGTGATCTCAGCCATAGCCGCCTTGAGCTTGTCGTCTATATAAACGCCGCCGTATTTGCCGAAATAACCGTTTTTGTCGGGATAATTGTTAAAATAAGTATCAAAATTTACTCCGTTGAGTTCCATTGTTTTTTCCTCCGTTATATAAGAAATGATTTTTATAAGATTATTGGTAATATGTTTAAAAAATTGGGATTTATAGGTGAGAATTAACGGGTCGTCGTGGGCGCCGACCCCTACGACAAACATAGAGGTATCCTCGAAATTTGTAGGGGGCGGCGCCTTCGACGTCCCGCAAAATTCACACCTAACATCTCACCTACAAATCAAAATTTGAAATTTCCGCAGGCTTTCGCCATCGCTTTGTAAGCTTTATCATGTAACTTACCGTTCCTTTACTCTCTGTCATAAAACAAAAAGTCCTTGACAGATAAAATTTCTGTCAAGGACGAATAAAAGCTTATCCGCGGTGCCACCTTGATTCATCGCCTGCAAAAAGCAAGCTTTGCGCCTTTACGGGATACCATCATACCCCCGACCTCTCACGCGTGTCTGTACGTCGCAGAATACTCGGAAGGCTTGCTTCCTTTGACTGCGCCCTCGGCGGTCCATTTGTAAGGCGGTATCTTGTCCGATTCTCAGCTTCTCGGGCTCTCTGTATAGTCCTGTGCCTGACTTTATCTCCGCTTCAACGGTTTACGCTAAATATTATAACACGAATTACGCTACGTGTCAAGGGGTTTTAAAAAACTTTCAAATCTTTTTCTACGTTCGTTTTTCTTCCTTCTTTCGAGAAAGAAAAAGAAAGGAAGTTTTGCATTCTTCGAATGCGGCGAAAGAAAAAGGAAAGAAATGAACGTATAAAAAACATTAAATTATACTCAAAATATCCGTCTTGATCAAAACTAAAATGATTTTGCAATTTAAATTCCGGCGGTTACCGTATCCGCCGCTTTTTGCAGCGCTTCCGCCTCTTCCGGAGGGAGTCCGCAGGCGTCCATACAGGTCGCGGACCGCCCGAAGAGCGTCGCAAAGAAAGTGCATACCGCAAGATAAGCGCCGTGAACGCTGGTGTGTCCGTTATCCTCTGCCCAAAGGTTGAAGTCAAGATTTTTGATTGCGTACGCGAAGGCGCGGTTGACGTAAACGCACTCGGCGTTCAGCTCCGCCGCGATCTGACCGAAAAGCTCGTCGAATTTTTCGCACTGCTGAAGAGCGTCGAAGCCGCTGTTCAGCTTTTTGTATGGCGGACGGACGTAGAAATACAGCCTCGCTCCGCTTGCCTTAACGGCTCCCGCAAGCCTTCTGCAGGCGTCGAAGCAAGCCTCACGCTTTTCGTCGCTTGAGATGCAGTTTCCGTTATCCTGCAGGAAAACTACGTCGTAGCCCTTGGCTATTTCCGCAAATACCTTTTGCCCGTGCTCGGTGGTCTCGTCCGCGTGCTGAGACAGCATATATCCTCCGGGAGTTAGCTGGGCGGTGGTGACGTCCATACCGAGCGCCCGGCAGACCTTTTCGAGAGTTTTGGGGATCTCGTGATAATACGTTGCGCTGTTTCCGATGAATAAAAGCTTCATGGTCTTCAATGCTCCTTGATGTGATAAATATATTGTTTTGCTCTTCGTGAGAGTTCAATTGTTTGTCTGCAGACGCTTGCCTGCGCGTCTGTAATCTCCCGGCGGGACGCCCATAACTCTGGCGAAATTTCTGTTGAAGCTTCTCAAAGAAGCAAATCCGCACTCGCAGGCTATGCTCAAAAACGTCTTTTCCGTGTTTCCGATGAGGTAACAAGCCTCCGTCACGCGATAATGCGTAACGTATTCTGTGAAGCTGATGCCCGTGCGCTCCTTGAAATAACGGGAAAGATAGACGTAGTTATATGACAGCTCGTTTGACAGGGCGGCAAGGTCGCACTCAGTATCGTAGTTCTTCTCAACGAATTTGAATATCTGCATAAGAAGTCCGTCCTTTTCCGTATTTCTTTCGCGGTACTCGGCGATCTTGTCGAATTCGCCGCAAATGGAATAGAGCAGACCCTTGACCTCTGAAACGCTTGCGTTTTCCCCAAGGTTTTTCAGCTTTTCGACGTAAAAAGCGTCAACTGAAAACAGGTTGCTTTTCGGAACCTTGGAAAGGCAGATATTACTGTATGCGCGGACGATATCGGGAGAAAAGATACAGAGATAGTGGCTGCTGTGGCTTTCCGTCAGGAACTCGTGGGCTTGGTTCGGAAAGATCATTAGCGCCTGACCGCTTGTAAGAAGGTATTCCTCTTTGTCCACCGTGACCTTCATCTCGCCTTCCGTTACGGTGATGAATTCAAAGCTTCCGTGAAGATGCAGGGGAAAAGAGAGATCTTTGCCGCGCTCGATCTTCAGGTCGTTTGCCCTCAGAAGATTTTTAGCTTCGTAAAACATTACGCACCGTCCTTTTTAAAAAGTTAAATATTGTCTATATATTATAACATAAATGACTTGATTTTGCAATAGTATACGTGTAAAATAATAGTAGCAAATATGTTTTAATTTAACAAATATAGCGAAAGGTGAGAAAGTTATTATGTTGAATATCCCCGAAATCAAAATCGGAGTGGTGGCGGTGTCCCGAGATTGCTTCCCCGAAAGTCTGTCCGTAAACCGCAGAAAGGCGCTTATCGACGCTTATACCTCGAAATACGGCGCAAAGGATATATACGAATGTCCCGTTTGCATAGTTGAGAGCGAGATACAGGCTATGCAGGCGATCGCAGATCTGAAGACGGCGGGCTGTAACGCCCTGTGCGTTTATCTCGGTAACTTCGGCCCCGAGATCTCCGAGACTATGCTTGCTCAGAAATTCGACGGTCCCGTCATGTTTTGCGCGGCGGCGGAAGAGGCGTCGGATAAGCTGGTTGGAGACCGCGGAGACGCATTCTGCGGTATGCTCAACGCGTCCTATAACCTTAAGCTCCGCGGCGTTAAGGCGTATATCCCCGAATACCCCGTAGGAGACGCAGAGGACTGCGCGGATATGATACACGGTTTTGTTCCGATAGCCCGCGCTATCTGCGGACTCAAGGAGCTGAAGATCATCTCCTTCGGCCCCCGCCCGAAAAACTTTATGGCTTGCAACGCGCCCATAAAGCAGCTCTTCAATCTTGGTGTTGAGATTGAGGAGAACTCCGAGCTGGACCTTTTCGAGGCGTTCCATAAGCACGCCGGCGACGCCCGTATCCCTGCGGTAGTCGCGGATATGGAGAAGGAGCTCGGCGCGGGAAATAAGAAGCCGGAGATACTTTCAAAGCTGGCGCAGTACGAGCTGACGCTTCTCGACTGGGTAGAAGAGCACAGAGAGAGCAGAAAGTACGTCGCTATTGCGGGAAAATGCTGGCCCGCGTTCCAGACTCAGTTCGGGTTCGTGCCTTGCTACGTCAACAGCCGCCTGACGGGAAGAGGAATACCCGTCTCATGTGAGGTGGATATTTACGGAACTCTGTCCGAGTACATAGGCGCCTGCGTAAGCGAGGACGCGGTAACTCTTCTTGACGTGAACAACACGGTTCCAAAGGATATGTATAAAAACGACATCGCGGGCAAGTTCGATTATAAGCTCACGGATACGTTTATGGGCTTCCATTGTGGAAATACCTGCTCTGCAAAGCTGTGCGTTCCCACGATGAAAAATCAGATGATAATGGCGAGAGCCCTGCCCGAAGAGGTGACAAACGGTACTCTTGAAGGCGACATCGTTCCGGGAGACATAACCTTCTTCCGTCTCCAGAGCACGGCGGACGGACATCTGTACGCGTACGCGGCAGAGGGCGAGGTGCTTCCCGTTGCGACGAAGTCCTTTGGCGGCATCGGAGTTTTCGCTATCAAGGAGATGGGCAGATTCTACCGTCACGTTCTGATAGAGGGCGGATTCCCCCATCACGGCGCGGTAGCCTTCGGACATTTCGGAAGACCAATATTCGAGGTATTCAAGTATCTGGGCGCTGAGAAGATAGGATATAATCAGCCCGCGGGCGTACCGTACGCGACGGAAAATCCGTTTTAAGCGGGGAGCGCTCCGCGGCGGCAGGCAAGCGTCTGCAGGCGAATAAGGGAATATTATGCATAAGCAGGCTCGCGGTTTTTCGCACATAAAATACTGCCGAGTTGCTCCAGCAACACTCTAAAGCATTAAATCAAGCGAAAAACGGAACAAACATCCCAAAAATGCGAGTGTTTTACGAGCATTTTTGTAGAAATGATCGCACTAGCATCCGTATGCTCCTTAAAAATTCGCTCGTGCTTTTTGAGCGAATTTTTCTCGGTATGATCGCACCCGTTTCTTTTTGCTTTCTTTGGTTCATTTCTTTCCTTTTTCTTCGGAAAGAAAAAGAGAAAGAAACGAACGAAGAAAAAAATTTAAAAGTTTAAACAAATTATCCGTCTTAATCGAATTTGCAATTAAAAACTATCACACCCATAAACACCAATTTGTAAGCATAAAAATTAAGGAGTATCAGAATTTATGAAAAAAATTCTCGGAATAGAGCTTGGTTCTACCCGTATCAAATCCGTCCTCATAGACGAAAACGCCAAGGTCATCGCCCAGGGGGGCTACGAATGGGAGAATATTCTGGTGGACGGGCTGTGGTCCTATTCGCTTGACGAGGTGGAAAAAGGACTTCGCGCAAGCTACACCGCTCTGATAAAAGAGCTGGGCGAGCCGCTGAAGACCGTGGACGCTATCGGTATCTCGGGCATGATGCACGGTTATCTGGCGTTTGACGAGAACGACGCTCTGCTTGCTCCGTTCAGAACATGGAGAAACACCAATACAGCCGAGGCGGCGGCAGAGCTTTCGGAGCTGTTCGGATTCAACGTTCCGATGAGATGGTCGGTGTCGCAGTATTATCAGTCGGTGCTGGACGGACTGGAGCACGTTAAAAACGTCAAGTTCCTCACCACTCTTGCGGGTTACGTTCATTACCGTCTTACCGGCAAAAAAGTGCTGGGAATAAACGACGCGTCGGGTATGTTCCCGGTAAGAGATAATGATTACGACGGGGAGATGCTTTGCAGCTTCAACAGCCGTTTGCGCGAGAAAGGGTTAGACATAAGCTTTAAAGACCTGCTTCCGAAGGTGCTTGTAGCGGGTGAAAACGCGGGCTGTCTTACCGCGGAAGGCGCGGCTTGGCTGGACGAGAGCGGAAATCTTAGCTCGGGGATACTTCTTTGCCCGCCCGAAGGCGATATGGGTACGGGCATGATAGCCACCAACTGCGTCTCCTGCGGCAGAGGAAACGTATCCTCGGGAACCAGCGCGAACCTTACCGTCATACTTAAAGAGCCGCTGAAGAATTACTATAAGGAGATAGACGTTATCGCTACCCCGGACGGATATCCCGCGGCTTTGATACATACCAACAACTGCACCACGGAGATAAACGAATGGGTTTCGCTTATCGGCGAGGCTGTCGGGCTTTTCGGAGTTCAGGTGAGCAAAGGCGAGCTTTTTGATAAGCTGTTTAAGCATTCACTTGAGAGCAAGACGGGCGCGGGAGTGGTCAGCTATAACTTCCTTGCAGGCGAGCCGCTTGCGGGAACTGAAAAGGGCGCTCCCATGGTGGTACGCTCGCAGGACGGCGAGATGAGCCTTGCGGCGTTTATGCAGTCTCAGATATATTCTGCGGTCGCGGCGCTGGCGCTCGGAATGGATATTCTGAAGCGCGAGGGAGTGAGCATCGACAGCGTCCTCGCTCACGGCGGATTCTATAAAACGGATTTCGTCGGACAGAACGCTACCTCGGCGATACTTGAAACACCCGTCACCGTTATGCAGAACGCATCAGAGGGCGGCGCTTGGGGAATGGCGATACTTGCGCTTTACGCTACGGATAACGGCAAGTCTCTTGGAGATTTCCTTGACGGTATATTCGCAGACGTCGGCAAGACCGTGGTTATGGCGGACGAAGAAGAGCTTACGAAGTGCAGAGAGTACATGAAAGCGTACAGAAAATACCTTGCGGCGGAAAAGACGGCTGCGGACGGAGCAGTATGATGAAGGAACTGAAAAAAAGAGTTTTCCGGCAGAACATCCGTCTTGCCGAAAGCGGACTTATTGTGTTGACTTGGGGAAACGTCAGCGGGATAGACAGAGAAAAAGGGCTTGTCTGTATCAAGCCAAGCGGCGTTCCTTACGAGACTATGACGGAAGAGGATATGGTCGTCGTTGATATGGACGGAAACGTAGTGGACGGAAAATACCGTCCCTCGTCTGATACTCCGACGCATCTGTATCTTTATAAACAATTTGAGAATATCAGCGGCATTGTTCATACTCATTCGGCGTACGCCACCGCATGGGCGCAGGCTGGAAAGGATATTCCCGCTTACGGAACTACCCACGCGGACGCCTTTTACGGCGACGTGCCTTGCTCCCGCGCTCTGACTAAATCGGAGATCGAGAGGGATTACGAGCATAATACGGGCGTCGTTATCGCAGAGGCTTTTGAAGACAAGGACTATAACGCTATTCCCGCCGTTTTGGTGAAGAACCACGGACCGTTTACCTGGGGGAAGACTCCCGAGAAGGCGGTGGATAACGCGATAACTCTTGAAGAGGTGGCGAAGATGGCGCTCTTTACCGAGCAGATAAACCCTTCTGCTCCGAGAGTTGACGAGTGCCTGCTTGAAAAGCATTACAGCCGTAAGCACGGCAAAAACGCGTATTACGGGCAAGCGGGGAACGCCCCGCGGCGAGGCAGGCAAGCGCCTGCAGGCGAATGATTTATTTGTGTTAGAAGGATATTCGGTTTACATTTTCAAATTTTGATTTAGCGGGGAGCGCCCCGCGGCGAAGCAGGCAAGCGCCTGCAGGCGAATGATTTATTTGTGTTAGAAGGATATTCGGTTTACATTTTCAAATTTTGATTTAGCGGGGAACGCCCCGCGGCGAAATATTTGATTTGTGTAATAATGGCGTTTGGGAAAAATTATGTTTTCTGAGAAATGTTCGCACGAATGAGAGGCTTGGGTTTGTGCAAATACACCGCTAAACATCAATACTATAAAAATCAATACACAGAAAGGAATATACAAATATGAAAAAAGCGCTTATATTTTACGGCGGCTGGGACGGCCATGAGCCGAAGCTTGTTTCCGCAAGATTTGCGGAGATACTGAAAAAACACGGCTTCGAGGTGGATGTCTGCGAGGGAGTTGAATGTCTTGCAGATAAGGAAAAGGTGATGTCGTACGACCTGCTCGTTCCCTGCGTTACGGGTTCGACGATACCGAGAGAGTACGAGCAAAACGTTTCCGCGGCTATTGCCAACGGAACGGGTATTGCCGGCTGTCACGGCGGAATGTGCGACTCCTTCCGTAATTCAACGGAATGGCAGTTCATCACAGGCGGTCAGTGGGTGAGCCATCCCGGCGGAGACGGAGTCAAATACACCGTAAACGTCCACAGAGGCACGAGCCCCATAATCGAAGGAATAGAGGATTTTGAGGTGGAATCGGAGCATTACTATCTCCACGTCGATCCTGCGGTCGAGGTTCTTGCTTCCACGAGATTCCCGCTGGTAAACTTCTACCACGCGGCTAATAAAGTTATCCAAATGCCCGTTGTATGGACGAAATACTGGGGCGTTGGCAGAGTATTTTATTGCTCTCTCGGCCACCACGACGACGTTTTCGATAAGTCTCCAAGCGCGCAGGTGCTGATGGAGCGCGGAATGCTCTGGGCGGCAGAGGGTAAGGAATACGCAAAGGCAAACGGACTGGATGCGTCCAAATACCACAATACGGCAAAAATGTATTGATATAAGAAAGGAATAGAAAACTATGATGAAGGTCGGAATGGTGGGTGTCGGCTGTATCAGCGGCATCTATCTGAAGAATTTTAAAGAAACGTTCAAGGACGTTCAGCTGGTCGCTGTCTGCGACCTTATCCGCGAGCGCGCGGAAAAAGCACAGAAGGAGTACGGTATTCCGAAGCTCTACGATACTATGGAAGAGCTGTTTGCCGATCCCGAAATAGACATCGTTCTCAACCTTACCCGTCCTTATCAGCATTACGAGGTCTCGAAGGCGGCGCTTGAAGCCGGTAAGCACGTTTATTCGGAAAAGCCCCTCGGCGCGGACTGGGAAGAGGGAACTGCTCTTGTAAAACTGGCGCAGGAAAAGGGCCTTTGGATCGGCGGCGCGCCCGATACGTTCATGGGCGCAGGCATACAGACCTGCCGTAAGCTGATCGACGAAGGACTTATGGGCGAGGTGATCGGCGGAAGATGCGTTATGGCTAGCCACGGCGTGGAGAGCTGGCATCCCGATCCGGATTTCTACTATCAGAGAGGCGGCGGACCCGTTCTCGATATGGGACCGTACTACATAACTGCGCTCATCAATCTCCTCGGAGGTATCAAGAGAGTTTACGCTACCTCCCGCACCACCTTCGCTGAGCGTCTTATCACGGCGAAGCCTCACGTTGGCGAGATAATCAAGGTCAACGTTCCCACTCATTACGAAACTCTGATAACCTTCGACAGCGGCGTGACGATCTCCTTCCTCACCACATTTGATACCTATAACACGAGACAGACTAACATCCAGCTTTACGGAACGAAGGGAAATCTGTACGTTCCCGACCCAAACTGCTTCGGCTCTGAAAACGGAATGAAGTTCCTTGACGGCGCTACGGGCGAGATGAAGGAGCTTCCCCTTGAGTTCGATTACGGCGTAAACTCCCGCTGTCTCGGACTTGACGATCTTGCCGCTGCAATAGAGCAGGGAAGACCGCCCAGAACCTCGTATAAGCAGACATATCACGTTCTTGAAGCTATGACGGGAATAATGAAGAGCGCGGAAACGGGACAGCCCTACGAGATGACTACGACCTTTACCCGCGAAGCGCCGATGGATCCCACGCTTCCTCACGGACAGCTGTAAAATCAGATAGTTACACAAAACACAAACAAAAAGAGCAAGAGTAAAAGGGGAAAACCCTTAGGGTCGTACCCTAAAGGACAGTTTTGCAAGAATACGGTATATTTCGAAAGAGGTATGCCGTATTTTCTTTTTATGTGCGCGTATAAAATTTTCTTGAAAAATACTCCGTGTAGATTGACACGGAGTATTTTGTGTGATAGAATAACAGTACAACTTTTTTCGGAGGGTGATTATGATTTACGAAAAGCAAAAAACAAAGACTATTTCCTTTCCTCTTGGCGGTATTGGTACGGGAAGCATTGGTCTTGCTGGAAACGGAGAATTGACTGATTGGGAGATATTTAACCGCCCAAACAAATGTTCAAGAAACGGATACTCTCATTTCGCCATTAAGGCGTCCTTTGCAAATAAGAATGTTGCTAAAATCTTACACGGTG
>SVSQ01000044.1 GCA_015064245.1 Oscillospiraceae bacterium | reverse complement strand
GATTGTTACCGCTCCCACCTGCGGCGCGGCGGGAGTTCTGCCCGCGGTGCTGTACTATCAACAGCAGAAGCACCGCTTCAGCGACCGTCAGATACTGCAGGCGCTGGTCACAGCGGGACTGATCGGCAATCTGATCAAGACGAACGCGTCCATTTCGGGCGCGGAGTGCGGCTGTCAGGCGGAGATCGGAAGCGCGTGCGCTATGGCGTCGGCGGCTCTGGCAGAGCTGTTCAACCTTGACATAGACAAGATCGAATACGCGGCGGAGATCGCTATCGAGCATCATCTCGGTCTTACCTGCGACCCCATCTGCGGACTCGTCCAGATCCCCTGCATCGAGCGCAACGCCGTCGCCGCTATGCGAGCCATAAACGCGGTCAGCCTTTCCAGCTTTTTGTGGGACTCCCGAAAGATATCTCTTGACAAGGTCATTCAGACCATGAAGGAGACGGGACGCGACATCTCCTCCTCTTACAAGGAGACCTCCGAGGCGGGACTTGCAAAGATAGTTTTCTGATAAATGACGGACACGGGACTGTTTTTTTGCAGTCCCGTGTTTTTATATTGACTTTTGACCGACCGTTCACTCCTTGAACTTCGACCGGACCATCAGTCTTTTGAGAGCTTTTTTATCGAAGGGTATCAGAGGATAGAGATAGCTTCGGCTTCCGTCTATGCTCTTGTTCGTGGCGATGAGCGTCAGCATTATCAGAGTACCGAGGAGTATGCCGTAGCCGCCGAGGATATGCACGAGGGCAAGCATCAGGAGTCGGACGAACTTCACGGCGTAACCGAGCTCGTAGCTGGTCTGGGTGAAATTAGCGATGGTTACGAAAGCAGTATATAATATAACGTCGGGGGAAAACCAGCCCGAATTGACGGCGAAATCACCCAGTATCAAGCCCCCGACTACGCTCAAGGAGCTGCCGAGAGCGTCAGGGGTATTCAGCGACGCCAGACGCAGACCGTCGATGGCTATCTCGACGATGATAAGCTGCCAGAAAACGGGTATCCCCGCCTCTGCCGACAGCTTGATGAAATCCAGAGCAGGGGGCAGAAGCTCCTGCCTCATCATCAGATAATACCAAACGGGGGTGAGATAGATAGAGCAGACGTACACCAGAAATCGGATTATACGCAGATAGCTGCCCGTAAGGGGCTGGAAGCAGAAATCGTCCGTCTCCTGAAAGAAATCGAAGATAGAGGTGGGCAGGATGATAGCCGAGGGTGAGTTGTCGCACAGGACAATAACGCTTCCCTCGAGTATAGCCGCGGCGGCGGCATCGGGACGCTCGGTGTAGCGTACCTTCGGGAATGGGTTATACCAGCGCTTCTTTATCAGAGCCTCGCAAAGCGTCTCGCACTGGAAATTAAGGCTCTTCAGCTTTAGTGAGGATATCTGCTTTTTCAGCGATTCCACGTATTTTCCGTCCGCCACTCCCTCCATATAACAGATACAAACGTCGCTCTTCGTCTCGCTCCCCACGTTCAGAACGGAAAAGGTAAGGCGCGTATCCCGTATCCTTCGGCGTATCATAGCGGCGTTTGGCTGGAGAGTTTCTCCAAAGCCGTCCCGCGCGCCGCGGAGAACCTTATCGTTTTCGGGCTCGCTTACGGAACGGGCGGGTATCCTTCGCATATCCATAAGATACGCCTCCCTCTCCCCTTCTATCATAAAGCAGGTCATTCCCGACATTATTTTCTTGATGACCGTCTCAACCTCTGCGCTTCTGGACGCCTCGACGTACGGAATGGTCTCGTCGCTCAGCTTCAGCTCCTCCGCCTCCAGACAGTAACGCATAAAATCCTGCGCCGTTTGGGTGTCGGCGAAGCCCGTAATATAGAAAAGAGCGCATCTCTGACCGTTCTTTGCCCGAAGATAACGCTTTGACAGATCAAAGCTCTCCGATACGCGCAGCTTTTTTTCAAGATACTCCGCGTCCTTTTCAAAATTCCCGCTGAGTCGTTCGTTCTCTTGCATTTTTATGACCGTTCCTTTCTTGCTCCTTAATGCAGCTTGCTCTTCATGTGTATCATGTATATCATGTGTCATGTGTATTTCATTTATTTATTATAACTATAAATTATAAATATATGTGTTTGTCGCGAGTTTGATTGACTTTTTGGTAAAAATATGATAAACTAATTAAGGTTGCTTAACGCGAGCCTTCGGCGCGGCGTTATCACACTTCACGAAAGGCAAACACGAACATGAACGACAGAATGATGTCAAACGGTATTTTCACCCTGATCGAAAACTCCGTGGGAAATCTGGAGACCGCGGATCTTCCCGAAGAGGGCTGTCTGATCGTCTGGCAGTTTTCGGGAAAGCTCCGATATATAAAGAATAATGTTGAAAAATATCTGAACACGGGCGAATGTCTGGTGGCTGATCTTGCAAAGGGATACAGATTCTTTTACGACGGCGAAAGCGATATCCGTACCGCTTATTCCGTCTCCTGCGGTTCCATAGTCAAGGATATTCTGGAGCTATACCGCGTTCAGGACGGTTGTGTCGTTCCGATACCCGATATGTCGGGAACTCTCTTCAAAATACAGAAGGTCAGCGGCGGCAAGGTCTCCGACATAAAGGACAAAAGCGAGCTGTCCGCCCTTTACTTCCATACAGTCATCGTCGCCATCGACAGAGCCCGCAAGGAATTTGAAATGACTGCAAAAAGCACCGCGTCTCTCATCAAGGACTACATCGACAGTCACGTTGAGAGCAGGCTCCAGCTGGAGGATATCTCCGCCGTGTTCTTTATCAGCAAGACGCAGATATTCCGCCTGTTCAAGGAAGCCTACGAGATCGCGCCCATGCAGTACTTCCTTCAGAAAAAAATAGAGCTCGCCAAGCAGATGCTTGCCGAGACCGATATGCTCGTAGCCGATATTGCAGAGCGTCTCGCCTTCACCGACGCAAAGCATTTTTCAAAGACTTTTAAAAAGATAACCGGGGAGCTCCCCAAAAATTACAGACATACCGTCAAAGCCGACGCCTCAAAAAGACCGCGTCTCTTATCGGAATAATTTTTATACAGTTTAATACAGATTAAATATGGCTTAAATACTGCTTAAATACGGTTTAATTACAGCTTAAATACAGCGAAGCCGATCGGCGGCTTTACGAAAGGACTTTTAAAAAAAATGAATTATCAGGAAGAGTCCCTGAAGCTCCACAGAGAGCTGAAGGGCAAGCTTGAAATAAAAACCAAGGTCAAGGTCTGCGACAGGCAGTCCCTCTCCCTTGCTTACACCCCGGGAGTAGCTCAGCCATGTCTGGAGATACAGAAAAATCCCGAGCTCTCCTACGAGCTTACGGGAAGATGGAATACCGTCGCCGTCGTTACGGACGGTACTGCCGTACTCGGTCTGGGTGACATCGGACCGGAGGCGGGAATGCCCGTTATGGAGGGCAAATGCGTGCTCTTCAAGGAGTTCGGTAACGTGGACGCCATACCTCTTTGCATCCGCTCCAAGGACGTTGACGAGATAGTAAATACCGTCGCTCTGCTCGCGGGCAGCTTCGGCGGAGTCAATCTCGAGGATATTTCCGCCCCCAGATGCTTTGAGGTCGAACGAAAGCTGAAGGAGAGATGCGATATTCCCGTTTTCCACGACGACCAGCACGGAACGGCTATCGTAGTTCTGGCGGCTATCAAAAACGCGCTCAAATTAGCGGGCAAGCGGATAGAGGACGCCAAGATAGTCGTAAACGGCGCAGGCTCTGCAGGTATCGCCATCGCCAAGCTTTTGCTTGACGCGGGCGCCGTCAACCTGATCCTTTGCGACCGCTTCGGCGCTATACATCGCGGCGCTGAGGGTATGAACTCCGAGCAGGCGCTTATGAGCGAGCGTACGAATCCTCACGGAGAGAGCGGCAAGCTCGCCGACGTTATGAAGGGCGCTGACGTATTTATCGGCGTTTCCGCGCCTAAAATAGTTACTGCTGAGATGATCCGTTCTATGGCTGAAAAGTCCATCGTCTTCGCTATGGCAAACCCCGTACCCGAGATAATGCCCGAGGATGCCAAAGCTGCGGGCGCTTTCGTAGTCGGAAGCGGGCGCAGTGATTTCGCCAATCAGATCAATAACGTCCTCGCTTTTCCCGGTATCTTCCGCGGCGCTCTCGACTCCCGCGCTTCCGAGATCACCCGCTATATGATGCTCAAGGCTGCCGACGCTATCGCGTCTCTGGTGACCGACTCCGAGCTCTCCCGCGAGTACGTCATTCCCGCCGCCTTCGATCCCCGCGTTCACGGCGCTGTCGCTTCTGCTGTCTCCGCCGCCGCTCACGATTGCGGTGTTGCGAGAAAATAGTACATTCTCGTTGAGATGGAGAATACGGTCGCTTTTGAAAAAGCTCCGCAAAACTTCTGTGACATTGACACCGCGAGGGCATCAATGTCACAGAATTATTGAGTGTTTCCTTCGGAAATCGTCCGCGCTCCCATTTCCAACAAGAGCATACATCATCTCACCCACAAACGAAGATTTCTACACCAACCTACCCAGCACACCCCGAAAATGCGAAGCGTGGGCGAGCATTTTTGTCGAAATGTTCGCACTAACACCCTTTGTGTTCCCAAAACCGCGAGCCTGCTTATGCGAGCGTGTTTCGGCGAGCCGTTCCGTACTACCACGGTCTTTCTTTTTCTTTCTTTCGCCTACTTCTTTCTTTTTCTTTCTCGAAAGAAAAGGAAAGAAATGGGCATTTACTAAATAAAAAGAAATATTAAAGAAAAATTATAAACTTTACTCAAATAACCGTCTTAATAAAAAACAAAAAACATTTACACAAATAAATATATCACCTGTCCGCACAGAGAAACGGAGAACTTATGCAATACTCACAGATGACAAAATCGGCGCTTGAACAGGAGCTTGCCGAATTAAACGAACAGTATAAATCAGTCGTAGCCAAGGGACTCAAGCTGGATATGTCCAGAGGAAAACCGGGGGCTGACCAGCTTTGCCTTTCAGAAGGCGTACTGAAAACAGTAACCACAAACGAGGACTGCCTGTCCGAAAACGGCACCGACTGCCGAAATTACGGTATTCTTGACGGTCTGCCGGAGGCGAAGCGTCTTTTCGCGGAGCTTCTCGGCGTTGACGCGGAGAACGTTATCGTCGGCGGAGCGTCCAGCCTTAATATGATGTATGACGAGATATCAAGAGCTATGCTGTTCGGAGTACACGGCGGCGAGAAGCCTTGGAGCGCGCAGGGTAAGATCAAGTTCCTCTGCCCCGTTCCCGGTTATGACAGACATTTCGCTATCTGTCAGCTCATGGGCATCGAGATGATAAATATTCCCATGACCGAGAGCGGCCCCGATATGGACTTGGTGGAGAAATACGTCTCCGAGGACGAGAGCGTCAAGGGTATATGGTGCGTTCCGAAGTATTCCAACCCCGAGGGAGTGGTCTACTCCGACGAGACCGTTCGCCGTTTCGCCGCCCTCAAGCCTAAGGCGAAGGATTTCAGGATCTTCTGGGACAACGCTTACGCCGTTCACGACCTCTACGGTGAGATCCGTCTCGCGAACATTCTGGCTCTTGCCAAGGAGTACGGCAACGAGGATATGCCACTTATCTTTACGTCAACGTCCAAGATCTCATTCTCGGGCGCAGGAGTCGGCTGTATGGCAGCTTCGGTAAATAACGTTACGAAGAGCAAGAAGAGCATGACCATTCAGACCATCGGTCACGACAAGATCAATCAGCTCCGTCACGTCAAATATTTCAAAAACGCTGACGGCATCAAGGCTCAGATGAGAAAGCACGCGGACATTCTCCGCCCCAAGTTCGAGGCGGTGCTCTCCGCATTTGAAAAGGAGCTCGCTCCAAGAGGTATCGCGGAGTGGAAAACTCCCCGCGGCGGATATTTTATCAGTCTGAACGTGCTTCCCGGTTGCGCTAAGCGGGTTTACGAGCTTGCAAAGGCTGCCGGAGTTACCCTTACTCCCGCAGGCGCGCCCTTCCCGTACGGCGTCGATCCCGAGGATAAAAATCTCCGTATCGCACCCTCGTATCCGCCCGTTTCCGAGCTTGCTCAGGCTGTTGAGGTACTCTGCCTCTGCTGCCGCATCGCCGCTTGTGAGCTGTTGATTAAGTAAGAAGAAATACATGCCTACGGCAAGCTGCATGCCTACGGCAAGCCGCAAAGAACGTCTAATCCCCCGATAGCAGAAACTATCGGGGGATTAGATATTTTTAAAAGTTTTTCTTAGAAAAAAGTCCGTACTCCCTCTTTTAACAAGAGCATACATATTCTTACCCATAAGATATAATATCTACCCTACCATTTTGAGGACGTTTTATTGTTTGTGGGTTAGAGAATGTACGCTCTGTTTTGGAAATGGTGGACGGACTCTTTCCGAAGGAAAGCACTCAATAATTCAATTACGCCGATGCCTTCTGGTGTCGGCGTAATTGAAGTTTTTGCGGAGCTTTTTTCAAAAAGCGACCGTACTCCCTTTCAAACAACGCTTAATTCTTCAAGCTATGCAAAGGAGCGGGGATGAGACCGCCGCGGTTAATGAAGCGGGCGGGAGAAGCAGTTTTAATGGGCATAATTGGCGCGCTGCCGAGAAGTCCGCCGAACTCTACCTCGTCGCCGGCTTTCTTACCTGCGGCGGGAATGACGCGGACAGCGGTGGTCTTATTATTGACTACGCCGATAGCGATCTCGTCCGCGATCATAGCTGAGATGACCTCGGGGGGCGTATCGCCGGGAACGGCAACCATATCGATACCGACGGAGCAAACAGCCGTCATAGCCTCAAGCTTTTCAAGAGTAAGTACGCCCGAGCGAGCCGCCGCGATCATACCTTCGTCCTCGGAAACGGGAATAAACGCGCCCGAAAGTCCGCCAACGTGGCTGGACGCCATAACTCCGCCCTTTTTGACGGCGTCGTTGAGGAGCGCGAGGCAGGCGGTAGTTCCCACGGTTCCGCAGGTCTCAAGTCCCATTTCCTCAAGGATTCTGGCAACTGAGTCGCCAACTGCGGGGGTAGGCGCGAGAGAAAGGTCGACTATACCCGAGGGTACGCCAAGTCTTTCAGATGCGAGAGTATTCACGAGCTGTCCCATACGGGTGATCTTGAAGGCGGTCTTTTTGATTATTTCGGAGACCTCGGTAAGATCGGCGTACGGGGCTTTTTCAAGAGCCGCTTTAACTACACCGGGACCGGAAACTCCTACGTTTATAACACATTCCGGCTCACCTACTCCGTGGAACGCTCCCGCCATAAAGGGGTTATCCGCGACTGCGTTAGCGAACACCACCAGCTTTGCGCAGCCGATAGAGTCGCGGTCAGCGGTCAGGCGGGCTGTGTCGGTGATGACCTTACCCATCATCTTGACGGCGTCCATATTGATGCCCGTCTTGGTGCTTCCCACGTTTACGGAAGAACAGACGTTACGGGTTGCATCGAGCGCGAAGGGAAGGCTGTTTATCAGACGGATATCGCCCTTTGTAAATCCCTTTTCAACGAGCGCCGAAAATCCGCCTATGAAGTCGATACCGAGAGTATCCGCCGCCCTCTGCATAGCCTCTGCAAGAGGCGTCAGGTCTTCTGTGTCAACGGCTCCGCCGAGAATTGATATGGGCGTTACCGAAACTCTCTTGTTGACGATCGGAACACCGTACTCCTTGCTTATCTCGTTTGCTACGCTGACGAGATTCTTGGCGCGGGAGGTTATCTTATCGTAAACTCTGTCCGCAGTCTCGGTTATTGAGCCTCTGATACAGTCCACAAGAGATATTCCCATGGTGACCGTTCTTATATCGAGGTGCTCTTCCTCGATCATTTTTATAGTATCTATAATGTCGTACGCGTTTAACATTTTTGTTTATCACCTCAATAACATTATATGTGATGCATAACATTGAAGATCTCTTCGTGCGTTGTATGGATAACGACTCCGAGACTCTTTCCCGTTTCCTTCATAACGTCTGAAAACTCCGAGAATTTCATTTTCATTCCTGCAGTATCAACAAGCATTATCATAGCGAAGGTAGTATCGAAAACCTTCTGTGTGATGTCGAGAATATTGACGCCGTATTCACTGCATTTTCCGCTGACTTTTGCGATGATGCCGACTGAGTCCGCGCCGATAACTGTGATGATTGCTTTTGAGCTCATTGTGTTCATTTTTTGTTTTTTCCTTTCAAGTAGTGGCAGGCAAGCGCCTGGCGGGCGGTATAATGGGTTTGATGGATGGTTTAATGTTTTTCGTAGGGGGTGGAGAACACCTCATCCGTCTTGCCTACGGCAATCCACCTTCTCCCACTGGAGAAGGCTTTCGTAACGGATGTTTTGTGTAGATTTTGCGGGCGAACACAGTTCGCCCCTACGGACTTCGGCGTAATAATTGCAATTCATCCGTAGGGGAGACCTGCGGTCTCCCGTTTTTTTATTTGGTGTAGATTTTTTGGGCGGCGGGGAACGCCCCGCTGCGGCAGTCATCCGCCTGCAGAGAAATATTTGGTTTGTGTAAGACGGTTGTTCTATGTAGATTTTGCGGGCGAACACAGTTCGCCCCTACGGTGTTGTAGGATGTTTTGTGTAGGATTATACACGGGTTGTCGTGGGCGCCAACCCCTACCATTTATTAGAGAATATTTTGCAATGTGGGTAGGAAATGTACGCACTATGTGAAATAGGGAACGCGGACGATTTCCGAAGGAAACACTCAATAATTCTTTTACGCCGATGCCTATGGGTGTCGGCGTAAAAGAAGTTTTTGCGGAGCTTTTTTCAAAAAGCGACCGTTCTCCCCTTCTCAGCGAGAACGTAACTTTATTTACTATGATAGTGATTGATCATCTTATAGGTAATGGGATCGGCTTTTTTGAACATATCTTCGAGCTCGGTGTCACCCATAACGGTGGTACGACCGCCTTCGTACTCGGCGTCGACCATCTCCTTGATCTTAGCGATAGCGGGGTGCTTCTTATCGATAGCGGCGGGAGTACCGTTCAAACGGTAGAAGCCGTTCATCCAATGCGCGATACCTGCAAGTCCGCTATGAGAATCGACTGCGACTGCTGCGGGACGTCCGAGGATCTTCTGAGTATCGAAGATATTATAGATCTCCTCGTCCTTGAGCAGACCGTCAGCGTGGATACCTGCGCGGGTAACGTTGAAGTTACGTCCGACGAAAGGTGTTCTCGGCGGGATCTCGTAGCCGATGACATCCTCGAAATAACGGGCAATATCTGTAATAGCCGTAAGGTCCATACCGTCTGTAGTTCCGCGCAGAGACGCGTACTCCATAGCCATAGCCTCGATAGGACAGTTACCCGTACGCTCACCGATACCGAGCATAGAGCAGTTGATCGAAGAGCAACCGTACAGCCAAGCGGTAGAGGCGTTAGAGACCACCTTATAGAAGTCGTTATGACCGTGCCACTCGATCATAGAGCTTGGAACGCCTGCATAGTGCTGGAGACCGTAGATGATACCCGGAACGCTTCTGGGAAGCGCCGCGCCGGGATAGGAAACGCCAAATCCCATAGTATCGCAGGCGCGGATCTTGATCGGGATACCGGACTCGTTACTGAGTCTCTGCAGAGCCTCTGCGAAGGGAACGACGAAGCCGTAATAGTCCGCGCGGGTGATGTCCTCGAAGTGACAGCGGGGGCGAATACCCTTATCAAGAACGCTCTTTACTATTCCGAGGTACTTATCCATAGCCTTCGCTCTGGTAAGTCCCATCTTATTGTAGATATGGTAATCGGAGCAGCTGACCAGAATACCCGTCTCCTTGACTCCGAACTGCTTGACCAGATCGAAGTCCTTTTCGTTCGCTCTGATCCAGGTCGTGACCTCGGGGAACTCGTATCCCAGCGCCATACATTCCTGGAGCGCGCGGCGGTCCTTCTCCGTATAAACGAAAAACTCACTCTGACGGACAAGTCCCTTAGGTCCGCCGAGCTTATGAAGCAGCTTGTAAAGCTCAACGATCTGCTCTACTGTAAAGGGAGACGTGGACTGCTGACCGTCGCGGAACGTTGTGTCTGTCATCCAGATCTCATCGGGCATATTTATCGGAACGTAACGGTGGTTGAACGCGACCTTCGGTACGTTTTCGTAGTCGAAAAGATGACGGTACAGGTTCGGAGTCGCTCTCTCCTGCAGATTGAAGCGGTATTCGGACTGCTCCAGCAGGTTGGTCTCCTCGGAATATTCAAGGACCTGTCCGGGTGTTTTGTTTTTGGTGAGTAGCATAGGGGTACCTTTTACCTTTCGTAAAATGAGTTTATGTTAATTTATTTGTGTATTTGTGTAAACTCGCTTTATAAATTTTGTTTGAAAATTCAGACCGTATTTCCCGTGGCGAGCCTTACTATCCAGCAGATAAAGTACGCCAGGATGCACAGTCCGAGCAAAGCGAGCCAAAGCCTTGTTCTTTTTTTGTCGAACGCCGCCGCTGCGCCAAATCCCACAGCTATTGGGAATATCCAGAACATTGGATGGAAGAACAGCGCCTTTTCCACGTCTCCCATAAGCAAGGACAGATACGCCCTCGACATTCCGCAGGACGGACACGGCGTATGGAATATATCCTTCAGCAGGCATCCGCCGCCGAAGTAGATACGCCGAAACATATCGGCAATCGTTCCGATGATCGCAAGAACGATAACGGAGTAGGTGAGCGCGTTTTTTTGTTTTGGGGTAAGATGAATTTTCATTTGTTTTGTAGGTTTTGTCGTTTGTGGGTTAGAAGATGTACGCTCTGTTTTGAAAAGGGTTCACGAACTCTTTCCGAAGGAAACACTCAATAATTCTTTTACGCCGATGCCTGCGGGTGTCGGCGTAAAAGAAGTTTTGCGGAGCTTTTTCAAAAGCGACCGTATCTCTCCTTTTTCAACACAGCGCATCTATCATTCCCGCCGTAGTCTTTAAAGACGGAGCAGGAAAGGGAGTGAGAGGAAGCGAGAGCGCGAAGGGCGTCGGCTTGGTCGTAGCCGATCTCAAAGATGAAGCAGCCGTCGGACTTCAGGGCGGGGGCGAAATGCTCGATAATGTGACGGTAGAAGTCAAGACCGTCCGAACCGCCGTCAAGGGCGATACGCGGCTCACGCTGAACCGTCTCGAGGGTATCGATAACCGCGGTCTGAATGTAGGGCGGGTTACTTACAATACAATCGAGGGAATTTTCCTCAAGCTCAAGGGTGAAAACGTCCGCGCAAGCGAAGTTCACCCTCTCGGAAACACCGTTAAGAGCGGCGTTCTCACGCGCCTTTTCAAGCGCCTTTTCGGAAATGTCGTAGGAGAAGCAGGTCAAGTCGGGACGGCTATTCAGTACCGAGATCGCTATGCACCCGCTTCCCGTACAAAGGTCGGCGAAAGCTCCGCCTTTCTTTACGGTCTCGATGGTTTTTTCAACGATATGCTCCGTATCGGGACGGGGAATAAGACAGGCGTCGTTCAGCTTGAAGGTCAAGCCGTAAAAGTACCACTCGCCCAGAACGTACGCAAGCGGCTCTCCGCTTTCAAAACGCTTGATAGCCTCGGTAAGCTCGTTTCCCGAATATTTTTCTTTTAGAAATTGTAGTTCTCTGTTGGTCATTTTGTGTAGATTTGGTACACGGGAGGAGGCAAGGCATATTTCGCTTCGCTCCATTTCAAGTTTGCTATGCAAACATTGACCCTCCCCTACCGGTTTTGAGGAGATTTTATCGTTTGTGGGTGAGATGATGTATACCCATTGTTAAAAAGGGAGCACGGACTCTTTCCGAAGGTCAGGCGAGCGCCTGCAGGCAAATAATCAATTTTACAACAAATAAAATATTCAAAAGTTTCTTTGCCTACTTTCTTTCCAAAGAAAGTACGGTGCTATCAGCGAAAATTTCAGGAGCGACGTAGTCCGGGAACTCCTCGGGCATAGCGGACTTGAGAGCGTGGATAGCGACCTCGATCTGTTCAAGACTGGGCTCGCGGGTAGTGATACGCTGCATAAGGAGTCCGGGCGCGGAGATGATCTTGACGAGGAAGTTTTCGCTGTGTTTACCTGCGATCATAATAAACTCAAAGCTGACGCCCACCACGATCGGCAGAATAGCTATCTTAACGAGCGTACGGTGAAGGACGTTATCCCAAGGAATAATGGGAAGCGTACCGACAACGATACTGATAAGAATTATAACGAACATAAAGGACGTTCCGCAACGGGGATGAAAACGCTTGTACTTCTTTACGTTTTCGGGAGTGAGCTCCTCGCCCGCCTCGTAACAGAAGATGGACTTATGCTCTGCGCCGTGATATTCAAAGGTAGTGCGTATATCCTTCATAAGCGTACACGCCGCCAGGTAACCGACGAAT
This sequence comes from Oscillospiraceae bacterium, assembly GCA_015064245.1. Classification (GTDB taxonomy): domain Bacteria; phylum Bacillota; class Clostridia; order Oscillospirales; family CAG-272; genus SIG673. The sequence goes on along the minus strand of SVSQ01000044.1, from coordinate 7,583 downwards.
ATCGCCACCTTCAGCACGCCTTCGATGACTGCTTTCCACGCGCCGAGATCGGTCTTCACCAGTTTTTCGATCAAGCCCGTAAAAAAGGACGGCAGAAACATGAACAAAAACAAGCTCAGCGCAATACCAAGCACCATTCCCAACGCCATAACGACATCAAGAATTCCGATCCCCTTTTTCTCGGCTTTTTCGCCCGCGGGGGTTTCGGCTGAGTCCTGCTTTTTCTTCTTGTCGCTCTCCAGCTCCTCTTCTATTCCCAGCATTTCCGCTGAATCGTTGAGAGTTCTCATGCTGAGCATGAGCATCTCCACCATGTTTATCGCTCCGCGGATTATCGGAACGTTGCATATCTTATATCTTTTGCGAAGCGGCACGAAGTTATCGTTTTTGACGGTTATGGTTCCGTCATCCTTACGGACTGCTATACTGCATCTGTCCTTATGCCGCATCATTATTCCTTCAAGTACCGCCTGACCGCCAACTGCGCCGAGACGGCAATTTTGCTCGGTGTTTTTACCCATATCTAAATGTATTTTTATCCTTTCTCGTTTGCAACACGTATTGTTATATTATTCATTCTATTATAGCAAATATTTATGCACAAACTATAATTGAATTGTGAATAATAATATTATTCAATTCATAAAACAAATAACTGTTATTATTTAAGTTTATGCGGAGCATAAAAAGGTAATTGATTTACGCCACTTGGATATTTAGAGTAAATTTTATAATTTTTCTTTAAAAGTTCTTTTTATATAATTTCCGCATCTTTCTTCCTTTCTTTCGGGAAAGAAAGAAGAAAGACGCTCCAGAAAGAAGAAAGAAAGCCCGTGGTAGATTTTTAGCGGCTCGCTGAACCCCCTCGCGTAACACACTCCGTGTGCTCGGGGGTTGGGTACAATAGCTCCTCCAAAGCGGGGATACCAGCAGATATTCGCACAAAGTACACGGTATCTTAAATCTCCGCTACAGCTGGCGAATATTTCGGGCTTTTTTCGTTAGAAAAAAGTTTCGACGGTGTCGAAAAGAAATATTCGAGGGGGGATACCAGCAAATGTTCGCACAATGTACACGGTATCCCCAGATACTCTCACAAGAACTATTGACTTAGCGAAAAAAATGTGTTATAATCAAGGTAACAAACCAAAAAACGGAGGATATAATCATGTTGAAATTTGAAAAAACACTTCCAGTAGGACTTCAGCTTTACTCAGTAAGAGACTACGCATCCAAGGACTTCAAGGCAACGATGCAGAAGGTAAAGGAGATCGGCTACGACTACGTTGAGCCCGCAGGTCTTTACGGAATACCCGCAGACGAGTTCAGAGCGGTTCTGGACGAAGTAGGGCTCACGGCTATCTGCGCTCACGTTCCTTACGCAGAGATGGTCGCTGACATCGACAAGGTCATTGGAGATTACACTACTTTGGGAGTAAAGTACATAGCAGTCCCCTATCTCGGCGACGCTGACCGTCCCGGCGCGGCTAACTTCGACACGGTCCTCGCGAACATAAAGAAGATCGGTGAAAAGTTCGCTGAAAACGGCATTACTCTTCTCTATCACAACCACGATTTCGAGTTCGTCAAGATGCCCGACGGCAGATACGGTCTCGACTACATGTACGAGACCATCGACGCTTCCATTCTCCAGACCGAGCTTGACTGCTGCTGGGTAAAGGTTGCAGGCGAGGATCCAGCTGAGTACGTAAAGAAGTACGCAAACCGTTGCCCCGTCGTTCACCTCAAGGACTTCACCGGCGAAAAGAGCCAGAATATGTATAACCTTATCGGTCTCAAGGAGAGCGCAAAGGTCACTTCCACCTTCGAGTTCCGTCCCGTCGGCTACGGTAAGCAGGACGTTCCCACCATTCTCCGCGCGGCTATCGCTTCCGGCGCCGAGTATCTCGTCGTTGAGCAGGATAACCCCGTTGAACAGACCTCTCTCGAGGCTGTCGAAATGTCCAGAAAATACCTCGCTTCCCTCGGCTTCTAAGTGGAAAATATTTTCCCGCTTTCTGAAGAGAAGCTAAACGCGTGCCTTCGGCAAGCGTGCAAAGACTTCTGTTACATTGACACCGCGAGGGCATCAATGTAACAGAATAGTTTGTATGTTTTCCTTCGGAAAAAGGTAAGTGTTCCCTCTTTCAACAAGAGCGTACATCATCTCACCCACAAACGAAGAAAACTTCTCGAAATCGGTATGGGAGGGTCAATGTTTGCATAGCAAACTTGAAATGGAGCGAAGCGAAATATGCCTTGCCTCCTCCCGCAAAACCAACCCAAAACATCCGTAACGGAAGCCTTCTCCAGTGGTGAGAACAAGATAACTTCGTTATCAAGCGAGTTTGCTATGCAAACATCGGGTGTCGCGAGCAACGCGAGTGACGGATGAGGTGTTTTTGTAGTATCTGAACCTTTTCGACACCTCATCCACCATCTGCGATGGTCCCCCTTCTCCCACTGGAGAAGGCTCAGATCCCCCCTGCCTTACACCAAACCAATTATCCGCCTGCAGGCAGATGCCTGCCGGGAGACCACAGGTCTTCCCTACGGATACATTGTAATCTTTATGCCGAAATCCGTAGGGGCGAACTGTGTTCGCCCGCGAAATTTTAAAACCCACACAAAACAACCGTCTTTCGCAAAATCAATTATCCGCCAGCAGGCGCGTGCCTGCCACAAACCAATTATCCGCCTGCAGGCAGATGCCTGCCGGGAGACCACAGGTCTCCCCTACGGATACATTGTAATCTTTACGCTGAAATCCGTAGGGGCGAACTGTGTTCGCCCGCGAAATCTACACAAAACAGCCGTCTTACACAAACTAATTGATCCTCTGCAGGCAGATGCCTGCCACAAACCAAATATCTGCCAGCGGGTGCTACCCGCCGCAAAACCAATTATTCGCCGCGGGGCGTTCCCCGCCCGCCAGAAAGGAACTATCGAAATGAAACACAGAACGCTCACCTTAATTGCAATTCTGACACTCACCCTGATCTTTTCCGCACTCTGTTTAAGCGCTTGCGGCGGAGAATCGCCCAAGCCCATCAAGCTAGCCGATATTGAAGACATAAACAAGATATACGCAGGCTCATACACTCCGCCCGTTACGATTCCCCTTTCCGATTACGTCAACGAAAACGGCTGTCAGGTAGTCTATTACATCACGACCTCCGACGCATCCGTTGCAAGCGCTACCGCTGAAAACGGCACTCTTACAGTCAACTTTCATAAGGCAGACGCTTCCGCCGACATTGCCGTCAGCGTAAAGACGGGCGACACGGAAGCCTTCGCCTTGAATTTCAAGGTCAACACTAAGAGCATCAGCAAGATCGCTTGCATCGGCGACAGCCTGACCTACGGTCACACCTGGACGAACCAGGCGTACCCCGTATTTCTGAGTGAGATGGTCGATGACTACGGCTGGGAAGTCAAAAATTTCGGTCTCAACGGCGCGTCCATCACGGGCACGAACCCCAACCTTTACCTCAAGTACACCGAGCAGAAGCAGTACACCGACAGTCTTGATTACGACGCGGACGTCGTAGTCATCATGCTCGGCACGAACGACTCCAAGGACTGGAAGGCGGCTGAGCCGAACTTCGAGAGCTGGTACATCGAGCTTATCGAGTCCTATCAGGAGAAGAACCCCGACGTTGAAATTATTCTCGTCACCGCGCCCCCAACCCTTGAAAACAACAAATTCAACCTTCCCAACAACGTCATCAAGGAGAAGGTATGCCCCATTCAGCGCGACGTTGCCGAGGAGCTTGGCTTGCCCATGATCGACTTCCGTCAGATATGCGAGGAGTACAAGGGCGGCTACGAATCCCTTCTCAGAACCGACGCGGCTTTTGACGGCGTACACCTCAGCTTTGACGGCGCTGTGCTCCTTGCAGATCTCATCCGTGACGAAATTTTAAAGCTGTAATCAGATTATAATACAAGAGCAACCCCGACAGACCTTAAAATCTGTCGGGGTTGCTCTTTGTTGACTGCAGATCATTTTTTCCGTAGGGGCGTTCTGTGAACGCCCGCGGGCGAACCCAGTTCGCCCCTACCGTGTATTAGTGAAAGATTTTGCGATTTCCCCGCTAATTTTGCACGCTCTTTCGGTGCATTTTTGTTTGCAAAATAAAAACGGGAGGACCAAGGCCCTCCCCTACGAAAAACATAACAGTTTCCTCAAAACCGGTAGGGGAGCGGCTTGCTGCTCCCGCGTTCCAATCCACACCAGATACAACCGTCTTTATCAAATAATTTATTTCTCTGCAGGCGCGTGCCTGTGTGCTCAAACTTTTATTTCATTCAGCGCAAGCGACAATGCATTTCCCGAGGCGAGTATTCTGACTCGGTCGCGGTCGCCGTTAAAGTTGAATTTCAGCGCGCGCACACCCTTTTCACTGGCGACGCCCATATAAACAAGTCCGACGGGCTTGGTATCAGTTCCGCCGCCCGGACCTGCGATGCCCGTTGTGGCGATACCGACGTCTGCTCCCGACAGCGCGCGGACGCCCGCCGCCATCTCCATAGCCGTCTGCTCAGAGACCGCGCCGTAGGCTTCCAGCGTCTCCCATCTGACCCCCAGCAGCTTGTTTTTCGCTTCGTTGGCGTATGTGACTGCTCCGTAGCCGAACATTTCGGAGCTTCCCGAAACGTCCGTTATGCGCTTTGCGATCAGTCCGCCGGTGCAGGACTCCGCCACCGCAAGAGTCTTTCCCTTTTCGCGGTAAGCCTTTACCACCGCCTCAGCCAGCGTTGTATCTAACCCGTAAATGAAATTTCCCACTTCCGTCTCGCGGATCTTCGCTATCATCTCGTCGCAGAGCGCCTCGCAATCCGCGTCCGACGTACCCGAAGCCGTAACGCGCAGACGCACCTCGCCGTCGCCGCAATAGGGCGCGACCGTAGGATTTTTTGCCCCCATCATAAGCTCCTTCAGCACGCTCTCGACGGCGGACTCACCCATACCGAAGATGTTTATATTCTTGCTGACGAAGCGTACGTCCGTAAACTGCTGAAGATAGGGGACAACGGACTCCGCGAACATTCTCTTCATCTCGAAGGGCGGTCCCGGGAGCATGATGATTATCTTTCCCCGCTCCTCGTCCTCGATGGCGCATCCGGGGGCAGTTCCCGCGTTGTTATCGAAGATCACCGAGCCCTCTGGAATGTACGCCTGCTTTTCGTTATTTTGAGTCATGGTTCTGTTTCTGAACGCAAAGATATCCTTTATTCTCTGCAAGGAACGCTCATCCAGGTACAGTTTTCTGCCCATACATTCCGCGGCGGTCTCCTTGGTGAGATCGTCGTAGGTGGGACCGAGCCCGCCGCTCATAATGAGCAGGTCGGAGCGTTGCAGGGCGGAGCTGATTGCGTCTTTGAGGCGTTTGGGGTTATCTCCTACTGCCGCCTGGTAGTAATGAGGTATGCCGAGAAGGGCGAGCTGAGCGGAGATATACGCGGCGTTCGTGTTGACGATGTCGCCGATGAGTATTTCCGTTCCGACGCAGAGTATTTCTGCGCTTTTGATATTGAAGCGTTTTGATGTGGGCATATTGAAAAACCTTTCTTAAAGCTTTTTTTGTAAATGTTTTTGTTTTACGCCACCGTGGCGTGTAATTATTTTTGCGGTCAAACCGCAAAAGTTTTTGTTTGAGTAGATTTTATAATTTTTCTTTAAAAGTTACTTTTTATTTAGTAAATGCCCATTTCTTTCCTTTTCTTTCGAGAAAGAAAGAAGAAGAAATGCGTGAATGCTTCGCATTCTGCAAAAAGAAGAAAGAAAGCCCGTGGTAGATTTGGAACGGCTCGCTGAAAACGCGCTCGCATAAGCGGGCTCGCGGTTTTTCGTACATAAAATACTGCCGAGTTGCTCCCGCAACACCTCAAAGCATAAAACAAGTTATGTGCGGAGCTTGTTACTTAAACCTCCACAAATTTCTGCGAAGTTTTCGGTCTTTTCGTAGAAAAGCGCTGACCGCGTCAGCGAGAAAGCTTCGAGGCGTGACACCCGTAGATGTTCGCACAAAACCAGCAGTGTCACGCAAACGCTTCGCATTTTCGGGGTGTGCTGGGTAGTTTTTACCCTCTCCGTCAGCCTTCGGCTGCCACCCGATGTTTGCAACGCAAACTCGCTTGATAACGGAGTTATCTTGTTCTCACCACAGGAGAAGGCTTTTTTATACGCAGAAAGCAAAGAAAAGACTTAGCCTCAAAATAAGCCGTGGGAATCCTTTGTGTATACGAGGGAGAAGTCAGTTTCCGCAGTAAGAATTCTTCCAATTATTTTGCTTTTTGAATTCTAAAACTTCTTCCGCATTATATATAAAACTTTCGTCTGATTCATTGCCTTTAGAATACATAACCATTACACCTTTTTCTTTATCATAGTTACCGTCTTTATCGGTAATAACCCAAAGAGTTATGCTGTAATAGGTAAATTCATCTGTCTTTTTCCAATCGGGATTATCGTAGTGCCTATGAACCCCGTAAATTTCATGTAAAATTTTGCCTTCTGCATCCACTTGCAAAATACTGTTATATCTGTGCGGAGTATTTTCAGGATTTGGCAAATCCAATGTTTTTGTATACTCGTTTAATATTTCGTTGCATTCAAGCGAACTGAGAGAATATGTGTTTTTGTTCAAAACCTTATGATCTGTAATTGGATAAGAAACACATTTGTTTTTATCTATCGGTTTATTCCAATCGTTAGCTTCCTTTAATTTATCTTTATTTTCCAAATAAAAATCTTTGGTTTTATTCTTCAAAAAATTATCATCTTTAATGCCCTCATAGCTGTACTCGGAATCTATCAAGGTTAATGCATAATTAATATCGGGATAAAAATATACGTTGCTTTCATCATAAGCTTGGGAAATAATTAATCCGAAAATTTGATTACCATAGTCCTCACAATATGAAAATAATGTTCTGCCATAGTCATCTTGTTCCCAAACGTAAATATCTGAGTTATAAGCGCCCTCACCATGATGCATATATCCTTCGGCATCAGGAATGCTATAAATGGCAGTGGTATATAATTCTTTATATTCTCCGCGATATGGGAAAGGATTTTTTTTGTTGAGATTGCAGCCGGATAGTCCCAAAGAAGAAATAAATAATATAATACTGCAAAGCAGTAAAGACAGTGCTTTTTTCATATGATATGCCCTTCCTTTTATATTTTTGTCTGTTACTCAATCATATTATACCATAGGATTTTATATTAGTCAACACAGAGCATTGATATTTCCGTGGCAAGCATAGCGCGTGGCAGTCCACGCGCGATAGGGCAGAAGCCCGAACCCACTATACGCAGAGGGATGACACGCAAAAGCCTTCCTCCGGGAGGAAGGGGGACCGTGTTAGCGGTGGATGAGGTGTTTGAAAAAAACGAAAATGACTCCTCATCCGTCAGCCTTCGGCTGCCACCTTCTCCCACAGGAGAAGGCTTTTTTTATATGCTGAAACAAAGAAAAGCCCCGCGTGAGGCGGGGCAATAAATCACGGCTTTTTAGCAACTTTTTTCAATCGATCAACAAGCACTTCATAACGGGTATCGGAACGCAAAACGG
>SVSQ01000043.1 GCA_015064245.1 Oscillospiraceae bacterium | reverse complement strand
TTTTCTTCCTTCTTTCGCAAAAGAAAGAAGAAAAACGAAACAAAAAGAAGAAAGAAAGACCGTGGTAGATTTTAAGCGGCACACAGAAAATCCTCGCGTAACACACTCCGTGTGCTCGGATTTTGGGGACATGAAATACTGCCGAGTTGCTACCGCAACTACACAAAGCATCAAATCAAGCGAAAAACGGATAAAACACCCCGAAAATGCGAGTGTTTTACGAGCATTTTTGTAGAAATGACCGCAGTAGCATCCTTTTTTACAACCCAAAATTCGCTCCTGCTTTTGAGCGAATTTTCTGAATATGATCGCACCCGTTTCTTTTTCTTTCTTTCGCCTACTTCTTTCTTTTTCTTCAGAAAGAAAAGGAAAGAAATAGGCATTTAAAATTAATTTTAAAGCAAAATATCCGTCTTAAACCTAATTAAAAGCAATTTGAAATTAAAAGTTTCCTCGGTGCTACGCACATATAAACACCAATTTAGCTTTAAATTCTTAAAACTCTACAGAAAGGGGGAATAATTACGGAAAAAGTAAAAAAGACGGTATCAAGAACCTTTATCTCAGGCGTTATGATACTAACCGCCGCAAATCTGATAACCAAAGTCATCGGTCTCATATTCAAGATCCCCCTTACGAATATGCTGGGCGACGAGGGTATGGGTTACTTCAACACGGCGTATCAGATATATACCTGGCTCTACATGCTCTCCACCGCAGGACTTCCCGTAGCTCTTTCCCTTATGATCTCCGAATTCAACGCTCAGGGACGAAGCCGCGACAGCCGACGCATATTCCGACTCACTCTGCTGATCTTCTCCGCCGTCGGACTTTTAGGAACGGCGGCTATGGCGCTCTTCAGCAAAAATATAGCGCGCTTCATCTCCGCAGACCTTTCCTATCTGTGTATAACAGTCATCTCACCTGCCCTGTTCTGCGTATGCGTTTCGAGCGCGGTTCGCGGCTACTTTCAAGGACACCGAAATATGCTCCCGACAGCCGTTTCCGAGATAATCGAGGCGGTCTGTAAAATGGGTATCGGTATAACCCTCGGTCTTTACGCTATCAACAAGGGGTATCCTTTATATCAGGTCGCGGCGTACGCCATTCTCGGAGTCACCGTAGGAGTTGCGCTGGGCGCGGTATTTCTTGCGGTCACCGCAGCGTTCTCATCAAAAAACCGACAGCCATATCTCGCTGAGCTTGCCGAGCGACGTTCCGAGCCGGAACACGTATCAAACGGCAAACTGCTCAAAGGCTTTTTAAAGATCGCCATTCCCGTGATGCTCTCCTCTTCCCTGCTCAGTATGTCCTCTATGCTGGACACTATGATAATCATCCGCAGGCTGAAGGAAACCGGACTTGCAGAGACGGCGGCGGTCGCGCTTTACGGCAACTACACAGCCTACTGCGTAACTCTGTTCAATCTTCCGCCCGTCCTTATTTACCCGATAGTAAATACACTGATCCCATCGGTCTCAGCGGCTAAGGCAAGCGGAAACACCGCAAAAGTCAACCTTTTCGTTGAAAAGAGCCTCAAGCTTTCCGCGCTTATCGCCCTTCCCTGCGCCGCAGGACTTGGCGTTATGAGCGAGCCCATACTCAAGCTGATCTTTTCCAGCGAAGAAAGCGCGTCCATGGCGGCGCCTCTGCTCTCCGTTCTCGCGCCCTCCGTTTTCCTTATCGGTATAATGGCGGTCACAAACGCGATACTGCAGGCGTCGAAAAAGCTCAGCTATTCCGTCTTTTCCATGCTCTGCGGAGCGGCGGTAAAAGCGGCGCTGGCTTACGTTCTTCCGCTCGTGAAGATCCGCGGTCAGTATCTGAATATGTACGCAGCCCCTCTCAGCACCATGGCGTTTTATCTGACTATCACCGCGCTGAACATCTTCTTTATCATCAAACAAACGGATATACGTATTCCCGTTTTCAGGATATTTCTGCGACCTCTCGTCGCCGCGGCTTTCTGCGCCGTTTCTGCAGCGGGCAGCTACGCGCTTCTGATCTTCTCCTTCGGCTATCATAAGCTGTTCACTCTAATCTCTATCGGCGTAGCCGCCGCGTTTTATCTGCTGATGCTTATACTCCTCGGCGGCATCACGAAAGAGGATATAGGATTTTTGCCAAAGGGCGATAGAATACTGGATAGATTCGGATTTCTGAACAGAATACTAAGATAAAGTAATAAAAAACGTTTTGTATTTCGCAAAACGTTTTTTGTTTGTATTTTAAATATGAGATAATCAACTTTTTTTTGAAATCACTTGCAAAGTAATTATATCTGTGTTATAATCAAGAAAAGAGATAAAAGGAGTTCTGACAGGTGGCTGATATTACGCAAAAGCTTATAGATATAATCAAAAGCGCGGGCGAGATCATGGCAAGCGCGCATAATATAGATCATAGCGACGTTTCGTCCAAGGAAGGAAGCGCAAATTTCGTTACGGTCTATGACCTCAAGGTACAGGAAAAGCTGATGAGCGACATCCGAAAAGCGGTTCCCGACGCGCTGTTTATCGCAGAGGAAAAGGAGAACGACGCTTCCGTTCTTATGGGGGAGCACTGCTTTATAATCGATCCCATAGACGGAACCACGAACTTTATCCACGATTACCGACACAGCTGTATATCGCTCGCCATGTTCTCAAAAGGCGAGGCGATCTTCGGAGCGGTATACGATCCGTATCTTAAGGAGCTTTTCCGCGCGGAAAAGGGTAAGGGCGCGTTTTTGAACGACGCTCCGATGAAGGTCTCTTCCAAAAAGATGAGCGAGGCTATCGTTGCGTACGGAACGTCGCCATATTACAAATCCACTCTCGCTGAAAAGACATTTGCGCTCACAAAAGAGCTCTTTTATCGCTGCGCTGATGTGCGCCGTTGCGGCTCTGCGGCTCTCGATCTGGCGTACACCGCCGCAGGAAGAAACGACCTGTTCTTTGAGTTCCTGCTATCTCCCTGGGACGTAGCCGCAGGATATCTGCTAATTACGGAAGCAGGCGGGGTTATAACCGATATGCAGGGGAACAAGATAGATTTTTCAAAGCCATGTCCCGTTATAGCCGCGAATCCTCAAATATATAATGATTTTTTGGATATAGCCCGAAAATACTGACATAAGGAGAAAAACTTTATGATTACTGAAAGAATTGCAAAGCTTGAAAAGCTCGCCGCAGATCGCGGAAGAAATATGCCGTGGTCTCATTTCGACGTGGATCACCACGATGCAGCTAATAATAAGTTTGCGTCTTGTCCTCAATGGGAAAAGACCGCGAGAGCTATGGCTTACGCCATTGAAAATATGGACGTATTCGCGTACGATGACGACCGTATCGGCGGACGCATATATCATAAGGACTTAAAGGTTGAAAATCCCTGCCCCGCTCTCAATCATGTCACCGAAGCGGCGAACGCTTTCAAGGAGAAGTACCCCGAAGCTCCCGAGCTTATGGCGAATCAGCTTATCGGCGGTATGGCGAAGGGACATATCACCTGGTTCTTCGACCGTTTGCTCTCCCTCGGAACGACGGGCTTCAAGGCTCGCTATGAGGAAGCTCTGCAGACCGCAAAGGACGAAAAGGCGGAAGAATTCTACAAGGGAGTTCTGATACTCCTCGACGCATTGCAGGCGTTCAACGACAAGCACATCGAGGCTTACGAAAAGCTGGGCAATCACGAACTTGCTGAGCGCATGAAAAAAGTTCCGCGCTATCCCTGCGAGACCTTTGAAGAGGCGGTCCAGGCGTTCTTTATGCAGCACATCGTCGTAATGCGCGAGAACCCTTACGGCGGAAACGGTCCCGGAAGGCTGGACTACTACCTCTGGCCCTATCTTGAAAGAGACCTGAAAAAAGGCATCTGCACTCTTGAAAAAGCGAAGGAGATCATCGACGAGCTCTTCCTTCGTATAGACGAAAGGATCTACGGCAGAGATATGTGGGTGGAGGCTATCGTGGTCGGCGGAACTTATCCGAACGGCTGCTCTGCAGTTAATCCCTTGACATACATAATGATACAGTCCATCATCGATCTTGATATAACCCACCCGTCCGTCTACGTCCGTCTTCCCGAAAATCCCCCGGACGATCTGGTCAAGCTCTGCGCGACCTATATGATGTCGGGAAGAAACCGCGCCCAGATCCTCTACGATCCCCCCGTTCTCAAAGCTCTTGTGAAGCGCGGCACTCCTTACCGCGACGCAGTTGAGTACGCTTGCGGCGGATGCATGGAGGTCGGTATCCAAGGTATGACCTCTGACTTTCTCTATATCGGCTGGCAGAACACGCCCAAAATGCTGGAGCTTATGATCACGGGCGGTATCTGTCTCAGAACAGGCAAGAAAATTAACGCTTTCAAGGCGGATAAGGGTCTTGCAGCTTATTCCGATTTTGAAAGCTTCTACAAGGATTTTATCTCGGAATGCGACCGCATTACGAAAATATATCTTGAGGAACAGGATTTCTACAGCGAGCTTTCAGAGAGAAACCGTCCCTCATATCTCATCTCCTCTATGATAGACGACTGCCTTGAAAGAGGACGCAATATGCACGGCGGCGGAGTTAAATACCACGATTACGGCGGAACGCATCTCGGTATGCCAAACGTCTGCGACGGTCTTTTCGCTATCAAAACTGCGGTGTTTGACAAGAAGATCTGCACTGCGGGTGAGATGGTCGAGGCTATGAAGGCGAATTTCGTAGGCTACGAGCGTCTGCAGGCAAAGCTTCGCGCTATCCCCAAATACGGTATGGACAATGAAGAGGCGGACGCCTTGGCGGCGCGCGTTATGGGCGATTTCTGCGATATGTATCTGACATTCCATACACGCTGGGGCGGCAGAGGTAAGCCCGTCGTTCTTACCTTCGTCTATGCGCCCAGAGCTGCTTCTATACTTGGCGCTACTCCCGACGGAAGACCTCTTGACAGTATGGTATCTCAAGGCGTAACCCCTCAGTCCTGCGCTATGACTGAAGGCATCACCGCGGCGATCAACTCCTGCTCAAAGATTCCCTTCGAGAAATTCGCGGGCGGCGCATCTACCATGTGGGATTTCGACAGCTCCTGGGCATCGGAAGAGCTGGTAGAAGCGGTCATCCGTACCTTTATGGAGAAACAAGGTCAGATATTCCAGGGTAACACCACACCCATCGAAGAACTTATTGAGGCTCAGAAGAATCCAGACGAGCACAGAAATCTCATCGTCCGCGTCGGCGGTTATTCCGCGAGATTCGTCGGACTTGATAAAAAGCTTCAGGACGATATCATCAATCGTATAAGACATTCCTGCTGACGGTGAAATCAAATGAATAATGACAAAAGAGTTGTATTCAATATACAAAAATGCTGTGTCAACGACGGTCCCGGAATACGCACCACCGTATTTTTGAAGGGCTGTATGCTGAATTGCCTTTGGTGCCATAATCCCGAATCCAAGGCGATGAAACCACAGCTGATGCTTCACAAAAGCCGCTGTATCGGCTGTCTTGAATGTCAGAGAGTCTGCCCAAGCGGTCTGCACACGGTAGGCGAGGACGGAGCCCATCTGATCGACCGCGCAAGTTGCATCGCCTGCGGAAAATGCGCGGACGCCTGCGTTGGCGCTCTTGAGATCTGCGGCAAGGAGATGACCGTGCCCGAGATCATCAAAGAGGTTATGAAGGACAAGGCGTTTTACGACAATTCGGGCGGCGGGGTCACGTTATCGGGGGGAGATCCGCTCCTTACGCCAGATTTCACCCTTGAGCTTCTGAAAGCCGCAAAGGAAAACGGTCTGCACACCTGCATCGAGACCTGCGGTCACGCAAAATGGGAAGACGTTCAAAAGCTTATACCGTACGTCGATATCTTCCTTTGGGACGTCAAGGAGTCCGATCCCGTGAGACACAAAGAGTTCACGGGCGTTTCAAACGAGCGTATTCTCGCAAATCTCCGCACTTTGAGTGAAAACGGAGCGAAGATAATCCTTCGCTGCCCGCTCATTCCCGGCTATAACGCAAGACGCGAGCATCTTGAAGCGATCGGAGAGCTGGCGCAGGCGCTTGACGGAGTTTTGCAGGTCGAGGTAGAGCCTTACCACCCATTAGGAGCATCAAAAAGCGAGGACATCGGAAAAGAATATCCACTCCCCGACATCTCGTTTCAAAAGGACGAAACTGTAAAGGAATGGATAGAGATTATTTCTTCAAAAACGACTAAGACAGTAAAAAAAGCATAAATGATAAAACGGCTCAGAGCGAGATGCTTTGAGCCGTTTAAGTTCTTATTGACAAAATATTGTATTTGTGATATAATATACCTTGACAAAACAACGAAAGGAGTATATTTATGAAAAAGAAAATTTTGCTGTTAGTTATCACGCTCGCTATGCTTTTAACATCGTTTACGTCGTGTCAGTACGTAAGATGGGAAAAAGCAGTTTACAACTATCGAAAAGATCTGGTCAAAGCTTTTAACAGCGAAGATATCAACGAGCTTACAAAACTTTTTACGCCATCCGTTACATCATCCCCTGATTTTGAGACAAAGGCTGCTACACTTTTAAGTATGCTCCCACCAGAAGTAATATGTCTTACAGATGGAGCACTCGGCACAGGATACGGAGCTGATTATGCACAAACCGATTTTACTGTTTCCGCAAACGGAAAACACTACGACATTGGGATTTTGATACATTTTAAAAATCCCGACGATAAAAAAGAAATCGGAATCCTATCCCTTTACATTACGGATAAAGATAACGGAATTGATCATTACAAAGGCGGTGGATATCATATGGAAGATTGGGTTCGCGGAATAAATTTTGATCTATGATCACTTCGTCCTCAATCCTTTTGGATAATGGTTCTTTGCCGTTCCCGAGACTACCTTCGCGCCGCCAACGGCGCATCCGTCCACGGTGACCACAGCCCAGCCGTTACCGCAGTCTGTCTGTATCTCCTCGCCGTGAAGATACTTTTTCAGCTCTTCGCTATCTGCGGAGAGCTCTATTTTTCTCTTAAAGAGCTTCCCCATAGCCATAAAAAACTGGTGATGGGGCTGAATGTAATTCTTTCTGATCTCACCTATATTGACGCCGCAGGAAAACGCGGCGCCTTTTTTAATTTCAAGGCGCGGGGTGAGATAAACGGGATTTCCGTTATACACAGAGACCTTGGATTTATCGTACGACATCAGAGTATCGTCAAGGAAATCCGAAACTATCTTATCAGGCTTTGCGGGTGCGATCGTCGTGCGTTTTTCATCATCATTTTCACCCCTGTGATGCAGGACCGCCATGAACTGACCCTCGCCTTTTGCCTTATGGGGATAGAAGCGTCCCGCGTAACTGATGTTCTCGCAATTGCATCCTTCAAAGGCAATTCCGCGAGCCGTGTATTCCTGCACGCGTTCGGAAAGGGGCAATATCTCGAACTGCGGGTGCGATGAAAGGAAGCTGTCGATGGTCATTTCGTTCTCTTCAAGGGAGAACGTGCAGGTAGCGTAAACGATATATCCGCCGTCCTTCAAAGCGAGCGAGGCGTTATGCAGTATCTCCTTTTGGCGCGCGGCGCACATCAGAACGTTTTCCTCGCTCCACTCGTCGATAGCTATCTCTTCCTTGCGGAACATTCCCTCTCCCGAGCAAGGTGCATCCACCATTATCATATCAAAGGTCTTTGGAAAGGTCTTTGCGATCCTTTCGCTGTCCATGCAGGTGGTGACCGTATTATGAAGTCCAAGACGCTCCACGTTACCCGTAAGAAGCTTACAGCGGGACGAGATTATCTCGTTCGAAACCAGAAATCCCTTTTCGCCCAGCTTATTTTTGAGCTGACTGCTCTTTCCGCCCGGCGCGGCGCACATATCTAATACTACCCAATCCGGGTCAATTTCAAGGCTTTCAGCGGGCGCCATAGCCGCAGGCTCCTGAACGTAGATCATACCTGCGTGATGATACGGGTGGTTGCCGATCTTGTCCTCGTATTCAAGGTAAAAGCCGTTTTCGACGTAGGGTATCCTGCTTTTTGAGAAGACGTTCAGCTTTTCAAAATCCTCAAGGGATATCTTGTCAGTATTCACTCTAAAGGCTCGGACGGGCGGCTGCGAAAGCGTCTTTTCGTAGCTTTCGTACTCGTCACCCAGCAGCTCTTTCATTCGGGCGACGTATTTTTCGGGAAGTGTTTTCATAGCTTGGTCTTCACCCCTAAACGTTCATTTCGATATAAAGCATACACATTGACAGCGCCGTGATAGCCGCAGTCTCCGCGCGGAGAATACGTTTTCCAAGGGAAACTATCTCGCCGCCCGCATCCTTTGCAAGAGCTATCTCCTTGTCGTCAAAGCCCCCCTCGGGGCCGATAAGAACGCCTACCTTTTTTGCATTTTTCAGCTTTTCAAGAGCGTCCGCGGTGGCAGCCATTCCTCTTTCATTCTCATACGGGACGAGGAAAACATCCATCTCCGAGGCAAGCTCCATGGCTTTTTTGTACGAGACCGCCTCGCTTACCGTGGGTATAACGTTTCTTTTGCTCTGCTTTGCCGCGCTCTCTGCTATCGCCTGCCAGCGCTCCTGCTTCTGCTTGCGCTTTTTGTCCTCGATCTTCACAACGGAACGGGACATCTCCACGGGTATTATCCCGCTCGCACCAAGCTCCACGGCTTTCTGGATTATCAGCTCCAGCTTGTCCCCCTTCGGCAGCCCCTGAAACAGATAGAGCTGTACGGGAAGCTCCGTATCCTGATAGTCTTCCTCAACGATCTCCGCAAGAGCGGTATCGTTTTCAAAGCCCGCCAGCGCGCACAGATGGCTCTTTCCATCGTAACTGACCAGAAACGTATTCCCCTCACGCATACGCAGAACGTTTTTTATATGGTTATGATCCGCGCCCGTTATTCTGAAAACGCCGTCAAGAGCATCGCTTTCAACGAAAAAATTATGCATTTTATTTAACCTCGTTGTTTTTAAGGGACTGCGATGCAAACCATTCTATGAGCTCGTCGTTATACGCGTAATCCCATGCGTTGTGTCTTACTCCCGGGAAAAGGGTAAGGGACGCCTTTCCGCCCCGCTTATTGATGCTTGATACCATAGCAAGGCTCTCGTGAGGCGAGACAGTATCGTCACAGTCGCCGTGAAAGGCGCGTATCGGGATCTTCACAAGATTTCCGCCGTACCAGCTTATGCCCTCTCCGCAAACGGGGGCGACAGCCGCGAAGCGTTCGGGATTGCCGAGAGACCACAGCCAGCTTGCCGTTCCGCCCATGGAAAGTCCGGTAAGGTAGACGCGGTCAGTATCTATATTATTTTCGGCGATCATACGGTCAAGGAATTTGTTCAGAGACTCGACGTAGCTTCCCCAGTAATTCCCCGAAGGGCACTGAGGCGCCACCATTACAAACGGATATTCCTTGCCTTCCGCTACGCGTGCAAAATAACCGTGCTTTGCCACCTTGTCAACTTCGCTTCCGTCGGTATTTCCGCGCTCTCCCGCGCCGTGCATGAAGACGAGCAGAGGAATCTTTTCATCTTTGTTTACGTTTTTCGGTATATATCTGAGATAGTGAAAGCTGTTTCCCGAAGGATTATCAAAATAAAGCTTTTCGTACATTTTTATGACCGTTCCTTTCCCGATGTGTTTACTTTGGTTGATTCATTATACAATATTTTGGAAATTATGTCAAGTTTAATATAAAACAAAAATCATTTTTATTTTCTCACTCATTGACAAATAATTGTGTTTGTGATAATATTTAAATATAACCATAATGATGAAAGGATGATCAAAAGCATGGATTTTTCAGCTGTTAAAGAATTTGTCGATTATATGGCTGCAAACCGATCTCCGGGAAACGCAGTCAAGGTATATCTCAGAGGCGAAGAGGTGTTTTCCTACGCAGCAGGATATTCCGACCTCGAAACAAAAACGCCTTTCACGGGTAACGAGCACGTCTTCATCTATTCCTGCTCGAAGGTCGCAACGGTGACCGCGGCGGCTCAGCTTCTTGAAAAAGGAAAGTATCTGCTAAACGATCCCCTGTACGAATATATCCCCGAATACAGATATATGTCCGTCCGCGAAAAGGACGGAATCGTGAGAGAAGCGAAAAGACCTATCCGCATCGGCGATCTTTTCTCTATGACCGCGGGTTTTGACTATAATATGAGATCGCCCTCATTTCTCAAGACAAAGGAGATGACGGACGGAAAATACGACACCCTGACCGCTATCCGTCAGCTTGCCTCCGAGCCACTTTCCTTCGATCCGGGAGAGCATTGGCAGTATTCTCTCTGCCACGACGTGCTTGCGGGCTTCGTCGAAGCGGTCTCGGGGATGAAATTCCGCGACTACGTTCGAAAGAACATATTCGAGCCTCTTGAAATGGAGCAGAGCGTATATCATCCTACGGACAAGATACTTGAAAACATGGCTTCGCAGTATTCCTTCGTTCCCAAGGGAGCGAGCACTAATTTTGATATAGTCGAGGCTCAGAAATACGGAACTGCCGCAGACGGCACCTTCGTCAACGTCGGTAAACGCAATTCCCACATTTTAGGCGAAGAGTACGACAGCGGCGGAGCCGGCATCATCACCACTGTAAGCGACTACGCGAAGTTCGTCGCGGCGCTTGCGGGAAGCGGAAAGGGCATAAACGGAGCGCGCATCCTCTCCCCCTACACCGTTGAGCTTATGAAGACAGACCGTCTGAACGAGGCTCAGCATAAGGATTACTGCTGGCAGGCTTTGCGCGGTTACGGCTACGGTCTTGGAGTCCGCACACATATCGATAGGGCTCTTTCAGGCTCTGTCGCCAATCTCGGCGAATTCGGCTGGGGCGGCGCGGCAGGCGCGACCGTTATAACCGATAACACTATCGGGCTGGGAGTTTTCTACGTTCAGCATTGTCTGAATCCCCGCGAGGAGTGGTATCAGCCCAGACTCAGAAATGCAGTTTACGGTTGCATTAGATGATTTTTTTATAGTTTCAAATTTTGATTTATGCGTGACACTGCTAAGCTTGTGCGAACATAGATGTGTGTCACACCTCGAAGCTTTCTCGCTGACGGCGGTCAGCGCTTTTTCCTCCGCTTTGCTCCGAAAAAAGACCGAAATCTTCGCAGAGATTTGGTGGAGGATTATGTTCCAGATGCGCACGAATGGAAGGCTCTCACTCCGTGGAGACTTAGATAACTTCGTTATCAAGGTCGAGCATAGCGGAACTGAGAGGGTTGATAAATGTGACACCGCTAAGCTTGTGCGAACATAGATGTGTGTCACACCTCGAAGCTTTCTCGCTGACACCGTCAGCGCTTTTTCCTCCGCTTTGCTCCGAAAAAAGACCGAAATCTTCGCAGAGATTTTGGGGAGATTAAAGTAGGGACCGGCGTCCTAGACGGTCCGCAAAATCTACAAAACACACCCGTCTTTAGCAAATAATTTATTTGCCTGCAGGCGCTCGCCTGCCCGATAAACACCAATTTATAAACCTAATTATACCACACAAAAAAGGAGATGATCTTATGCGTTTAAGCGACAAGGATTTTTACGAAAAGGTACTGGATCTGTCTATCCCCGAGTTAAAGAAAGCGGGCGAGCTGTTTGCCGAGGGCAAGAACGCGGAAGCGGAAAAGACCTTCGCGGATTTTCTTCGTACCCGTTTTCCCGATGAAAAAATCGCGAGCTTTCCCCGCGCAGGAATAGAAGGTACGGGCGGCGTGAGCGAAGAGGAATACGCAGACCAGGTACTGGAGGGATACGTCTACTCCATCGGTTACAAGCACAAATTTGAAAACGGCATAATCGATTGGAAGCACAATCCCACCTTCAACAAGTACGTTGAATTCTCTTTCCACCTTCAGTATCACAGCGAGCTGCTGGTGCTTGCGCGGGCATACGAGCGTACGGGCGATGAAAAGTACGCCGCGCGCTACAATTATATGTTAAGCTCCTGGATCGAGCAGGCGGAATGTCCCGAAAACGAGGGCGGAGGCGGCGGAAGACCGCTGTGGAGAACTCTTGAAGCGGGTGTCCGTATGTCAACAAGATGGCCTACGTTTATAAACGTTTTTATAAACTCCCCTTCCGTTCCCGATAGGACATGGGTGGATATGTTCAAATCCATCTGGGAGCACGGTCACCGTCTCACCCAAAATAACACCCAGCGCTCACACAACAACTGGGTAATAACCGAAATGGTGGGACTTTCCACCATGGGACTTTGCTATCCCTTTATGGCAGACGCTGAAAACTGGCTCGGCACCGCTCTCCGCATACTCACCGAGGAGATCAATACCCAGGTATATCCCGACGGTATGCAGATCGAGCTGACCACGGGATATCACGGCGGCATCATCGGCAACTATATGCGTATGAAGACTCTGCTTGAGACCTTCGGAAAGGAAGTCCCCGCGGACTTTATAAACGGCGTCCGCACTATGTACTCAATGTATATCCAGCTCTCCAAGCCTAATCTGAAGACTCCCGGTCTGAACGACAGCGCGGAAGCCGACGTAGTCCGCGCTATGACTAACGCGCACGGCTATTTCCCCGACGACGAGACCTTCCGTTACTTTGCGACCTCGCGCGTCGAGGGCGTTCCCCCAAGCTATACGTCCTGCGTATTGCCTTACGGCGGATTTACCGTTATACGTACCGATTGGAGCAAGGACGCTATCTGGGCGTTTCTTGATGCAGGTCCTGAAGGGCAAGCGCACCAGCATGAGGATAAGCTGGCGTTCCAGCTTTATGCCTACGGAACGGATATGCTGGCTGATACGGGAACCTACGCTTACGACACGTCCGATATGAGAAAATACGCTGTCGGCACCCGTTCTCACAGTACCGGAATGGTGGACGGCGAAAACCAGAACCGAATGAAAACTCATAAATACGGCGTAATCCCCGAAAGGATACACGCTGATTTCTCCTACGCTTTCGGTGATGAATACGAAATAGCCGAGGGCTATTTCGATCAGGGCTACGGAGACGAGCTTATCGACGTCAAGCACTCCAGAAAGGTCATTTTCTTCAAGAAAGGTCTTGGCTCTCTTCCTCCGTTCTTCCTTCTTCTCGACCGCTTTGAGTCCCGCGACGAAAAGGAACACGACTGCGAGGTATCCTTCCAGCTTCCTTACGTTCCCGTTTCGGCGTTTGAGCACTGCGTCAAGGCAAATTACCGAAGCGGCGCGGTGATGAAGATGATCTCAGATAAATATCCGAAGATCCAGATCGGTCAGTACGCGCCAAAATACATAGGTTGGAAGCCCATACACGGTCCAAAAGAGCACGAGCACTCTCCCGCGCCCGTCGTTTCTTACACAAAACGCGGTGTTGATACCCGTTTTGCTACACTTCTGCTCCCCTTCGGAGAGGAAAGCGAGATTACCGCCTCCGTAAGTCTTACCGACGGCGGATTTGAAATAGCGGTCGGCGAGCAAACCTTTACTTTCGACTACGCAGACGAACGATTCGCCACTGAAAAGGCTTGAGTCACGTTTTCAGAAAGGACACTTAAATTGAAATTCAAAAAAACTCTCGAATTGTTTTTAACCATGCTCAAGATCGGGCTTTTCACCTTCGGCGGCGGGTACGCCATGATCGCTCTTATCGAAAACGAAATGGTCACCAAAAAGAAATGGCTCGAAAAGGATGAGTTTCTCGACATGGTAGCTATCGCGGAATCAACTCCCGGTCCAATCGCTATCAACTGCGCCACCTACATAGGCTACAAGATAAGCGGAGTTTTCGGTTCCATCGCCGCAACTGTGGCGGTCTGTATCCCCTCGTTTATCATAATCTACCTTATCTCCCTTTTCTTTGACGCCTTTCTTTCCCTCACTTACGTTGCGTACGCGTTCAACGGGATCCAGGTCTGCGTTATCTACCTGATACTGTCGGCGGGACTTAAGATGCTGAAGGGCATCAACAAAACGCCCTTCAATATCACCCTCATCGCCCTTACCACGGTGATAATGATAACCTTCTCCCTTCTCGCAATATCCTTTTCAACGGTATTCTATATCCTTATCGGCGGCGCCATAGGAGTGGCGGCTTATCTCATCGGCGGACTGGTCAAAATTAAAAACGGCGGGAAAGGGGTTACATCGAAATGATATATTTAGAGCTTTTTCTCACCTTTCTTCAGATCGGAGCCGTCTCCTTCGGCGGCGGTTACGGAATGATCTCCATGATACGCGAGCAAACTCTTTCGCACGGTTGGCTGACAGAAGAGGAGCTGCTTAATATGATCGCGGTGGCGGAGTCCACCCCCGGCCCTATCGCGGTAAACATGGCGACGTTCGTCGGATCTACGCAGGGCGGAATTCTCGGTTCTCTTCTCGCTACCCTCGGCGTTGTGCTCCCCTCATTCATTATCATTCTGATAATAGCGGCGTTCATACGCAACCTGCTTAAATTCGCGGGGGTTAAAGCTTTTCTCGGCGGTATACGCCCCGTCGTCGTCGGACTGATACTTGCAACCGCGGCGACCATGCTTTTGAGCACTCTGCTGTCCCTAAAGACCGTTTCCGAGCTTACGCTCAAGCCCGATATTGCGGGAATCATCATCTTCGCTTTACTTCTTGCGATCTCTTTCGTTTTCAAAAAAGTCAAAAAGAAAAAGCCCTCTCCGATAGTTATGATACTCATCTCGGCAGGGCTTGGAATGGTTCTCTATCCATTTATTTAACCGTTTCCCCCGCGTTTCAAAGACGAACCGCGGGGGATATTTGTATCTGAAACAGCATTATACTGATAAAAAAACTTGGTTTTCCCCGCAAAAATTGTAAATTGTCCTATTTTTACTGTATTTTGCACATAGACAACGCCGTTTTTTTGTGGTATAATGGTTGTATCAATTATTCACGGAGAGAAACGATATTCGGCATGAAATATTCTTACGATCTTATCCACACGGACAACGGTCTGAATACGGAAGACGGGCTTTATTCCCTCATTCTTCTGCGCGCAAGCTCACTCACGATCTCGCTGAACGGAGTTCGATGTTATCTGGACGGAAACTATCTGCTTTGCCTCAGTGAAGACGATACCCTTGAATATCTGTTCGGAGACCATCAATGTCTCAGTCTGCGTTTTCGCCCGTATTTCTACAACGTCAATCTCACGCACCGTATAATCAAAAACGCAATATACGAAAAAATGCGGAGCAAGTACGGCTATCCAAGCTTTTATCTGTTTTGCGAGCGCAACGATAGATATTTCGGCATCGTCCGTCTTTTGGAAGAGGAATATAACGCTATCCGCGTTTATATGAATAAGATAACGAAGTTTATCGGCGAGAACGAAGTGAACAGCCGCTGGTCCTGCAACGCTCGTTCAGAGATGATCTCCATTCTGAATATAGCAGAAAACGCGCACTATGGCGTTCCCGAGATAAACGAAAACAAAATTATCAGCTACATCCGCGAGAACGTCTCGTCGCCTATTTCGCTGGAAGGGCTCTGCGGTCATTTCCGCATCAACAGAACGACTCTTTCAAATACCATTAAAAAGCTCACGGGACTTACTCCCATGCAATACGTTCTTGAGGAGCGTCTGAACCAGACACGCCCCGAGCTGCTCTTCACCAATATCGCTATCGGAGATCTGGCGACCAAATACGGCTTCGGAGACGTAAATTACTACATCCGCACCTTCAAAAAGCGTTTCGGCGTCACGCCTCTGCAGTACCGAACCGAAGGTAAAAACGAGCGTATCAAAAACCAAAACAAATATCGGTTATCCGAGGAGCAAACTATGACGATCGCTGAATTTGAATCCTATCTGAAAAAGGGGCTCGGACGCGCGGTATTACTTCTGAAAAAAGAGCCGGACGCCTCGATCTTCCGCCAGTCCGTGCTTGAGCACGCGATATACGGTTCTCCCTTCGATAGTCAGCTGGAGGAGCCGCACGGATTCTTTCTTGCGGAGCTTTTTGAATGCTTTACTGATAAGGACGCGCTCATAGCCGAGGTGCTGGCGGCTTACAAGGAGGAATGTAAGCCGTATCAGCACGGTGACCATATAAATAATCTCGAGGCTTGGATAAAGCTGGATATTCCCGGCGCAAAGGAGACTCTTTGGAAGATATACGAGCGTCTGTTCAACGCGTTAAAGGACGAAGAAGCACCAAATTCAAATGCGCCCAATTACGAGCGGGACGATATGTATCGGTGCGCCGAGATACTTTATTCCGTCACACCGGGATCTTTAAAGCATTTTCTGCATAACGCAATAATCCTTGTAACAGAAAGCTCACGGTTCGATATAGATATTTTTGATGATTTCATCCGAACCCTCGGTATGATAACCGACATAAGCTTTGATTCTGCATTCGATGAGCTTCGGGACGAAGATCCCCGCGCCGAAATAGTATATAAAGCGTACGTTGAAAGAAAGAAGCTTGAAAACGAGCAAAGAGAAGAACGCCGGCAAAATGCTAAAGCAAGCGGCATTAAAAAACCGACCAACTGGAAGGAAGCGATCGATTTTACTGTAAGTCAAGGCTTTCCGATGTCACCCGGAGATCCGAAGCTTTGGAAAGGACTTTCACCCGAAGAGCACGCGGAAATAATTAAAACTCTTGCGGAAGAGACGGACGCTGACCGAATGCTCGCGATACTTCATCAGCTGAGAAGATTCGGAGACGAGGTCCTGAGCAGTCCGAGCATCGATCCCACGCCTCTTATATCCCTGCTGGAAAGCTTTCCTTCAACGGAAAAAAGTCTGGATGAATACGAGCCTTCGGACAGAAAGAAACAACTCGCATTTCGGCATCTTGGTTCGACTGTAGCAAAAATAAAGCATCCCGCAGTCCGAGATTTTGCTCTGCGCTCTCTGCTGATGAGTATTGAGCACCCCGAAATAAACGTCTATTCCCACGCCTTTGAAGCCTTGCTGACAAATTTCCGTCAAGACGACGATAAAATACTTTTTGAGTACATTAAAAAAGTTACGGAAATAGATACGTTCCACTATATGTGCTATGACGTTGGACAAAGCGACGCTCCCGTTTCCGCAGACATTCTGATATATTTGTACGAAAACTGTCCCTGCTCTGCTTGCAGACAGCATCTTTTCGAGCATATTCTGAACGTCAAGACAGCAGAACCGAGCATTTTACAGCAAATAGCGTATATCAAAGAGGAAGCGCTTTACGATAGCTGTAAAAACACCCGCGAGCTTGCTCAAAAAGAGAAGATCAAAAAATCCAACTGATAAACCCGAGGCGCTCAACGCGCCTCTTTTTTTGCCAAGGCTTTGTTATAACAAATGGATTTATAAATTGTTTATCTACAAGATGATCGCACAAATCAGAGGCTCTCACTCCGGGAGGCTGTCGAGCAAAGCGAGACTGAGAGGGTAGATAAATACTACATTTCGTTTATCTGCGATTGTTAACATTTCTTGAACCCTATTGACAAATCCACTCTAATGTGTTAGACTATACATACACTCTAACCGATTAGAGAAAGGAGCTTAATATGGAAACACCTAAAGTTTTTGAAAGCGAATACCGCTTTTGTCTCATTCTATGGGAAAATGAGCCCATAAAGAGCAGCGAGCTGGTAAATCTCTGCCGAGAACAGCTGGGCTGGAAGCCTACGACTACTTATACCGTAATAAAACGTCTTTCCGAAAGAGGCGTGCTCAAAAACGAAAACACTATCGTTTCCTCTCTCGTAAGCAAAGATGAGATTCAAGCCGCGGAGATAGACGAGATGGTGGAAAAGACCTTTGAAGGCTCTCTTCCCGCATTTATCGCCGCGTTCACCAAACATCAGAAAATATCCGAAAAGGAGATCGACGCCCTTCAGAAAATGATAGACAGCTATCGGAAAGGAGAGAATTGATGTCACAGATATTTCTCAGTATTCTCAATATGAGCTTATCGGCAAGCTACATCGTTCTTGCAGTACTGCTCCTGCGTCTGATACTCAAGAAAGCGCCTAAATGGATCGCGGTCCTGCTTTGGGGGATCGTTGCGCTTCGGCTTATCTGCCCATTCTCTATCGAGAGCGTGATGAGTCTGATCCCCAGCGCCGAGGTGGTCAGTCCCGATATTATGATCGATCAGACGCCGGAGATCAACACCGGTATTCCGATCGTAAACGACACTCTGAACCCCATCATCGTAGAATCCTTCTCCCCCGCAGTCGGAGATAGCGCGAATCCTCTGCAGATCATAATTCCGTTTTTAACGGCAGTATGGATCGTGGGTATCGCCGCTTTGCTCGTCTATACTGCGGTCAGCTACCTGCGCTTAAAACGCAAGATCGGAACGGCTGTGCTCATCCGCGACAATATCTATAAGAGCGAGAACATCGCCTCTCCCTTCGTTCTCGGACTTATCAAGCCGAAGATCTATCTTCCGTTCAACATGAGCGAAAAGGATGCCTCTCACGTCATAGCTCACGAGAACGCTCACATCCGCAGAAAAGACTATCTTTGGAAGCCGATCGGTTTTCTGCTGCTTACGCTCCATTGGTTCAACCCACTGATGTGGCTGGGCTATATTCTGCTCTGCCGAGACATCGAGCTCGCCTGCGACGAAAAAGTCATCGGTCAGCTCGACCGAGACGCAAGGGCTGACTACACCGAGGCTCTGCTCTCCTGTAGCGTAAGCAGACGTATGATCGCCGCTTGTCCCCTCGCCTTTGGCGAGGTCGGAGTAAAGGAGCGCATAAGATCCGTACTCAGCTACAAAAAGCCTGCGTTCTGGATCATAATAATCGCGGTGGTCGCTTGCGTTGCTGTGGCGGTCTGCTTTTTGACCGATCCCAAATCGGATTACGATAACGAAGCCTTTTCCTGCACGCAATATGCAGAAACAGACGGCAAGCTAAGCGCGGTGCGTCTCATCGATTTCACGCAAGAGACCGTGGACCGTATCATCTCAATTCTGAACGACAGCAAATGGGAAAAGGGTATGACAAATTGCGCCTGCGATTTTGAATTCAAACTGCGGGATGCTACCGTGACCTACCATTCTGAATGCGGAACTCTCGTTGACAAAGATCGGGGCTACTCGGCCATACTCTCAGATGAGTTACGCTATGAACTTAATATGCTTTTAAAGGGAGTTTACGTTAAGCCTGATAACTACAAATCTCCTATCTCGTGTTATCAATACGTAGAAAAATGCGGAGAGTTAAGTAGCAGACGTAATATACCTTTAACAAAAGAGGCAACGTCATTGATATTTGATATTCTGGATGAATGCAAATGGAATTATGGAATTATGTCGTGTCAAACCGGTGATTTTGTGTTCACATATAATAATACTACGATATTGTATGATTCAAAGGGCTTGCTGATCGATCATGCGAGAGGACGCGAGGCTTGTATTGATGAGGAGACACAAACAAGATTGAACAGACTCTTAGGTACAGACACTCCGCTTGACCGCCTGCACAAAAAATACCCCGGATATATCGGTCTTGACGCATCTAACGGGCTGGACGTTTACGTCTGGCAAATGTCGAGAAACAACTTTTATTTCGGTCTTCTTCCCCATTCAGACCAGCCGAGAGATCGGACAGATGATGAAGTTATGGATCTCAGAGGCGTAGATGAAAGTCAAATGCGGGAAATACTTGCATCGTACGATATTGATGAAAGTCAGGTATACATAGTTCCGTGGCAATGCCCGCTTTCAAGTTATATTTGCGAATATTGGCGGATAAGAGAAGGCGAGGATATAGAAGCGAAAAAAGCCGAATATCTTGATTACGTCAGAAAGATGATTTTCGCTCCCTCCGAGATTTATACGAAAGGGTTAAGCATACGGTACAAGTCTCCAGATAATAATGACTATCTGAGACAGGAATACGGAGGAGAAGCATTTGGAATTACGGTCGAGGACGGCGTACTCTATACGGTGAACGACGGTGTCAAAATGCGTATGGGTATGGTGAAAAAGACACAGATCAACTATTACAACTTTGATAAGTATATAACTATGAAATACGATGGGTTGGACTATACCGAGCGGATAAATGAGATGCGGATAAATAACAAGACAGCTTACGAATTTTTACCTGATCCTGCCTTTGGAGGCTGCACGGTTTATTACGTGATGGAGCAAAAGACGGGCGAAACCTTGGTCGTTTACGGTGAGTACAAAAACGGCGAAAAGCAACACGATGTGAAATATATCTTCAGTCTCAAATAATAAAGATACGATGTTAGGTAAAAACGCCAAAAAAGTGCGTAAATAAGGCAAAGTAATTACTATTCAAAATTTGTTGAATGGACAAAGCACCGTCGAGAGTAACCGTTGGGTCGCTCTCGGCGATGTGTTTCAATATGGATAATCAAAGTAAAAAACAAATCCGAACAGTTTCGTCGTAACGAAACAGTTCGGATAGGTTGGTGTTTGGTGGTCGGTCGTGTGTCAAATCCGAACTCAAAGCCTCTTCAATCTCCTCGTTTGATAGGTCGGTACGGTTGTCACCGTCGTGGTTATATATAATAACAATCCTATCGTCGTAAAGGAATATACGGTTGATGAAGTAGTTGACGAGATATTCTCTCGCTCCCTTGTCGGTTTTGTCAAAATAAAGGAACTGCTCGAACCAAAACTCGATTCGTTCCTTCGTGAGTTTTTGGGAATCCTTGAACTCCTCTTGAGCGATTTTCTCTTCGATGAGTTTCTTGTCTTCTTCGAGTTTTTGAAGTTCCGCCTGCGTGGAGTCGGTTAT